>CAYXJZ010000007.1:13693-68227 GCA_964465355.1 uncultured bacterium | reverse complement strand
AGGCAACAGAACGCCGAGATGTTCGGCGGCGACCCCGATGCGGTGCCCAGCCAGGCGCTGACCATGGGGGTAGGCACCATCCTGGAGGCGAGGGAGGTGCTGCTGGTGGTGACCGGGGCGAAGAAGGCCCGCGTGCTCGCGCTGGCCACCGAGGGTCCCATCACCGCGCGCATCAGCGCCACCGCGCTGCAGCTGCACCCGCGCTGCAAGGTGATCGTGGACGAGGCGGCCGCCGCGGAGCTCGAAGGGGTGGACTACTACCGCTTCGTGTTCGAGAACGATCCGGAGTGGGCGGGGTACAGGGGTCAAGAGGGGCTCTGAGTAGGGCCCGGCATCTCTCCTGGCCATGCGGTGGAGCTGTTGGCAGGCTCGGGATGCATGGAGAAGGACGCACCTCCTTAGGGAAGTGCGTCCTAGACGTGGTAGCGATGCGGGGACTCGAACCCCGGACCTCACGATTATGAGTCGTGCGCTCTAACCGGCTGAGCTACATCGCCTCGCCTCCGTGCCGAGCCGGCACGAGCACCAGACGATACTACGAGGCCCTCGCCAGCGACAACCCGAAGATGCCGGGCATGCCATCACCGGGTCCTGCCTTCACCCCTGGCCCCTTCAGCTACGCTCGTTGCCGCGCTTGAAGTTGCCCGTGACGCGCTGCAGCAGGCGTTGCGCCTCGGCGTCGCCGGCCTCGGCCAGCTTGGCCGCCAGGTCGCGGCCGCGCTCACCGCCGATCGTCATGATGCAGCGGCCCTCCCAGAAGATCCTTACCAGCTCACCTCGGTGGATCGTGTGGTCGAAGCGTTCATGACCCATCGTGAGGTCCTCCCGTGGGGCAGAGGACTGTGGCCTAGAGCCCCAACCTCTCCCTGATCGCCTGGGCGAGGCTGATGGACTCGTCGTGGGTGTCGAAGCTGAGGTGGACGGAGGTCGTCCCGTTGCCGCGGTCGGTCAAGGACACCGATATGAAGGCCCGGTAGTCGACCGTGCGGCCGAAGGAGGCTCTCCGGCTGCCGGTCAGTTCAGCGCCGACGAAGCCACCCGCCTGGTCGACGGTGGTGAGGAGCCAACCACTGCTGTCGCTAGGGAAGGGTTGGGTGTTGATCACACTGACCACCAACGCGAAGGCTTCGGCGTAAGGGTAGGCGCTGACCATCTCCTGGGTGCGGGAAGGCGTCACGGTGTCCACCCGCGGCGCGCATGCCCCCAGAACGAGGATGGCCATGCCGATCACGAGGACTCGAAGGTTGCGCATGTTTCTCCTCCTTGGGCCTGGGGCGGCCACGTCCTCATCATCCGCCCTGGTCGTGAGAGGAGCCAACGCGAGTTCTCTTGTTGTTTTCACACGAAAGGCTGGCCGCGATCGGTCGCAACGCCACGGCAGCGGGCTTCGGCCGGAAGCGCCATCCGTTCAGCTCAGATCCTGCGCGGCCTCCCATGCCTTCACCAGCCGGCTTGGCGCCTGCGCCGCCCAAGCATGCTCCACCAAGGCCCGCAGCGCTGCCTCGTCCGCCTCCACCAGGTGCCGCAGCCGCATGAGCACCCCCGGCCAGCCGTCGAAGTGGGGTGTGGTGAACAACGGCAGCGAGGCGTCATCCAGCCACCTGGCCTTGCCCTCCCGCCCCTGGGTGCGGAAGACCAGCACGTCGTCCATGCGCTCGCCGGTCTCGGGGTCGATGGCGTCCTTGCGCGGTGGACGCAGGAAGAGGAAGGCCTTGTCCCGCACCGAGTAGGTCGGTCGATCGTCGGCCGTCAGGCGCGCCTCCACCTCGGGTAGCGCTCGAGCGATCCTGTCCAGGTCATCGAAGCTGGCCATGGGACCAATGTAGCGGCCGGGGCGGCCGGCGATCCTGCGTCGACGCTCAGCGCGGCAGGCCGGTGAGGTCGAGGAAGGGGATGGTGCCGCCCGGCAGCATCGTGGTGGGCAGGACGCCGTTCCAGTTCTCCGCCGTGACAAGGGCGATCAGCATGGGGTTGTCACGCAACGCGTCACCCCGCGCCCGGATGGCGTCGGCCTCTGCCTCACCGGCCATGCGGGTGGCTTCGGCCTGGGCACGGGCCTCCGCCAATCGCGCGTCGGCAGCCGCCTGCGCCTGGGTCACGGTGATCTGCGCCTGCACCCGCTGCTGCTCCAGCTCCTGGGTGCGCTTCTGCACCTCGACCTCGGCCAGCATGCGCGCTTCGATGCTCTGCTCGTAGACGGTGCTGAAGGCGATGTCCTCCACCTGCACCGACTCCACGATGATGGGACCGCCAGCGACCGCTGCGATGATGGCGGTGGAGATCTGCTGGTTGAGTAGGGCACGCTGCTGGATGGCCTCACTGGCGTTGAACTGGCCGAAGACCGTGCGCGCCAACTCGTTCACGCGGCGGTCGACCAAGCGGTTGACGATGCCTTCCTCGCCGCCGTACTGACCGTAGACCTCGTCCACTTCCTCTGGCACGAGCCGGTAGGTGACCGACAGGCGCAGCTCGGCCAGCTGCTGATCGCGGCTGTAGGTCTCCATGCGGTCGTAGACCTTGCTGTTGGTCTGCACGCGCACCTGCACGACACGGTCGAAGAAGGGCAGCTTGAAGCCGAGGCCGGGCTGGGCGATGCCGATGACGGCGCCGGTGCGCAGGATGACGCCGCGGTAGCCCTGGTCGACGGTGTAGATGCCTTGGAACACGAAGGCGAGGATGAGGACGACCACCACGGCGATGGCGCCGAAGCGGAACATGGAAGCGCTGGAGGACGGCGCGTCGGGTAGCTGGGGGATTCTCTGCATGTCGGGCCTCCCGGGAGGAAGAGTCTTTCTCAGACTTTCTCACCCGATTGTAGCGGCCCAGGTGGTGCAAGGCCGGTCAAGCGCCCATGGCCATCAGAGGGGCCGACCGGCCGCCTCCACCTCCACCTAGCGTCGTGGACTCAGGCGGCAGGGACCAGCCCGGACCGCCGCAGCATCAGCCTGACGATCCCCCTGACAGCGCCCCTCAGGTCCCAGCGCAAGGCGGGTGGCCTGAAGGCCTCGATGCGCGCGTAGTTCAGGGCATGGAAGGCCGGCGCCATGGCCAGGCCCCTGGCCACCAGTGTCTCGGCCTCGTCACCGACAGAGCCGCGGATGGCGTTGGCATAACGGGCCACCAAGGCCACGGCCGCCTCATCCTCAGGCACCACCCTAAAGCTCAGCATGGTGATCAGGTCCACCCCCGGCCAGGAGAGGCAAGCGTCGGTCCAATCGATGATGACGGGCTTCTCCAGCGGGGTGGCCAGGGCGTTGCCGGGGTGGAGGTCGCCGTGCGTGAGCAGCAGGGGAGCCTGCAGGGAGGCCAGCTCATCGAGCTCCCTGCGCAGCAGGTCGTCCAGCCGCGGCAAGGCCGCGCGCTCCGCCTCGTCCAGGTCAGCCAGTTCCTCCGAGGCCCAGACCTCCTCCAGGGCGGCTGCGGTCGCCTCGGGTCCGCGGTCGAGCAGGCCGATGGACAGCAGCTCCTCCTCGTGACCGTGGCAGGCGTTCTGGACCTCGGCCAAGGCGTCGGCCAAGCGGCCGGCGGCGTCCTCGCTGCCCTCCATGTCCTGGCCGCCCGCCTTGCGTTGCAGGACCCAGGGAGAGGGCAACGGCGTACCGGGCACGCGCAGCTCGCCGACGGCCAGCACCTCGGCGACCGATCCTGGCGCCAGCCTGTTGAGCGCCTTGGTGATGGCCGGCTCCACCGCGAAGGCAGGGTGGGCCAGTTTCAGCACGGTGTCGCGGCTGATCCACACGCTGCTCAGGCTCCATGCCTTCAGCAGTCGCAGGGGCGTGTCCGCATCGTCGTCGGTCACAGGCAGGACCAGCCGAGGCGCGGCTTCCAGCGACCCCAAGGACGTGGCCAAGGCCGCCGTGGCGCCGGGCAGGGCGAAGGCAGGCCAATCTGCGTCCCCGTCGGCGCCGCAACGCGCCAAGCCAGCCTGCAAGGTGGGCAGCAGCGCCGCGGGCAGCTCGGACGGCGCCTCGCCACCCTCCCACCAGTCGAGCCCGTCCGGATCGAAGCCCCCAACGGCCTCGCAGAGCTGAAGCCTGTGGACCGAGATGGTCGTCGGCGCAGGTCCGCCAGCCTCGGCCTCACTCGGCAGGGCGGCGGCAGTCGCCTCGGCCTCCTGCAACTGGCCCAGGGTGACCAGCAAGACCACGGCGGGCAAACCGGGCACTGCCGTCGCCGCGCCAGGGACCTCGCCCTCCGGCAGCACGCCACCCAGCGCAGGCGGCACGTCCGTTGGGTCATCGCCGACCACGTCGAGCCAAGGAAGGGCCCCGGCCGCTGGCCCCTCGCGCAAGAGGGCGAAGGCCGGCCTTCGCGGATGCAGCAGGGCAAGGTGGTGGCGGATCAGGGTGCTCAGACGGCTGCTCCCGGTCCCTTGACGAAGCGCCCAGGGGTGGCGCCGGTGTGCTCGCCGCCACGCAGGACCCGGCTGCCGTTGATCCAGACGTCGCGCACGCCGGTGGAGAGCTGGTGCGGGTCGTCGAAGGTGGCGTGGTCGGTGATGGTGTCGGGGTCGAAGAGGATGACATCGGCGAAGAAGCCCTCGCGCAACAAACCGCGCTCACGCAAGGAGAGCCGGTCGGCCACCGACGACGTCATCTTGCGGACCGCGTCCTCCAGGGTGATCAGCCGTTCCTCGCGCACGTACTTGCGCAGCACCCGCGGGTAGGTGCCGTATGCGCGCGGGTGGTATGGGCCCATGGCCTTGGCCCAGGCCGGGTCGAAGCCACCTGCGTCGGTGGAGAACTTGATCCAAGGCTGCTGCACCTGCAGGCGCAGGTTCTGTTCGTCCATGGAGAAGTAGATGGTGCTGATGCGCTGCCGCTCGGCCACCAGCAGGTCGAGCGCCGCCTCGATCCAATCCTGGCCGCGCATCTCGGCGATCTCATCCAAGCGCTTGCCCACGTAGACCTGGTGCTCCGGCTTGTGAAAGCCGACCGGCATGATGCCGCGCGGTCCACCGCGGGTCTCCAGGCCGAGGCCGTCGTCCTGCGAGCGGCCCTCCAGCGCCGCCCGCACGCGCTCACGCACATCGGGGTCGGCCAGGTTGTCGTAGAGCTTGCCGCCAGCCGCCGTCCAGGTGGGCAGGATGGCGGTGAGGCCGGTGCCGGAGGCAGCGTACGGGTACATGTCGGCGGTGACGTCCTGGCCCTCCGCGCGGGCACGGTGGATGCGCTCGATGACCGATGGCATGGTCCACCATGCGCCGGGGTGAGCGGCCTTGAGGTGGTAGATCTCCACCGGCACGCCCGCCTCGCGACCGATGCTCAGCGCCTCCTCCAATGCAGGGAAGATGGCGTGCGACTCCGAGCGCATGTGGGTGATGTAGACACCACCGTATGGCGCCATAGCCTTGCACACCTCGATCAGTTCGGCCGTGTCGGTGTAGGCGTCGGGTGGGTAGATCAGCGCGTAGGAGGCGCCGAAGGCGCCGTCCTCCATGGCCTCGGCCAGCACCCGTTGCATGGTCGCCAGCTCATCGGCGTCGGGCTGGCCCATGTCCATGCCCTTGGCGTAGGTGCGGATGGTGCCGCCACCGATGAAGGAGCCGACGTTGGGGGAGACGCCGTGGTCCTCCATCGCCCTGAGCCAGTCACCGAAACGTGTCCAGGTCTGCATGCGCTCCAGCCAGACCGGGTCGAGGCTCTGGGCGAAGAGGCCGCCGGCAATGGGGTCGGTGTTGCGCCCGCCCACCGGCGAAGGGGTCCATGCCTCACCCATGATCTCGGTGGTGACGCCCTGGGTGATCTTGGAGAGGCAGCGGCCGTCGCGCATGAGCGGCAGGATGGCGTGGCTCTGGATGTCGATGAAGCCGGGCGCGACCACCAGGCCAGTGGCGTCGACCACCTCGCTGGCCTGCACGTCGGCGATGGCGCCAGGAGGGGCGATGGCGGCGATGCGGTCGCCAGAGATGGCCACGTCGCCATGGGTCCAAGGGTTGCCGCTGCCGTCGACGATGCGGGCATGGCGGATGAGCGTGTCGTACTCGGGCATCTGGGCTCCCATCCCCGGCTCGGCTGAGACGCGGTCCATCTGGACCATGCCAGGGTTTCGGTGGCTACTCTACGTGCCATCGCCCGGCAACAGGCGCAGGAGGTCAGCCGGCAGGGAGCCTCACTCAGACAGGCGGTCTACTGTGGGGTATCGCGAGACCAAGGGCGACGCATCCAGACCGGATGCGCGAGGCCCGGAAAGAGAGGTGCGCAGCCATGAGCGACCTGGCCAACCAGGAATGCGTCCCCTGCAAGGGCGGCGTCCCGCCCCTGAGCGGTGAAGCCCTGATCGAGCTGCAGGAACGCCTCGGCGGCGGCTGGGCCGTCATCGAGGAGCACCACCTCGCCAAGAGCTACGAGTTCCCCGACTTCAAGCAGGCATTGGCCTTCACCAACCGGGTCGGGGAACTGGCAGAGGAGCAGGGCCATCACCCCGACATCCATCTGAGCTGGGGCCGGGTCAAGGTCACCATCTGGACCCACAAGATCGACGGCCTGACCAAGAGCGACTTCGTGCTGGCCGCCAAGGTGGATCGCCTGCCCAGCTGAGCAGCCTCGCCTGTGCTGGCGCGTCGCTCCCGCTCAGGCCTGGTCCTGCGCCGTCACCACCGCCGTGTCGAGTGGGTGCTCGAGCTCGTCCTTGGGCATCCGCGCAAGGTAGATGGCCGCGAAGGCCAGCAGCAGAGGCAGGGAGCCCGCCAGCGCGAAGGTGAGCGGGTAGCCGAGGCGCTCGCCAACGGGGCCGGCAAGGGCCATCGACACAGGCATGAGCGCCAAGCTGACGAAGAAGTCCAAGCTGGACACCCGGCCGAGCAGTTCGGGCGGCACCCGCCTTTGCAGCAGCGTGCCCCAGATGACGTTGCCTGCAGAGAAGGTGAAGCCCGTCAGGGCCAGCGCCACGATGACCAACCAGAGCTGGCTGCTGAAGCCGATCAGCATCATGGGCAGGCAGCCGAGGCCCCAGGCAAGGTTCATGGCCGTGAGGTAGCGCCTCGGCAACCTCCTGGAGGCCACCGCCAACGAACCAGCGGCGCCGCCAAGGCCGAAGGCAGCGAGGGCATAGGCGAAGGCCTGAGGGCCGCCGCCGAGCTGGTCGCGGACCACGAAGGGCAGCAGCACCTGGATGGGCCCCATGGTCAGCAGCACGAAGGCGCAGGCGAACAAGAGGGTGGCCAGCAGCCATGGCGTCTTCACCATGCAGCGAAAGCCCTCCCTGATGTCGACCAGGGCCGCCTTGACGCTGTTGCTGCCCTGCAGGTCTCGCACCACGGGGATCGAGCGCAGGAAGGCGAGCCCAAGCACCGCGGCCGCCTGCAGCAGGGCGACGACGGCGATGGCGTGGCCTGGGGAGAAGGCCGAGATGGCGGCACTGGCCACCACGGGTCCGATCGCCTGCAGGATGACGGGACGCAGCATGCCCTCCATGCCGTTGGCGGCGAGCAGCTGATCGGCAGGCAGGATGGAGGGCAGCAGGGCCGAGTAGGCGGGGTAGAAGAAGGCGTCGGCCAAGCCGAGCACCAGCGAGATGACGACCAGGTGCCAGATCTCGATGCCGCCGCTGATGGCCAGCGCCGCGCCGACACCGGTGGTCAGCGCCTTGGTCGCCTCCACCGCGATGAGGATGCTGCGTCGCGGCAGACGATCGGCGGCCACGCCACCGAGCAGCACCGCCGCCAGCAAGCCGACCGCGGCGGCGGTGGCCACCAGGGAGAGATCGCCTGGGCCACCATCCATGGCAATGACCTGCCACACCACCGCCACCAGCCACATGCCAGAGCCGAACAGCGATGCGGTGAGGGCAGCCACGAGGAGGCGGTACTGGCCTTCGGCGAAGGGGCGAAGCGCCCTCGGCCATCGGTTCACGCGGATGCTCCCTTCCTGACACCGGTGCGGATGCTGCGGGAGGCTATCACGAGGGGTTGGTACACTCGCCGCGATGCTCCTCCGTGTCGAGCACCTCACCCGTTACCGCTACGAGGTCCCCGCCTGGGACTCCTTCAACGAGCTACGCCTGCGCCCGGCGGACGACTACCGGCAGACCCTGCTGGCCTTCGACCTCGAGATCGAGCCTCGCAGCGAGCTGCGCAGTCAACGCGACCCCCATGGCACCCTGATGCACCACTTCCACGTGGCGGCCGAACATGCCGAACTCACGGTGTCGGCCAGCTCGCTGGTGGAAACCTACCCCGTGCCGCAGCCTGTCCCGGTGTCGGCCCGTACCTTGCCTAACCTGCGGCACCGCTTCTTCACCTACCTCGCACCCACCGAACGCGTGCCCCTCGATCGCGACTGGTTCAGCATGCTCGGCGCCTTGCGCTTGACGACCGACCAAGACCTGGTGGCCTACTTGAGCGAGCTGACGGTCTACCTGCAGCAGCGTTTCCACTACGTGCCCAACGCCACCCACGTCGACACCCCGCTGGCCGACTTCGTGACAGCTGGTGCAGGCGTCTGCCAGGACTACACCCACGCCATGCTGGCGCTCTGCCGCACAGCCGGCATCCCCGCACGCTACGTCTCGGGCTACGTGCACGCCGACCCGGCCAACGAGCACCGGCTGGTGGGCAGCGAGGGCTCCCATGCCTGGGTGGAGGCCTTCCTGCCCGGCAACGGCTGGGTGGGCTTCGACCCGACCAACGGCCGCCCGGTGGAGGAGGCCCACGTCAAGATCGGCGTTGGCGCCGACTACGACGACGTGCCGCCGGTGTGGGGGCTTCGTCGCGGTGGCGGCCATGGCCAGCTGGAGGTCGAGGTCCGCGTGCGGCACGAGGTGGATGCGCTCGAGCCGTTGACCTTCGTGGGTTGGGCGACGGCGGACGAGGTCTAGGGTTGTCGGCCGCTTTGCGGCCGACAACTTAGCAGCAGCCTGCGGCTGCTGCGGCTGGGTTCTGTAGTGCGGCCGACAACTTGGCAGCAGCCTGCGGCTGCTGCGGCTGGCTACCCCTGGGCGGCACCTTCGGTTTCGGTCTCCAGCAGGTCCTGCCGCAGGAAGTAGCTGCGCCCGACCTCGTCGGAGAGTTCGTCCAACCGTAGGCCAAGCTCGTCGAGGCTGGGGTCCTGGACGTCAAGGATCTGTGCCACGTCGCGGCAGTAGCGGAGCTGCGCCGCCAGCCAGCCCGCCTGCCGCTGCGCCTCGCGGCGCTGGTGCTGCGGATGCCGCCGGCCGATCTCCTGCAGCACCTCGTCCAGATGCCTGGCGCAGTAGAGCAGCGAGCGTGGGAAGCCAGGCTCCAGCAGCAGGAAGGCCGTGATCGAACGCTGGTCGGGCGATCCGTGGTGGCTCTTGCGGAAGGCCTCGTAGGCCGACGCCGAGCGCAGCAGGGCCATCGCCCGGTGCAGCGCAAGGCCGGCCGACACCGGCTCGTCCTGCTTGGCCGGCCGCTGGCGTACCTGCAGCAGGCGCACGGTGCTGCCACCACGCTCCAGGTAGTGGCCTGCGCGCAGGAAGGCCCAGCCGTCGTCACGCGGCAGGGTGGCGTGGGCGATGCCGAGCAGCAGGTGGCTGGCCTCGCGCACCGCCACGCAGTAGCTGTGCAGGTCGGCTTCGTCCCACAAGGTGGGGCCCTGGGCAAGGTCGAGGTAGGCGCGGTTGACGGCCTCCCACATCTCGGTGGAGATGCGGTCACGCAGGGCGCGGGCGTTCTCACGGGCGAAGCTGAGGCTGGCGCGGATGGAGACGGGGTTGGCCGGGTGCAGGGTGAGCCAATGCGGCACGCTGTTGGCATCCGCCCGCTCGAAGTGCGCGCGGAAGCCCTCTTCCGACCCGGTGCTGGCCAGCAGGGGAGCCCACTGCTCCGCCACGATGGAGCGGCCGCCTGCGCTCAGCGGCGCCTCGGCCAAGGCGTGGTAGTTGACATCGAGCAGGCGTGCGGTGTGCTCGGCCCGCTCCACGTAGCGCCCGAACCAGTAAAGGGACTCGGCGATGCGGCTGAGCATCAGTCCTCCCGCTCCGCCCGCTCCGTGTCGCTCATGGCGTCGGCGTCGCCCGGACCCTCCAGCACCCAGGTGTCCTTGGAGCCGCCGCCCTGCGAGGAGTTGACCACCAGCGAACCGCGCTGCAGCGCCACCCTGGTCAGGCCGCCAGGCACGATGGTGGTCTCGCGCCCCACCAGCACGTAGGGACGCAGGTCGACGTGGCAGGGATCGAAGGACTGGCTCTGCGGATCGTAGGTGGGGTGGGTGGAGAGCGAGACGATGGGCTGCGCCACGTAGTTCGCCGGCTGCTCGCGCACCTTGCGCAGATAGGCGTCCATGGCCGTGGCGTCCGTCTCGCTGCCGATCATCATGCCGTAGCCGCCTGCACCACCCACCTCCTTGATGACCAGTTCCTTGGCCTCGCTGAGCACATGCGCAAGGTGATCGGGCTCATGGCAACGGAAGGTGGGCACGTTGGGGAGGATGGCCTCCTCGCCAAGGTAGTAGCGGATCAGCTCGGGCACGTAGGCATAGACCGCCTTGTCGTCGGCCACGCCGGTGCCGATAGCGTTGGCCAGGGCAACGCGGCCAGCCAGGTAGACCTCCAACAGGCCTGGCACCCCGAGCGCCGAGTCGGGTCGGAAGGCCTTGGGGTCGAGGAAGTCGTCGTCGATGCGGCGGTAGACCACGTCCACCTGCTGCTTGCCAGCCGTGGTGCGCATCCACAGGCGACCGTCGTCGACGAAGAGGTCGCGGCCCTCCACCAGCTCCACGCCCATCTGCTGGGCGAGGAAGGCGTGCTCGAAGTAGGCCGAGTTGTATGGCCCCGGCGTGAGCACCACCACCGTCGGCACGGCCACGTCTCGTGGGCTGAGCTCACGCAGCAGGTTGAGCAGCTCCACCGGGTAGTGGCGCACCGGCCGCACCGCGTGGGCCTGCATCATCTTGGGGAAGCTGCGGGCCATGACGCCGCGGTTGGCGATCATGTAGCTCACGCCGCTTGGGCTGCGCAGGTTGTCCTCCAGCACCAGCCAACGCCCTCGGCTCTCGCGGATGAGGTCGACGCCGACGATGTGGGTGTAGACGCCGAGCGGCGGCTGGTGGCCGCGCACCTGGGCACGGAGGTGCGGATGGTTCTCGATGAGCGCGCGTGGCACGATGCCGTCGGCCACGACCTGGGCGCCGTCGTAGAGGTCGGCAAGGAAGAGGTTGAGGGCCTTCACCCGCTGCCTGAGGCCGGCTTCGAGATGCTCCCACTCGGCCGCGGCGATCAGGCGCGGGACCGGGTCGAAGGGGAAGCTGCGCTCGGTGCCTGATGCATCGCCGTAGACGGTGAAGGTGATGCCCTGGTGGCGGAAGACCAGGTCGATGAGCTGGACCCGGCGTTGGAACTCGCGCACGCCGTACTCGTTCAGTCGCCGAACCACCTCGCGGTAGAGGGGGCGTACCTTGCCACTGGCGTCGAAGGCCTCGTCGTAGGCGCTGCCGGGGAGGTAGGAGGAGATGGAGAGCGAGGCGGCGTCGGGGCCCACGGTGGGAAGAAGCTACCACGGTGTGCATGTTCATGCACCGAGGGTGGGTGTCGGGAGCACCTTCGTCCACAGCCAAACTCGGTTGTAGCCAGGCTTTGGGTTTAACCCAGATTTAGAGACCGACCAGGCAACCTGGGTGCACGTCACCCGAGGAGCGTGCCGCCGTGAGGAACCCCCTTCTACCCCTGCTACTGCTCGCCATCGCCGTCATCACCGCCTGCGGCCAGTCGGGTGGTCCAGCCACGCCTCGGCCTGACCTGATCGTGACGATCCAGGAAGGCGCCGTCACGGACCACGAGCCCGGCGATACGGTCGACCTGAACGTCGTCGTGAGCAACACCGGCGCCGCGGACGCGGGCGCGTCGAGCCTGCATGTCCATCTGGCCGGACCCACGCAACCCGGCCCAGGCAGCGAAGCCATCGTCAGCCAGGCCGTGCCTGCGCTTGCGTCCGGGTCAGCGCATGGTCTGAGCCTGTCCGTCGTCCTGCCGGCCGAGCTGAGCGCCGGCGCCCACGCCTTGTGGCTCAAGGTCGATGGCGAGAGCGTGCTGCAGCAGGCCAACACCGCCAACGACTGGGCACGCTTCGACTTCACCGTGGCCGAAGCAGAGCCGGTCTCGCAGGACTGTGCCGAGAACCCCGCCGCGATCATCACCGTCCCTGACCCGGCGCTGCGCGCAGCGCTGGTCATCGCCGTCAGACGCGACACCCCAAGCAAGAGCGAGGTGCTGAGCTGCGAGAACCTGGCTCAGGTCCGGCAGCTGAACATCCGCAACACCGGGCTCGGCTCGCTGGAGGGCATCCAGTACCTGACCACCGCCACGGGCCTGACCTTGTCGAACGCTCCGTTCCCTGTGAGCGAGCGTCACAAGATCGCCAGCATGACAGCCGTCACCCACCTCACGCTGGAGAAGCTGCCGAACCTGACCCAGATCGACTTCGCCAGCAGCCTCAGCGAGCTGCACACCTTGATCCTGCGCGAGACCGCCGTCAACAGCCTCAGCCCGCTGCAGAACCTGCGGAAGGTCGAGATCATCTGGGCGGACGACAACAGGATCACCACCGTGGCGCCGCTCGGCGGTCTGCCAGCACTCCGCCTGCTCAGCGCCACACTCAACGACCTGACCGGCATCGGTGCCCTAGCCAACGCCCCTGCACTGCTCAGCCTCTACCTCGGTGACAACCGCATCAGCAACCCGGCCGGTGTCGAGCGCATCACCACCCTGACCACCCTCGACCTGCGCGGCAACGGCATCAGCAACATCGGCAACCTGGAGGCCTTGGAGAACCTGGAGATCCTGAACCTCGCCAGGAACCAGCTCAGCAGCATCGAAGGTCTGCGGGGCCTGACCCAGATCCGGGAACTGGTGATCACCGCGAACCGGATCGGCGACTTAGACCCGGTCTCCACCATGAGCAGCCTGACCCACCTCTACGCCTCCCGGAACCGTATCGCCAACCTGTCGCCCCTGGGCGGCCTGAGCGGTCTGAACCAACTCAACCTCAACGACAACCTGATCACCGACCTCCGGCCGGTCGCGGTGGCCGGCCTGTTCACCGGCCCTGGCCGCTTCCTCCATGTCCAGTTCAACTGCGTCGGCATCGGCCCCACCCTGTACCCGATCAACGTCCAGCCGGTCCAGAGACTGCAAGAGTGGGACGTGGGCGTCAACTACATGCCGTTCCTCGAGTCCGATGCCTGCGACGTGTGAGGGTGGATGATCCTCGGCCATCAGGCGCACTTCGGCAGCGTTAGCCTGGACCATGGACACGCCTTGGGTCACGCCCGCCGATAGTCCCTACCGCGTCCCCTTCGACGGTGCGTTCACGCTGGCGAACGCGTCCACCGCGCCGCCAGAGGGTGCGCCCGACCGCAAGGCGAACGAGAAGGCCTTGAATAAGGCGCGCAAGAAGCTGCGGGACCTGCAGGAGACGCTCTATGCCGACGACCGCTTCGCCGTGCTACTGGTGTTCCAGGCCATCGACGCGGCAGGCAAGGACGGCACCATCCGCCATCTGATGCGCGGCGTGAACCCGGCAGGCTGCCAGGTCACCTCCTTCAAGCAGCCAACAGCGCTCGAGCTCGAGCACGACTTCCTGTGGCGCATCGCGCGGGCACTGCCCCAACGTGGGCGCATCGGCGTGTTCAACCGTAGCCACTACGAGGAGGCGCTGGTGGTGCGTGTCCATCCCGCGATCCTCGCGAACCAGCGCCTGCCGCACGTCGACCACGCCACCATCTGGGACGAACGCCTGGCGGCCATCGCGGACTACGAGCGCCACCTGGCGCGAGAAGGCACGGCGATCCTCAAGTTCTTCCTGCACCTCTCGAAGTCCGAGCAGGCACGACGCTTCGTCAAGCGCATCGACGAGCCAGACAAGAACTGGAAGTTCTCACCCGCTGACGTGCGCGAACGGCAGCACTGGGACGCTTACCAGCACGCCTTCCAGGAGGCCTTGCGGGCCACGTCGAGGCCGTGGGCGCCATGGTACGCGGTGCCAGCGGACGACAAGCGCTTCATGCGCCGTGTCGTGGCCGAGATCGTGCACGACACCATGAGGCGACTGCCGCTCGCCTACCCTCGTTTGCCGGAGGCGGAGCGCGCCGAGATGCTGCGGCTCCGGCCAGGACTGCTGGCGGAGGCGGGTTGACCCGCCCGCCGCTGGCGAGCGACGCACGCGGGGCAAGTCGGTCGTCGTCACATCCGCCCAGCCGCGCATACGTTCAAGGGCGGATGGCGTGGAACACCGTGCGCAACAACCCGGCATCGTCGAGCACGTGGTAGGCGAATGAGGGCGGCGCCTCGGTGTCCATGACAGGATCGGCCTCGCTGCCCAGCCGCAGGCTGGAGGAGATGCCGGGCGCGCCGAGCAGCGGCTTGCCGGCGAAGCGGGTGGCCACCGCGGCGTGCACATGCCCGCTGAGCACGGCGACGATGCGGTCGGAGGAGGCGATCAGCTCGGCGAACGCCCCATCGTCGTGCAGACCATGCCGGTCAAGGAGGTCGTGGCCGATGGGCACAGGTGGTTGGTGGAGCACCACGAGCACTTGCCCCGGGGCCTCCGCCACATGCCTGCCGGCGAAGGCCAGGCTCGCCGGAGTGAGTCGGCCACCGATCTCACCCTCGACCAGCGCGTCAAGGCCGATGACCCGCAGCGGGGCCTTGCCCGGCCCACTTGGCACCTCGAGCACACGGTCGAGCGGACCGGTCGACCCAGGAGCGAGCGCCGCGCGCATGGCCTCGCGCCTGTCGTGATTGCCCGGCACCACCAGGGTAGGGAGGTGCGGCGGCAAGAGCGCCAAGGCCTCGCGGTACTGCTCGGTCGTGCCGCGGTCCGTGAGGTCACCGGAGACGACCAAGGCAGCCAAGTCCTCGAGACTGTCGAGCTGGGCCAGCACACGACGGAAACGGTCGCTACGCTCCGGCGTTCCGTCCAGGTGGGGATCGCTGAGGTGGGCGATCGTCGGCATCATGTTCTCCTGGTAGCTGCGTTGGTGCCGGGAGCGGGACTCGAACCCGCATGCCCTCGCGGGCGGGAGATTTTAAGTCTCATGCGTCTACCATTCCGCCATCCCGGCAAGCGAACCTAGCGCCTTCCTAGGCTACAACCCATCCAGCCACGCTCATGCGTCCTCCCTCGCCCAGTCCCTGGCCCGCTCCACCGCCCGCCGCCAGCGAGCGACGCGCGTCTGACGCTCGTCTTCAGCCATGGTGGGCTCAAAGCTGCGCTCGACCTGCCAGATGGCCTCGATGTCATCTGGGCCCGACCACACCCCCGTCGCCAAGCCGGCGAGGTAGGCCACCCCGAGGGCGGTCACCTCGGTGAGTTGCGGCCGCGTGACCGGCAGGCCGAGCAGGTCGGCCTGGAAGGCCATGAGCAGGTCGTTGGCTGCCGCCCCGCCGTCCACCCGCAGCTCGCTGAGCGTCATCGGGCTGTCGGCATTCTCTGCGTCCGCGCGCATCGCCTCGACCACGTCCGCCACCTGGAAGGCGATGGACTCCACCCCGGCCCTTGCCACGTGGGCGCCGGTGCTGCCGCGGGTGATGCCAAGCAGCGTGCCGCGAGCATAGGGATCCCAGTAGGGGGCGCCCAGTCCCGTGAAGGCCGGCACCAGCGTCAGGCCACCGGCGTCGGGCACGCTGGTGGCCAGGGCTTCGATCTCGGAAGCGTCTTCGATCAGCCCAAGGCCGTCGCGCAGCCACTGCACGACAGCCCCGGCGATGAACACGCTGCCCTCCAAGGCGTAGCGCGTCTCACCGGGCCGTCGCCAAGCCACCGTGCTGAGCAATCGGTGGCTGGACGGGACGGGTGCCTCCCCGACGTTGAGCATGAGGAAGGCGCCGGTGCCGTAGGTGGCCTTCACCTGGCCGGGCCGGAAGCAGGCCTGACCGAAGGTGGCGGCGTGCTGATCACCGGCGATGCCGGCGATGGGCACGCCGGCCAAGGGCAGGCCGTCCGCCACCACGGCCGCCACGCCAGAGGAGTCCACCACCTGCGGCAGCAGGGCTGACGGCAGCTCCCAGAGGGCAAGCAGCTCCTCATCCCAGTCCAGGCCGTCCAGCCCGAGCAGCATGGTGCGCGAGGCGTTGCTGACGTCGGTGACGTGCGCTTCGCCGCGTGTGAGCTGGGCGATCAGCCAGCTGTCCACCGTGCCGAAGGCCAGCTCGCCGCGCTCGGCCCGCGTGCGCGCACCAGGCACCTGCTCCAGCAGCCAGGCCAGCTTGCTGCCGCTGAAGTAGGCGTCGAGCACCAGGCCACTGCGCCGCTGCACCAGAGCCTCCATGCCCGGCCGCTGGGCCATGGCCTGCACGGCAGCGGCCGTGCGTCGGTCCTGCCACACGATGGCGGGCGCCAGCGGTTGCAGCGTGGCACGGTCCCACAGCAGCGTGGTCTCGCGCTGGTTGGTGATGCCGACGGCGGCCAGGTCGCTGGCCACCACGCCAGCCTGGCGCATGGCCTGCTCCGCCACCGCGAGCTGGTCATGCCAGATCGCCATCGGGTCGTGCTCCACCCAGCCAGGCTGGGGGTAGCTCTGGCCCAGCTCCTGCTGGGCACTGGCCAGCACCGTCCCCTTGGCATCGAAGAGGATGGCCCTCGAGCTCGTCGTGCCCTGATCGAGGGCCAGTACCAGGCCGGAACTCACCCCTTCACGCCACCCGCCGTGTGCTGGCCGGTCAAGGCGTCCTGGAAAGCGTAGAAGATCAGCAGGATGGGGATGGAGCCAAGCACCGCGCTGGCCGCCAGCGCCCCCCACTGGGTGTCGAAACGGCCGCTGGTGAAGTTGCGCAGGCCCATGCCGACCGTCCAGTTCTCCTGCCCTTGGAGCAGCGTGTTGGCCAGGATGAACTCGCTGTAGGTGCCGATGAACTGCAGCAGGAAGATGAACAGCAGCATGGGGATGGACACCGGCAGCACCACGCGCATGAAGGCGCCCCAGCGGGTGGCGCCGTCCACCATGGCCGACTCCTCCAGCGCCGGGCTGATCGACTCCAGGTAGCCCTTGAAGATCCAGGCCGAGAAGGCGATGGCGCCGCCGGAGTAGGCCAGGATCAGGCCGCTGAAGGTGTTGAGCAGGTCGAGGCGCACCATCAGCCAGTAGATGGCCACCAGGGCCATGAAGCCAGGGAACATCTGCACGAACACGAAGCTGAGCAGCGTGGCGTAGCGCCCCTCGAAGCGCATGCGGGCGAAGGCGTAGCCGGCGGTGGTGGCGATGAGCACCGCGAAGATGCCGGTGGTGCCCGACACCAGCAGGGTGTTGCGGATGTAGAGCACGATGGCGCGCTCCGACGAGGCCGTGGTGCGGTCGCCTGCCGCGTTGATGCCGTAGAACAGCTCGGGCGTGATGCTCACCACCAAGGCGGCCGCACTGCCGAAGATCAGCCAGCCAAGCCAGCGCGTCCCGGTGTCGAGCTTGGACGATGACAGGCGCCAGATGCGTGCACCCGTCCGCAGCACCACGGCCCCGAGGATGGCCACCACCAGCAGGCCGAGCAGCACCCACTGCAGCAGCTCCAGGTGCGTCTGGCTCAGCACCTTCTGGTACTGGGCCAACGAGACGTCGGCGGGGTTGGGGAAGACCCCGGCCCGAACGAGGATGTTGCCGACCCGTGGCAGCGCGCCGGCCAGGGTGTCGTTGCGGTTGAAGGACACCGCCAGCAGGTAGACGATGGGGTAGAAGACGGCGGCCACGGCGGCCCACATGAACAGGTGGGTGCCGCTGGTCAGGGCGTAGGCGGCCGCCTTGCCCGGCCGCGTGGCCCGTCCGTAGAAGTAGGCGGCCAGCGCCACCCCGGCGATGAGCAGGGCGAAGGCGCCGAGCACGTAGGCCCAGCCTTTGGGGATGACCAGGAATGGCGGCCTTAGCACCGCCTCCGGCATGGCCGTGATCAGGCCGATGGCGCCGCCGACAGCGACCACGATGGTCAGGGCCATCCACAGCCAGGCGCGAGGATCGGTCTTCTTCATGTGTTCCGCTCCTCCTTGAGCGCGCCGGTGACGCGGAAGTTGACGAGGCTGATGGCCAGGGTGATGACGAAGATCAGGATGGAGATGGCCGAGCCTAGACCGTAGGCGAAGCCGCCCTGGGTGCGGAAGGCCTCGTTGTAGGCCCAGGAGATGAGGATGTCGGTGCCGCGGGCGGTGGCGGTGCCGCCCTCCACCGGCGGACCACCGTCGGTGAGCAGGAAGATGAGGTTGAAGTTGTTGAAGTTGAAGGCGAAGCTGGTCAGCGTGATGGGTACGAGCGCGGTGCGCAGCAGCGGGGCGGTCACACCGGTGAAGCTCTGCCATGCGCTGGCGCCGTCGATCTTGGCCGCCTCGTACAGCTCGCGAGGGATGGCCGAAAGGGCGCTGAGCACCGCGGTCATCATGAAGGGCAGGCCGAGCCACAGGTTGACCAGCAGGATGGCCCCCTTGGCCGCCGTGACGGTGCCAAGCCAGTTGATCGGCTCCGGGGTGATGTCGAACAGCATCAACACCCGGTTGATGGCACCGAAGTTCTGGTTGAGGAAGCCGCGCCACACCTGGATGGTGATGATGCCAGGCAAGGCCCAAGGCAGGATCAGCAGGGTGCGGTAGAGGTTGCGCAGGCGCAGCTCTGGGTTGTTGAGCAGCACCGCCAGCAGCACGCCGAAGACCAGGTTGATCAGGATGGTCAGGAAGGCGAAGGTCAGGTTCCAGCCGAACACCGGCAGCAGCGAGCGCTGGGCGCGACTGACGATGGTGCCGAAGTTGCGCCAGCCGATGAAGCCGTAGTCGTTGTAGCGCGCGATGGCGGTGGCCTCGAAGTCGTCGGGCAGCGGCGCGTCAAGCAGCAGGACGCGTCCACCGTCCTCCTCGGCCAGGATGGTGCGCCGCAGCTGGTCGGAGAGCTGGATGCCAACGTCCTCCAGGGCAGGCGGGTAGGGCGGCGCCCTTTCCAGACGCAGCGCCGTGCCGTCCACCGAGGTCACGCCGACCGAGAAGGCGAAGCCGCCAAGGTCGGGCAGCGTCAGCTCCACCTGCCGCGGCTCGCGGCCGCGAGGCAGCGGATCCGCCAGGGTGAGCACGCCATCCTGGTAGTCGAGGGCGTCGACGCGCAGCAGCTCGAAGCTGTAGACCTCGGCCCGCACATCGGTGCAGCCGTTGCGCAGCGCTGCGCAGTTCAGGTTGACGGGGTCATCGATGGTCACCCGCGAGCCGTCGATGGCCAGCACGGTGGTGGTGCTGCTCACGTTGAGCTGGCCGTTGCGGATGCCCGCGTAGTCGGTGAAGGCCAGCCACACGGTCAGCCCAACGGGGAAGAAGGTGAAGGTGAGAAGGAAGACGATGGCCGGCAGGACGTAGTACCAGGGCATGATCCAGACGAAGCGCCTGGCGATGAACCACAGCGAGACAAGCAGCGCCAGCGCCCCGACCGGCAGGCCGGCCCAAGCAGGCAGGCCGGGGAAGAGCAGGCGCAAGGCCAGGAGGCCGAGCACACCGACCGCCAAGGCCACCAGCAGGGCGGCGGAGAGCAGCAGCAGCGACTTCAGCAGCCCGCCCGCGCTGCTGCGGGCCTTGGGCAGGTAAGCCTTGGGTGCGGAGAGATCGATGGCGAGCCCCTTTCTCTCGAGCATGCCTGGAACGGCAGGCGGCCAGGAACCTTGGTCCCTGGCCGCCTGCCGAGCGAACGTGCCTATCCTTCAAGCGACCGTCAGGGGCCTAGCGGCCAGCGACCTCGTCCTCAGCCGCCTGCAACGCCGCGGCCACGTCGGAGCCCTCGGTCTCGAGGATGATCGAGAGGGCACTGCCCATGGGACCCCAGACCTGGCCCATCTCAGGCACGTTGGGCATGGGCTCGCTGTTGAGCAGCGCCACGCCGAAGCCGGCGATGGTGGGATCGTCACTGACCTGGGCCAGCGCGGACTCGGAGGCGGGGATGCGACCGGAGAGGCGCGCCATGTCGACCTGCGCGTCGGTGCGGGTGATCCACTTGGCGAAGTTGGCGGCGTCCACCTTGTTGGTGCTGAACTGGTTCATCAGCACGCCCTGCACACCCATGAAGCCACTGAACTCGGTGCCGTCCGCCAGCGACGGCACGGGCACGATCTCGATGTCGATGCCGGCGTCGCGGTACTGGCTCACGGCCCATGGCCCGCTGTAGATCATGGCAAGGGCGCCGTCGATGAACAGGCCGTTGGCCACGTCGTAGTTGACGCCGGCCGGGATCAGCCCATGGCGGTAGCGCAGGTCCTTCAGGGCCTGCGCGCCGATGACCGCGCCTTCGTTGGCCAGGCCGAGGTCGCTGGCCACGAGGCTGCCGGTGGCATCGCGACCGAAGACGTAGCCACCGAAGGTGTGCAGCCAGCCGTAGGCGAAGTAGAAGTTGGGCGCGTCGAACATGAAGCCGAAGGTGTCGGCGGTGGTCAGCGACTGGGCCAGCGCGATGAAGTCCTCGTAGGTCGCCGGGACCTGCGGCACCAGATCGGTGTTGACGATCAGCGCCGGGCCCTCGACGAACATGGGCAGGCCGAAGAGGCGGCCGGCGTAGGTGTAGGCCAGGCGCGCCTGCTCGCCCAGGTCGGCCAGATAGGCGCTGGTGGCGTATGGGCCCATGTCGGCCACGACACCGCCGACGGCCAGGCCGGCCAACTGGTCGTGCGGGATGCCGACGAAGAGGTCGCCGGCCTGGCCCTGGGGCGCGGCGAGTAGAGCCTGCTGCTGCAGCTCGCCAAGGTCGAGCTTGACCACGTTCACGGGTACGCCGAAGGCGGCGGCGAAGCTATCGGCTTCGGCCTGCAACCACTCCAAGGTCTGATCACCGAAGGTGGTCCAAACCGTCAGGCCCTGGCCGAAGGCCAGGCCCGAGAGCGCGATCAGCGTCAACATAGCCATCATGGCTTTCTTCAAGGTCACCCTCTCCTCTCACAACCCGGATCCAAGGGCGAAGCGATGGCCACGACGGTCCGCGAGGCCCCTCGCACACGGGTTGGATGCATGTTCAGCCTACCCGGCACAGGTGGCGCTGTCTACGGCAGAAGGTCCCGGGAGCCGGCTTCCGACGGCGACGCGGCGACCTCCACGACCGCATCATGGACCAGGGCGTAGCGACCACCGCCTGCGCGCCTCGCCCAGCCTCTGACCACCCCTTCTTCCAGCGAGGCCAAGACCTGATGGAAGGGTCGATGCAGTTGCCCGGCCAAGGCTTCAGCCGAGGCCGGCGCCACGGCCAGGTGCTCAGCCCAAGGCGATGGCGCGCGCACGCCGCCTGCCTGCGCAGGTCCCACTGCTCGCAGTCGTCCGCTTGGCACGGCCTGCCACAGGTCGTCGGCGGCGATGAGCGGCGTGGCGCCGTCACGCAGCAGCGCCAGGCAACCGGCCGCATGGACGTCCCATGGCCTTGCTGGCGTGACCAGCAGCTCCCTTCCCATCTCCACCGCGGCCTTGGCCGTGTGCAGCGCGCCAGACTGCGCGCCCGCCTCGATGACAGCCACCGCGGCCGAGAGGCCGGCGATCCAGCGGTTGCGCACGGGGAAGCCGCCAGCCGGCGGCGCCGAGCCCAACGGAGCCGCCGACCAGAGCGCCCCGCCAGCGGCAAGCAGCTCATCGGCCAGACGGAGGTGCGCCGTTGGGCTGGGCCGGTCGACGCCGCCGGCCAGCACCGCGACGGTGCCGGCAGGCGCTCCCGCGCGCTGCGCCGAAGCCGCCGCGCCGTGGGCCGCGACGTCCACGCCGAAGGCCAAGCCCGAGACCACCCAGGCACCCGCCCATGCAGCCCGCTCGGCGACCTCGGCGGCGAAGGCGCGGGCCATCTGCGAGGCCCGCCTTGGGCCCACCACAGCAACGGCAGCAGCTTCGCCCTGCCACATGGCCTCCGGCCACTGGCCCCGCACCCAGAAGGCCGAGGGCCAGCGGGCCTCTTCATCGGCCCAGTGGACGGGGTAGCCAGCCGAGCCAGGCACACACAGCCGCCAGCCCCTCTTTCGCCCCCACGTCAGCTCGCGTTCGGCTGCCAGCGGATCCAAGGCGCCAGCCAGCAGGCCGAAGCCCTCGCCAAGGCCGGCCCATGCACCGCTCTGGCCGGCGGCCACCACGGCCGTCGCCGGGCCGAAGGCGGCCTGCAGGCCTGCCATACGGCGCGGGCCAAGCCCAGGCGTGCGCGCAAGGACCAGGTAGGCCCATGCCCGTTCCAACTCCTGCTCATCGTTGGTCTGCACGCCATGAGCATGGCCCGCGGCGGCGAAGGTGCTGCGACGGGCCAGGCTTCGGCCTAGAGGTTCTGGGCTGTCATCCAGCGGGTCAAGCGGAGGCGGCGGTCGAGACCGCTGCTCAAGGCTCCCTGCGCCAGCGCGCCCCGTCCGCCGTGTCCTCCACCACGATGCCGAGCTCGGCCAGGCGGTCGCGGATGGCGTCGGCGCTGCCGAAGTCGCGTCGGCGCCTGGCTGCCTCGCGCTGTTCCAGCAACAGCGAGGTGACGCCAGAGAGCAGGGCGGCCTGGTCCGCCTGGCCTGCCTGCGGCGAGACGCCGAGGACGCCGATGAACAGGTCGTCGAAGAGCCGCGCGGCCGCGGCCACCACCCCGAGCTCGCGCGCCTCGAGGGCGCGGTTGCCCTCCCGCACGGTCTCGAAGAGCACGGCGATGGCTTCGGGCGTGTGAAGGTCGTCGTCCAAGGCCTCGCTGAAGCGGTGGCGGGCGCCCTCGAAGGGATCCGTCCCCGAGCCATCTTGGCTCCAGGCCGCGGCATCCAGTGCGGCCCGCCAACCGGCGTAGGCCTGGCGCAGCCTCGCCAGCCCCTGGGTGGAGGCCTCCAGTGCCTCCGGTGCGAAGTCGCTGAGGCTGCGGTAGTGCGACCTCAGCAGGTGGAAGCGCACCGCCATGGGATCGTGCAGCCGCAGCAGCTCGGACAGGTCGACCACGTGCCCCTTGGACTTGGACATCTTCTCGCCGTCGAGGGTGAGCATGTTCCAGTGCATCCAGGTGCGGGCGAAGGGCTTGCCAGCCGCCTTGGCCTGCGCCAGCTCGCATTCGTGGTGGGGGAAGACCAGGTCCAGCCCGCCGCCGTGGATGTCGAACTCGTCACCAAGGTACTTGGTGCTCATGACCGAGCACTCGATGTGCCAGCCGGGGAAACCCTGGCCCCATGGGCTTGGCCAACGCATGATGTGCTCAGGTTCGGCGCGCTTCCACAGGGCGAAGTCGTGCGGGTCGCGCTTCTCGCTGCGCACCTCCACCCGTGTGCCTTCGAGCTGCTGTTGCGGGTCGCGGCCGGAGAGCTCGCCATAGTCGCGCCACTCGGAGACGTCGAAGTAGACGCTGCCGTTCACCTCGTAGGCCAGGCCCCGATCGAGCAGCGCCTGGGTGAGTTCGATCTGCTCGGTGATGTGCCCGCTGGCGCGTGGCACCACGTTGGGCCGCCGCACGCCGAGCCGGTCCATGGCGTCGAAGTAGATCCAGAAGTACTTCTCGGCCACCTCCATGGGTTCGAGGCGCTCCAAGGCGGCGCGCTTGGCCAGCTTGTCGTCACCCTGGTCGCCATCGTCGGTCAGATGACCGACATCGGTGACGTTGACCACCAGCCGCACGTTCATGCCCTGGTGCTCCAGCCAGCGACGCAGCACGTCGAAGACGACGGGACCGCGCGCGTGCCCGAGGTGGGGCTCCGAGTAGACGGTGGGACCGCAGAAGTAGATGCCGACGTGGCCGGGGACGATGGGGCGGAAGGGCTGCTTGCTTCGGCTGAGGCTGTCGTACAGCACGAGCGGCATGAGCGGAAGGGTAGCACGCACCACGGCGCCTCCCAGCAGCTACGCTGACGTGATGGCGCATCGCACGCCGGCCGGCAGGGCCGAGCATCAGGACATCGTCAAGGGTTCGCGCTTCATCGCCGTGGTGGAGCCCTTGCGACGCGCAGCGGACGCGCAGCTGCTGCAGGAGACGATGCGCCGCGCCCACCCCGAGGCCACGCACGTGTGCTGGGCCGTGCGCTGGGGTGATCTGCAACGCTGGTCGGACGACGGCGAACCGGGTGGCACCGCCGGCAGGCCCATGCTGGAGGTGGCGCTGAAGCGTGAACTGGATCGCCTCGCCTTGGTGGTCGTGCGCTACTACGGCGGCGTCAAGCTGGGCGCGGGCGGCCTGGTCAGGGCCTACGCCGGTGCAGCGGCTCGCGCACTGGACGCCGCAGGCAGCCGCTGGGTGCCCGACCTGCTTGCCTTCGAGCTGGGCGCGGACTTCAAGGACGCCGACGCGCTGCTGCGCGCCATCGGCCAACGCGCCGACGTGCGCATGGAGGCACCCGACTACGATCAGGACGGCGTGCTGCTACGGGGTGTGGTCGAAGCCGAG
This sequence comes from uncultured bacterium, assembly GCA_964465355.1. Lineage (GTDB taxonomy): Bacteria > Deinococcota > Deinococci > Deinococcales > Trueperaceae > JAABTL01. The sequence continues at coordinate 43,979 of CAYXJZ010000007.1, read as the reverse complement.
CAGGCGACCGAGCTGCAGGCGCTGGTGCGCGAACTCAGCCGTGGTCAGGCCCGTTGGCAGACCCACCAGGTCGAGGACGCTTGAGCTGCCGGGGACAAGGACGGGCGCCCATGGGGCGACCCAGAAGACGACTCAGCGGAAGTAGTTGCGGATGACTTCCTGGTAGGGCACGGGCAGGTCACCGTCGATCAGGGCCTGCTCCACGGCCCGTTGGTAGGAGGCAGCGCCCCCCGGCGCCAGGAAGGCGGCGCCGTCCTCGCCGTAACCAGGCAGCATCAGACCGCCGACCACCTGTTCGGGACCGGCGCCCAACAGGCCTTCGAGACTCTGCGGGTCGGCCAGGTCACCCTCCAGGCCAAGGGCCATGGGCAACTCGGCCGGGGTGCCGCCGCCCAGTCCGCCCTCATCGCCCTCGCCTGCGTCGAAGGCATCCATACCGGCCTCGCCTGCGCCCTGCCCCTGCTGTTGGCCCTGACCGGCGTCGGCGTCGTCGCTTCCAGCCGGGGCGTCACCCTCACCTCCAGCCGGGTCGCCTTCCTGGCCCGCCTGCTCGTCGCCTTCCTCGCCTTGCCCGGCCTGGTCGCCGTCCTGGTCGGCATCGCCGTCGCCTCCGCCTTCGCTCTCACCGGCCTGGCCGCTGCCGTCCCCCGGCGTCCCGTCCGACTCCCTCGTGCCCTCGCCTTCCGGGTCGCCTTCCTCGCCTTCGCCCTCGTCACCGGGAGCGACCGGGACCGCAGCCTGCGCCGCCCCTTCCTCTTCTTCCTGAGGACGGTTGCGCAGGCCCTCGACGAAGCGCTCGAGCGCGTCGCGATCCGTCGCCTCCCCACCTTGGCCACCGATGGACTCGGTGCCTGCACCGCCTTGGCCGGCGCCAGGGGTCCCCGTCGGTGCGCCGCCGCCAGCCTCCACCGGGGGAGGCGGCAGCTCATCCGCCGGGGGCTCGGCGCCGTCGTCGGTGGCCGCGGCGGGTGATCCTGTCGGGGGCTGCGGCCCGAGGGATTCCTGGAAGGAGCCTCCGCCGAACAGCGAGCCGCCTTGCGGCAGGGCTCCCAATGAAGCCATCAACCACATCGCCAAGGACAGCACCATCGCAGGCGCCCACCAAGGCGTGTGGTTGGGCATGCGCAGCGCCCGGATGGTGAGCCGGCCCTGGGTTCGGACCGCATCGAGCAGGCCCTGGGGATCGTCGCGCTCCGCGGTCTCCCAGGCGGTCTCGTAGGCCAGCCCGGCCCGTTCACCCACCCAGCGCAGGGCCCTGCGTTCGGCAGACGGCTGTGGCCATGCCAGGCCGACCAAGCCGCCCAAGGCCAGTGCGGCGAGGTGCAGTGGGGCAGAGAGGCCGAGCAGCAGCGCAAGGCCGGACCCGGCCAGGGCGCCCAGACCGGCGAAGGTGGCGCGCCTGGCCCAGAGCTGGTTCCTGGCCACGCGCAGGTGAAGGGGGGAGGGGTTCATGGTGCTACCCGCGGAGACCGACGCCGACCGAAGGCCAGGACGAGGATGCCGACCAAGGCGGCTGAGCCCATCACCGACAGGTACAGGGGCGAGACCTGCAGGGCCGCGCTGAGCGGGTTCAGCGCGGTGAAGTCCAGACGGTAGTCGAGGACGATGAAGCCGGCGACCAGCACCACGGGTAACAGGGGCGCCAGGTTGCGCAGGCCGACCCTGGCCAATGCCACAGCCGCCGACGCGCCGATGGCCATCTGCCCCATGACGGCGAAGGGCGTGCTCAGCCAAGCCCACCAACCAGGCGTGGGCGGGACCGAGCCGGCGTGCGCCAGCAACTCGATCGGCACCAGGCTCATGGCCACCATCATGACCGCGACGACGTTCAAGATGGCGCGTCGGGCGACGGTGAAGGCCGACAGCACCCCGTAGGAGAGGGCCAACAAGGCCACGATCAGCGACCTGGCCTGCGCCACCGTCGCCCACGACTCGTTGGCGACCCCCGCCCTGCTCGGCCAGGCAAGGGCAAGCACCACGATGAGCAGCGCAAGGCAAAGGGCCGCCAGTTGCGGCAGGTCGGCCTCACGCAGCCGCTCACCTAGCGCCTCGAGCGGGCGGAGCAGCATGGGGGTGGTCGAAGGCTCCATCATGGTGCGCCGCCATCCGCCAGCGGCAGGGCGACGTACCAGTCGTTCCCCGATCGGCCCCAACGGCTGCCACTTGGCAGCAGGGACTCGAAAGCGGCCTCGGCCGGCGTCAACCCGTTGGCGCTGGGGGAGCCGGCCAGCGGGCTGCCGCCGCCAGGCCCGACCTCACGCAGGGCGCTCAAGCCATCTGCGCCAAGGAGGACATCGGGATCCAGCACGTCCAGGCTGAGCCAAGGCGAGGCCGCCCGCGGCGCCTCCATCAGGCTGGCGCCCCGCCAGGCAGCCAGGTCGAGCCTGGTGCTCGGGGGTCCGGCCAGGCGAACGCCGCCACCCTGCGGCAACAGCGGCTGCCCGACCATCGGTAAGTCGAGGGAGGCCTGGGGCAGGGTGAACAGGTCATGCACACGCAGGCTCCAGGCCAGGCCGCCGACGGAGAGGCGCAGCTCGCGTGCTTCCACGAGGGTGGGCGGGTTGGGCGGCGACAAGCGGGTGCTGAAGGTGGCACCGAGCGCCAGCACCACCGCCCAGCACAGGATCCCGGCCGCACCGGCCAGGCGCCATGCCAGCACGACCAAGAAGGCGTAGCCGATGAGCAGCGGCAGCAGGCGGGAGAGCGGTGCCGAGCGCGGCGTCGGGATGGCGCTCGCTGCCGCGAAGGCGCGGCCGATGGCGTGCACGTCCAAGCGGCGTCCCTCCACGGCCGCCTCACTCGGCAGAGCCTCCCCGGCCGCCAACAGCCACCAGCCGCCTGCGCCGATGGGATGCCAGCCAGCCTCGAGGCCGGCCAGCACGGCGGCCACCGCCGGGTCGTCCTGAGCCGCCACGCCGAGGACCACCACCGTGCCGGCCACCGCCGCCGCGGTCAGCACGGCAGGCGGCGGCGATGGCCTGGTGCCGTCCAGCCACAACGACCTCACACCGTCGTAGGACGCTGTGCGCACCGGCAGGGCCTCAGGCGCGAGGTCGAGCACGCGGCCCGCCAGCCGGTCGGCCACCACCCCAGGACGTTCGCTGACGACCAGGTCGACCGCGCTCGGGTCGGCATCGGCCCGCGCAAGGGCGCCGCTGGCCACCGTCAGGCCGCCGGCCTGGACGATCCAGCGCAGGCTGCGCCAGGCGGGGAGGTAGACGTCCTGCTCGACCTGCCGCAAGCCGGCCCCGCCCTCCAGCGGCAGCACCACCGTCCAAGGCAGCTCCCCCTCGCGCAGGCTGCCCTGGTCGACGACGATGACCAGCTCGCTGGGGCCGAGGTCGCGCAGCAGCAGCCTGAGCGGGTTCCAGGCCTCGGCCACCGGCACGTTGCGGTGCCCCAACTGCATCTCCACCAACGGCGCCCCCTGCCCAAGGGCGACCGTCACGACGCTCAGCAGCAGCAGGAACGAGCCGCGAAACAGGGAAGACCGCCAGCGGCCCACCGGAGCCCCCAGCCAGGCAGCCGAGCCCGAGCTCAAGGGGCGCCGCCCCCACCGGGCCGCCAGACGATGGCGTTGACGACGGCCCGTTCGCTGCGGCGGTTGAGCACCTCGCCACCAGCCACCAAGGTGGTGCTGCCACCGGAGTCGAGGCGCATGGCATCACGCACCCCGAGCTGCAGGAACAGGGGCACCAGGTCGGCCGCCACCATGGTCTCCGCCGCCACCAACAGCACCGTCCCGTCGGCGCGCACGCCGATGGCCGCCTGCTGAGTGATGTCGTCCAGGATCCTCACCCCGAGGGCGAAGGCCTCTAGCTCCGGCGCGAAGGCAGCCACGCCGTCCTTGACCAGCAGGGGGCCTGCCTCGACGGCGTAGCGCACGCGGCCGAAGGCGGCCGGCTCCACCGACACCTGCGTGCTCAGCCGCTGGCCCGCCTCCACCAGCGCGAGACCGCGCAGTTCCGGCGGGTAGGCAAGGGTGCTGCCGTCCTCCGGCACGCGCACGGGGCCGACACGGTTGCCGAGCACGCGTCCTTCGGCGTCCATGGAGATGACGCCGAGCCCGGCGTGGCCGGACCAGGCCAGGCTGGTGCTGTTGACCACCACCTCGGCCGCAGCAGGATGGGCCGAGGCGAGCAGCAGTTGCCCGTCCACCCAGACAGCGTAGCGGGTGCTGACCCGGTCGATGACCACGCCATCGGCACCGAAACCGACGGCAGCGCGCCCTCTGGAAGGCATGGACTGCCACACCCCGTCGACGATCATCAAGCCGATGGCCTCGCGGCTGCCGGTGTCGAAGTAGCCGCCGTTGATGGCCGCCATGCCGCCGGCCGCCCACACCACGGTGGGCCGCGTCTCCCCGCTCGTGCCGACCACACGCCACTCGCCCGAGCCGGGGGCCACCTCGACGATGTGCACGCGGCTGGTCCCTGCCTGGGTGGCGACACGGATCTCGCGGTGCACCACCCCGGGCGCCACCGTGCGTGAGATCCCAGGGTCTTCGGGCCATAGCGGCACGGAGACGACCGGCGGCAGCGGCGGCGCCACGACCACCGGGGGTGATGGGTCAGGCAAGGGCTGAGGCTGAGGCGTGGGCTGCAGCAGTGCCTGGCCACCGGGGGTCAGGCCAAGGGCCAGATGCACCGCCTCGGTGGCGTAGACCACGCCGTCCTCGATCACCGGCGCAGGCGCATCCAGGTTGGCCAGCCAACCGAGGCCCTGCACGTAGACCAGCTCGGTGGCGCCGCGGCGCAGGACCACGGCCCCGTCACCCGTCTCGAACTCCACACCGAGCAGGGGCCAGAGCTGCGTGGATGAGCCCTGTGCTTGCGCAAGGAGGATGCCCTGCCACAGCAGGCAGGCGAGCACGGCGATGGCCAGCAGGGAAGAGCAGCGGCGGCCGTGCACCTGACGCTGAGGAAGGTCCATGCATCCGAGCCTGACCCGTGGGGCCTTGAGAGGGATGAGTCAGGCCTCGTGCAGCAGGGCGAGCAAGGGCTCGACCCGGAGGCCGCTGCCGAGCACCGCGCCGAGCGAGGCATGGAGCACGTGCGCTTGGACGTCGCGTTCGCCGATGGCCATGGCGCCGACGGCCATGGCTTGCCGACGCCAGGAGGTCAGGGCGCCGGCGCTGAGGTCGACCAGGCTGAGATGGGGGCCGAAGAGCTCGGGTGCCATCTCGGCCGCCGGATCGATGCGCACCACCAGGTCGGCCATGGCCAGCAGCGTCTCGGCAGCGCCCTCACCGTAGGCGCGACCCTCCACCGTGGTGGACACCGCCAACCTGGCCACCGCACGCTCGGCCTCTGGCCTATCGGCGGCCAGCACGGTGAGGTGCTTGACACCGAGGCTGGCCAGCTCGCGGGCAACGGCGCGTGCGCGCAGGTCGGCGCCAAGCACCACCACCTGAGCACCACGCGGGTCCCACAGCCGTGCACGAAGGGCTGCGCCGACGGCACGGCCAAGGTGGAGGTCGGCCACCACCCCGGCAGGCGTGACGATGAGGGTGTCGGCAGCGCCGCCCTCCCTGACCTCGAGGGAACCACGGTCGACCACCACGGCGGCCTCGCGTTGCAGCTTCTCGTCGAGCAGCAGCGCACCAGCGAAGTCGAGCGAGCGCAGGCCGTCGACCAAGGAGAGGACGCTGCCGGGGGACACCGGATGCAGGTGGAAACGGCGGTCGCCGTCGCGGAAGTTACGCAGCCTGTGGGCGAGGTCGGGATCGCTGCATGCCACGGCGACTAAGTGCATGGCGGTCAGTATGTCACGTGCTAGCATGCCCTGCACCGATTGGAGCGCGTCCGGGACGTCACCGTGCCGCTCCGGTCAGGTCCCCCGCTCGATTCCATGCAGAGGTGAAGCCATGCACGTGATCCTCCCCGACGGCAAGCGCCTCGAGGTCGCTGCCGGGGCGACAGCCGCCGACGTTGCCAGCGCCATCGGCCCCGGCCTCGCTCGCGCCGCCCTTGGCGCCCGCATCGACGGCCAGCTCAGCGACCTGCTCACACCTGTCCACGACGGCGCCCAGCTCGCCATCGTCACCAAGCGCGACACCGAGGACCTGCTGCGCCTGCAGCGCCACACCCTTGCGCACGTGTTGGCGCAGGCCGTACGCGAGCAGCTCGTCAGCGAGGGCTTCGAGGCCGGCAGCGTCAAGATGGGCATCGGCCCGGTCATCGACCACGGCTTCTACTACGACTTCGACCTGCCCCGCAGCCTCACGCCCGACGACCTGCCCAAGCTCGAGGAGCGCATGCGGGCCATCATCGTCGCCGACCTGCCGCTGGAGCGCTTCGAGCTCCCGCGCGATGAGGCCTTGGCGCACTGGCGCGCCGTCGGCGATCCATACAAGGTGGAGCTCATCGAGGACCTGTCGGAGGGCACCGTCATCAGCTTCTACCGGCAGGGCGGCGAGGATGGCTTCACCGACCTGTGCCGCGGGCCGCACGTGACCGGCACCGGACAGGTCACGCCCCACTTCCAGCTCTCCAGCGTGGCTGGCGCCTACTGGCGCGGCGACGAGAGCCGCCCCATGATGCAGCGGATCTACGGCCTTGCCTTCGCCAGCGCCGACGACCTAGCCAAGCACCTGTGGCAGGTGGAGGAGGCCCGGAAGCGCGACCACCGCAAGCTGGGCGCCGAGCTGGACATCTTCATCCTCGACGAGGACGTTGGCCCTGGCCTGCCCCTGTGGCTGCCGCGCGGCACGGTGATGATCGACGAGTTGGAGAAGCTGGCGGCCGACGTGGAGGACCGCGCAGGCTACCAGCGGGTCAAGAGCCCGCACCTGGCCAAGGAGCAGCTCTTCCTCAAGAGCGGCCACCTGCCCTACTACGAGGAGTCCATGTTCCCCGCCATGGAGCTGGAGAACGTGCGCTACTTCCTCAAGCCCATGAACTGCCCCTTCCACCACAAGATCTACGCCGCCAGGCCACGCTCCTACCGCGACCTGCCCCTGCGTCTGTCCGAGTACGGCACCTGCTACCGCTACGAGGACTCCGGTGCGCTGATAGGCCTGATGCGGGTGCGCAGCATGCAGATGAACGATGCGCACATCTACTGCACCGAGGACCAGTTCGAGACGGAGTTCCTTGCCGTGATCGACCTCTACCTGCAGTACTTCCGACTCTTCGGCATCGAGGAGTACGTCATGCGGCTGTCCAAGCACGCGCCGGCCGGCCTCGGCAAGAAGTACGTCGACGCCCCGGAACTGTGGACCAAGACCGAGGACATGGTGCGACGCGCGCTGGTGCAGGCCGGTGTCCCCTTCGTCGAGGAGGAGGACGAGGCGGCCTTCTACGGTCCCAAGATCGACGTGCAGATCAAGAGCGCCATCGGCCGCGAGTTCACCCTGGCCACCAACCAGGTGGACTTCGCCGTACCCGGCCGTTTCGACCTGACCTACGTCGACGAGCACAACGAGCGGCGCACGCCGCTATGCCTGCACCGCGCGCCGCTGTCCACCCACGAGCGGCTGATCGGCTTCCTGATCGAGCACTTCGCCGGTGACTTCCCCTTGTGGCTGGCGCCGGAGCAGGTGCGCATCGTCACCATCGCCGACCGTCACTTGGAGGCGGCCGATGCGCTCAAGGCTAGCCTGGCCGCCAAGGGCCTGCGCGCCGAGATCGACCGCTCAGACGAGCGCATGCAGGCCAAGATCCGAGACGCGGAGCTGTACAAGGTGCCGTACGTGGTGGTGCTCGGCGATCAGGAAGTGAGCGCCGGCCAGGTGAGCTTCCGCAGCCGACAGGAGCCTGAACGGCGCGGTGTGGCCGCCGATGACTTCCTGGAGCATCTGGCCAAGCACGCTGCCGAGCGCTCCTTGAAGGTGCCGCCCATCGGGGCCTGAGGCGCGGCGCACGCCGGAGGCTCGGCCTCCGCTCAAGACCAAGGAAGTGGCCCGGGTCCTCGCAGACCCGGGCCATGAAGCTGTGGTCGGACCGAGGCTCAGGCAGCCTTGGCCAGGATGGTCACCGACTTGATCCGATCCGGTTGCAGCCCTGCTCTGGGCCGTTGCGGGTCGATGCGGGTGATCTTGTCGAGCACATCCGCACCTTCGATGACACGGCCGAAGACGCTGTGCTTGCCGTCCAGCCAGGGCGTGTCGATGAAGGTGATGAAGAACTGGCTGCCGTTGGTGCCTGGCCCGCCGTTGGCCATGGAGAGCACGCCGGCGCCACGGTGCAGCAGATCGGGGTGGAACTCGTCGGCGAAGGTGTAGCCGGGGCTGCCGGTGCCGGTGCCGGTCGGGTCGCCGGTCTGCGCCATGAAGTCCTCCAGCACGCGGTGGAAGGGCACGCCGTCGTAGTAGCCGTGCAGCGCGAGGAAGACGAAGTTGTTGACGGTGCGCGGGGTGCGCTGCTGCTCCAGGTCGAGCACCATCGTGCCGCGGTCGGTGTCGAGGACGGCGCGGTAGTCGGTGCCTGGCTGCAGGACCTGCTCGGCCGCGGCGAAGGGGCCTTTGCTCCCGTCGCTGAGGTGGGGGACGGGGGCGTAACCTTCGGTGGCTTGACTCATGGTGGGGTGTCCTCTCGTTGGGCTAGGGCCGTTGACGAACGTGGCACGCCCTAGCCGCGTGGTCGCGAGATGATGGTGACACGTTCCATGACATCAGGGAAGGGGAAGAAGCCAGCGGCCGGTTGACCGGCGACGGTGCCGATGACCACACGCCAGCCGGCCACCTCCATGTTGGGGCCGCTCACCGGGGGTGCGCCAAGCGCTGCGGTCAGGGCCTCCTCGACACTGCCTTCGCCTTCCAGATCCACACCTTGGGCACGCAGCTCCGACACCGGTGCGCTCAACAAGGCGTAGGCGACGGGGCCGCCGCTCGGATCGATGCGCACGATGTCGTCCAGCAGATCCAAGCCCTGCGTCACCCGACCGAAGACGCTGTGGGCGCCGTCCAGCCATGGGGTCTCGGCGAAGGTGATGAAGAACTGGCTGCCGTTGGTGTCAGCACCGGCGTTGGCCATCGAGAGCACGCCAGGGGTGTCGTGGCGGAGATCCGTGACGATCTCGTCGGCGAACTGGTAGCCGGGGCCACCCGTGCCGGTGCCGGTGGGGTCGCCGGTCTGCGCCATGAAGCTCTCGATGACGCGGTGGAAGACGATGCCGTCGTAGTAGCGGTGCAGGGCGAGGAAGACGAAGTTGTTGACGGTGCGTGGCGTCTGTTCCTCGAAGAGATCGACGACGATGTCGCCGCGGTTGGTGCTGATGATGGCGGCGTAGTCCAGCGCCGGGTCGAGCACGTCATCGGCAGCCTCGAAGGCAACGCGCCGTTCGCTCACCAAGGGCTCGACCACCACGTAGCCTTCCGGCACCGACGGCTCCCGTGCTTGGGCAGCGGCCTCGGACGGCTCGACAGGCTCGTCGGCAGGGCTCTGGGCCGGCGACTCGGCTGCGGCCGGGTCGCTGTCTGCCGGCTCCTGCTCTGGCTCGGCAGCCTCGGTGGCTTCCTCCGGCTCGGCCACAGGCGCTTCGGCTTCGTCGTCAGCAGGCGCGGCCTGCTGCGTCTGGCTGGCCTGTGGGGCCGAGGCGGTGGCGGGGTTGGCGGGCGCCTGTCGTTGCTGGCTGAACCACATCCAGCCGAAGGCGATGGTCAGGATCGCCACGAGGGGGATCAGCAGCCTGAGCATGACCGACCCCCGCGAGCGAGACGTATGGTGCGTCGCATAGGTGCACAGTTTACGTCTTCGATCCTGAGGCAGCGGTGAACCATCTGCCTTTGCGGTTATCGTGTGGAGCGTGAACTTCCATGACCTGCTGCGAACCTTGGTCGAGCGGGGCGCTTCGGACCTCCACCTGCACGTGGGGCTGCCGCCCCTTGCCCGCGTGCACGGGAAGCTCACACCGGTGGCGGACACCAAGATCGCGCCGGCCTTCACCGACAAGCTGGTCGACGCCATGTGCGACGAACGCCAGCGCATGCTCTTCAGCGATCGTCACCAGATCGACCTGGCCTACAGCGTGGCAGGGCTCGGACGCTTCAGGGTCAACCTCTTCCGCCAACGCGGCAGCGTGAGCGCCGTGCTGCGCATCATCAACTCGGACGAGCGCGCCCTGGCCGTGGTCAACCTGCCCCAGGACACCATCGACTACTTCCGCGACCAGGAGAAGGGCATCGTACTGGTGACGGGCCCAACGGGCTCGGGCAAGTCCACCACCTTGGCCCGCGTGGTCGACGAGATCAACCGCGTTCACAACAAGATGATCGTCACCATCGAAGACCCCATCGAGTACCTGCACCGCTCCAAGCGCTCCGCCATCGTGCAACGCGAGCTGGGCGTGGACGCCGTGTCCTTCGCCGACGCCCTCAAGGCCGCCATGCGGCAGGACCCTGACGTGATCATGATCGGCGAGATCCGCGACCACCTCACCGCGGCCGCCGCGCTGTCGGCCGCCCAGACAGGCCACCTGGTGTTCTCCACCCTGCACACCCAGGACGCGGCCCGCACCATCAACCGCATGATGGAGCTGTTCCCACCCCACGAGCGCGAGGTGGCCCGCGTGCTCTTCGCCGAGTCGCTGGTCGGCATCGTCTCGCAGCGGCTGCTGCCGCGAGCGGGCGGGGGAGGCCGGGTGGCGGCCATGGAGGTGCTCAAGGGCACCCTGCGCATCCGCGACCTGGTCAAGGACGAGCAACGCACCGGCGAGGTCTACGACGCCATCCGCGACTCGCGCATGGACGGCATGCAGCTCTTCGACGACCACCTGGCCGAGCTCTACGCCAACGACGACATCAGCTACGAGACCGCCATGCACGCGGCCACCTCGGCGCAGCAGTTCAAGCTGGCGGCCACCCAGGTGGACGTGCAGCGTGGCCGGCCGACGTCCACGCACTGGGCCTGAGTTCGGCCGCACTGGACCTAGAACGGCACCTCCGCCGCGCCGCTGGCCATGCCGCCCTCGCCACCCTTGCGGCCCCAGCCGTTGCCGTTGCGACCCCGCTCCGCCGCCATCCAAGGCTTTGGGTCGACGCTGATCGAGGCCTGCAGCCATGGCAGGTTCGCCGAAAGCTCCCCGACGCCGTCGGCAGCGACGCGCACGCCGTCGACCTCGTACTGCACCACGCCCTCCTCGCCGCGCGCGAAGAGGCGGACCGGCAGTGGACCAGCCTGATCGTCGAGCAGCGCACGCAGCTCCCGTAGCTGCAGCGGGCCTACCCCGTCCAGGTCGAAGGAGAGCACCGCCAGCTCGGGCAGTCGCGGCCCGCCGTTCCCTCGTCGGTCCCAGCGCAGCATCTTCTCGGCCACCAACCGCAGGGCCTCGCCGTCCTCGCTGACCTCGCAGACCAGCAGCACGGGCGCATCGGCCTGCAGCAGGCCGGCGATCTCGTCGAACACCCGGCCGAAGGCCACCACCTCGCGGCTGCCACTGTGATCGGCCAGCTCGAAGCGGGCCATCATGTTGCCCTTCTTGGTGGGGCGCTTGCTCACGTTCTGCAGCAGACCCGTCAGCGCCACCCGTTGACGGCCGCCGGCCACGGTGCCCTGCTCCTCCGCCAGGTCGCGCCACCAACTGTCCACGCCGGCCACGGTGCAGGTGGCGGCCTCGGCCAGGCCCGGGTACTCCGACATGGGGTGGTCAGAGAGGTAGAGGCCGAGGGCGTCCTTCTCCATGCGTAGCAGCTCGAGGGGGTGGATCGGCTGGGCAGAGGAGACCGATGGTGGTCGCAGCTCGTCGACGGCGAAGAGGCCCATCTGACCGCCGGCCTCCTGTTCGCGCACGCTGGCGCCCCATTTCATCGCGGCCTCCAGGTCGGCCAGCATGGCGGCCCTGTCGCCGATGCCGTCGAAGGCGCCACCCTTGATCAGCGACTCGAGGGCACGCTTGTTGAGCAGCCGACCGTCCACCCTGCGGCAGAAGTCGTAGAGATCCTTGAAGCGGCCGCCGCTGTCGCGCTCGATGAGGAGGTGGTCGACGGCGGTGTCACCGACGTTCTTGACGCCGTAGAGGCCGAAGCGCACGACCTGGCCGTCTGGGGTGAAGTCGCCGGTGGAGGTGTTGATGTCGGGTGGTCGCACCTCGATGCCCAAGTGGCGTGCGTCGGTGATGTACTCGGCCACCTTGTCGCTGTTGCCTCGTTCAACGGTGAGCAGGGCGGCGATGAAGGCGAGGGGGTAGTGGGTCTTGAGGTAGGCGGTCTGGTAGCCGAGGAGGCTGTAGGCGGCGGAGTGGGCTTTGTTGAAGCCGTAGTTGGCGAAGCGTTCGAGCAGGTCGAAGATGCGGTTGGCTTCGATGGCGGGGATGCCTTTGGCTTTGGCGCCTTCCTCGAAGATGACACGGTGCTTGACCATCTCGGTGATCTGCTTCTTGCCCATGGCCTTGCGCAACAGGTCGGCTTCGCCGAGGCTGTAGCCGGCGACGGCTCGGCCGATCTGCATGATCTGTTCCTGGTAGACGGGGATGCCGTGGGTCTCCTCCAAGATGGGGGTGAGGAGAGGGGCGGCGTTGGGGGTGTCGTCGTAGCTCACGGGTTCGGTGCCGTGGTGGCGGCGGATGTAGGCGGGGATGTTCTCCATGGGGCCGGGTCGGTAGAGGGCGTTGACGGCGATGAGGTCTTGGATGCGTCCTGGTTTGAGCTTGCGCAGGGTGTCGACCATGCCGGATGACTCGTATTGGAAGACGCCTGCGGTGTCGCCGCGGGCGAAGAGGGCGAAGGTGTCTGGGTCGTCGAGGGGGAAGGTGCTTGGGTCGAGGGTGATGCCTTGGACTTGCTGGACGATGCGTACGGCGGTTTCGATGAAGGAGAGGGTGCGTAGGCCGAGGAAGTCCATCTTGAGGAAGCCGAGTTCTTCGACGGAGGCCATGCCGTACTGGCAGACGATGGGGCCGTCACCGCTGCGGAAGACGGGGGCGAGTTCCACGATGGGTCGGCGGGAGATGATGACGCCGGCGGCGTGCACCGAGGCGTTGCGGGTGAGGCCTTCGAGCCTCATCGCCATGTCGACGTAGGGCTGGGCGCCGGCCTGGTAGAGCTGCTTGAACTCGGGGATCTCCTCGAGCGCCTGGCTGATGGGCACGGATCGGCCGTAGACGGCAGGCACCAGCTTGGACAGGCGATCAGCCTCGGTGAAGGAGGCCTCCATGACGCGCGCAGCGTCCTTGATGGCCGCGCGGGAGGCCATGGTGTTGAAGGTGGCGATGAGCGCCACCTTGTCATCACCGTAGGTGCGACGCACGTAGTCGACCACCTCGTTGCGGCGCAGGTCGGAGAAGTCGATGTCGAAGTCGGGCAGCGACACGCGGTCGGGGTTGAGGAAGCGCTCGAAGAGCAGGCCATAGACCAAGGGGTCGATGTCGGTGATGCGCAAGGCGTAGGCGACGATGCTGCCGGCGCCCGAGCCGCGACCGGGGCCGACGGCGATGCCTTGGTCCTTGGCCCAGCCGATGAAGTCGGCCACGATCAGGAAGTAGTCGGGGTAGCCCATGGCCATGATGACGCCCAGCTCGAACTCGGCCCTGCGCAAGATGGTCATGGCCTCTTCGTCGTCCCAGACCTCTGAGAGCGCGTCGAGGAGCGGGTTCTCGTCACGTCCAGCGGCACCGTCGGCCTGCTTGGCCAGACGGACGCGCTCTGCATGCCCGGCCAGACGCAACCACACCTGCTCCAGCGGGGCGTCGTCTGCGGCAGGGACATGGTCGATGGCGGGCTGGCTGCTGTCGGCCACTTCGAGGTACCTGCGCCACATGGCCTCTGTGACGCGATCGGGGTAACGCTGGCCAAGGCCTTCGTAGCTCTTCAGCCGCAACTGCTCGACCAGGCTGCGGCCGGCCGGCAGCGGCACCTCGGGCATCTGGTACACCCGCCTGTCGCCGATGGGCAGCTCAAGGTTGCAGCGTGCGGCCACCACCATGGTGTTGGCAAGGGCCCCCTGGTACTCGGCCTCGTCGATGGCCTCCGCCATCTCCTCCGGCGTCTTGACGTAGAACTCGTCGCAGGGAAAGCGGAAGCGGTCCTCGTCCGAGAGCACGGTCTTGGTCTGGATGGAAAGCAGCGCCTCGTGCGCGCGGGCGTCCTCCTTGCGCACGTAGTGGCCGTCGTTGGTGGCCACCATGCCGAGGCCGTACTTGTTGGCCAGCTCCTTGAGCATGGGGTTGAGGCGCTTCTGGTCGGGCAGGCCGTGGTCCTGCAGCTCGATGAAGTAGTCGTCACCGAAGACCTGAAGGTAGCGCTGCAGCACCTCCTCGCCGGCCTCGAAGCCCACGTCGAGCAGCGTGCGCGGCAGCACCGCCCCCAAGCAGCCGGAGAGGGCGATCACACCTTCACGGTGCTCCTGCAGCAGTTCGTAGTCCACCCGCGGCTTCATGTAGAAGCCCTCGAGGTAGGCGCGGCTGGAGAGCTGGCAGAGGTTGCGGTAGCCGGCCATGTCCTTGGCCAGCAGGGTGAGGTGGTGGTAGCCGCCGTCCAAGCGGCCTTCCGGCCGCTTCTTCTCGAAGCGCGAGCCGGCGGCCACATAGGCCTCGAAGCCCACGATGGGCTGCACCCCCTGGCTGGCGCAGGCCTTGTAGAACTCGATGGCGCCGTGCATGTTGCCGTGGTCGGTCATGGCGAGGGCGGCTTGCCCAGGCGTGACCTCCTTGACCCAGGTCACCAGGTCCTTGATGCGGGCAGCGCCGTCCAGCAGGGAGTAGGAGGTGTGCTGGTGGAGGTGGGCGAAGCTCTTCGGACCGGTTGCATGCACGTGATCCACCATGGGCCGATCCTAACCGGGGGGCGGGCGCGGGCTGTCGTCTGCGCGGGCGCAGCGCTGCGCGCATGATCCATGCCGCCTCGCTCGTTGACAGGCCCTGTCAACGGTTGCTAACCTGCCCTTCGCCTTGGCGCCAGCGGGGCGACAGGCGACGAGCTGGTGCGGCGCCGTAGCCAAGTGGTAAGGCAGAGGTCTGCAAAACCTCCATTCACCGGTTCGACTCCGGTCGGCGCCTCCAACCCACGCTGCAGGCCGGTCCCGACGGCCGTGCAGGAACCAAGACGCAGGCGCGTAGCTCAGCGGGAGAGCACCACATTGACACTGTGGGGGTCGCCAGTTCAATCCTGGCCGCGCCTACCAGAACGAGGGCCCCGTCGCTAGCGACGGGGCCTTTCCCTATGCCCGAGCAACCAGTACGACCGCTCCTCAGCCCACGTAGCTGGTCCAGTAGGTGCAGGAGCCCATCCACACGGTGGTCGTCTTGCTGCGGCTCGGGTCGGGCGCGTTGACCGTCACGACGATGCGGCAAGGGTTGGTGGTCTCGCCGACGTTGGCGCGTGGGTACCATGGCGACCACTCCGGCAAGGTGGTCGTCTCGCTGCTCAGCTGATGCTCAGCCCCCGAGTAGGTGACGTAGAGCCTCCACGTGTAGCTGAGCGTCTCCGCGTTCGGGTTGCTGACGCTCACGAGCGCCTTGTAGCGCGGCTCGGGCACGGTGAGGTACTGGCACGCCGTCTGGCGCAGATCCACCGTGGCGAAGGAAGGGACGATGTTGAGCACACAGCTCCAGATGCCGCCGGGCAAGAGGAGGTTGTCGATGCTCCTGAGGGAGTAGCTGGTGATCACCGGGTTGGGGTCGACGGGCGGTGGTCCCACGCTCAGCGTCTGCGTCCTGGTCCCAGAGCGGCCCTCGCTGTCCGTGGTGCTCGCCGTGACCGTGTAGTTCCCCTGCGACGGCCAGGTCACCTGAACCAGGCAGCCGGAGCCGGACACGGTCCCACCGCCGCCGGCCGTCCACGTCATCCGCGAGCACATCCCCGCCTGCCCCGACTCGTTGGGGTCGGTGACGTTGGCGGTGATGGGGAAGGGGACGCCCTGCTGTGGGCTGCCCGTGTAGGAGAGGGCGATGGTGGGCGGATCGTTGACGACGATGAGGTTGAAGCTGACCGAGGCGGACCGGCCGAGGTAGGTGGCCGTGACCGTCAGCCTGTGCGTCCCCGTTGCCGTGAAGGTGATGGGCAGTGTCGGGGAGCCGAAGGCCGGGTACTTGATCGTGAAGGGCCCAGAGTAGACGACCCCGGAGACGTTGGATGTCACTTGCAGCGTGACGCTGCTGGTGGCGGAGTGCATGACGGTGAAGTAGGCGGCCAGGTCGACCGGCACGCGCAGGTCGGCGGTCTGGGCGTGCCCCGTCAGCGTGACGACCGGCGTCTCATGGGTACCAGGCCTGGTCTGCTCCTGCTGCCACTGCGTTGACCGCGTCTGGTCGAAGGCCAGGACGCTCATCTCCGTGAACACCTGCTCGACGTAGTCGGCCGGCACGTAGACGTAGCCACCGTCGCCGTAGAAGCAGCCCCATGAGTTCTTGACGATGAACAGCCCGCCGCCACCGTGGGTGGCCGGGCCAAGGACCGTGGCGAGTTGCTCGTTCGACAGGAAGCCGACGATCTGGACGGCGTGACCGCCGCACTTCTTGGTGGCGGCCCCGTTCTTGTCGCACTCCTTGCTGTAGTCGGTCACGACGCCGTTCACCGGCGAGTTGAAGCCCCGGTAGACCGTGAGTGAGGCCAGGATCACGTGGCCTTGCGCCAGGTACTGCCGGTAACGGTTGAGTTCGAAGCTCTGGCCGCTCGCCCAGATCTGGGTCGCGGGCGAGGCGGGCGTGGTGTTGCCCGTGAAGGTCGACACCGAGTAGCCGCAGTACGGCACGTTGGTCCCGACCACCTGGATCACCGTGCAGAAGAACTCGGACTGATGCGAGGTCTCGGAGCATGGTCCGCCTGTGTAATCGACGCAACTGCCGACGAAGTGCGCCGCCGAGCCCTCCTCCGTGCTTGCGCGGTTGGCCGAACGGTTGTAGACCCATGCGCTCTCGGGTGGCAGCCCGAAGCGGGCGTCGATGGCTTGCTGCAAGGCCCGGTTGGCGAAGTAGCCCTCCGCGTAGTCGTCCCTCGCCCAGCGGTACTTGACCTGGTTGACGAGGAACTGCTCCGAGAGGTTCACCGTGCGGTAGCTCTGGACGAGTTCGCGGCTCTCGACGGCGCCGATGGCGGCGAAGGCCCAGCAGGTCCCGCGGTTGGCCTGATCCTTGACGGGCGAGACGAAGTTCCGAAGTGGGTACCAGTAGTGAGCGATGTAGCCCGTCGGGACGACGCAGTTGTTGCCCTGGTCACCACTGGTCTGAACTTGCTGCGGAGCGAGCAGGTCGCTCGGGCCTGGCGCACCCAGCCCGTCGGGCACGTACGTCACGCGGTCCAAGTCGATCAGGGAGGCCAGCAGCTCATCGGCCTGGGCGAGCGCGCTCCTGACCTCGGCCAGACCAGCCCCGACCAGGGAAGCGGGCGGCGGCAGGCTGGCGCGCAGGTCGGCCTCCATCAGCCCGTAGCTGAGCGTGTAGTCGGAGAGCGCTTGGCCGACGTCCTGCGCCCGCTCGGCGGCGGCCACGGCGGCGGCCACCTGGTCGCCGACACCGAGCAAGCCGTAGACGCCCGCCTCCGTCTCGGTCTCGATGCCGCCGGTGTCGCCGTCCTCGTCCATGGCGAAGTCGATCAGGTCCTGGATGACCTCGCTCGGATCCGCGAGGCCGGCCAGCTGAGCACGCGCCGACCGGAAGGCATCGTCACGCGCCACCGCCTGGGTCTGCTCGTCGTCCTCCAGGGCGATGACGAGCCGGCCACTGCGGAACAACTGCTCGAACACGGCAGCAGTAACCACGGTGGCGCCGTCCGGCACGGCGCCATGCCACTCGTTGCCTGCCACGAACGGTGAAGGGCCACCAGTGGACGAGCAGGCAGCCAACAGCCAGATCAGCGCCACGGCCAGCCACAGCCCGCCCCTATGCGAAAGCGTCCTCAGCACAAGGTCCTCCTCAGGCGAGCGGGTGGCGCGACCGGCGCAACCCTCACCTCCCGCCGAAGGTAGGGCAGAGCCGGTAACAGCCGGGTAACAAGGCGGTGACGAGCGACGTGCACAGGCTCGACCTCAGAGGAGGATGCGACTCAGCCGTCCAAGGCCCTGTGCAGGCTCGGCTGGGCGAGGAAGGTCTGCCAGTGCTGCGGCATCGCCACCCCCACCTCGGCGAGCTGGAGGCAATGCCTGCCGTAGACACGCTCTACGCCCCTTGTGTTGCCCTGCTCGGTCAACGCCTTCAGCGTCAGCGCCAAGGCCGACCTGTCATAGGGGTCCCGGTCCAAGAGGATGCGTCCAAGGCGTTCGGCCTCGACCGGCTGGGCAGTCAGGATGGCCCGCGCCCGCCCGGCCAGATGGAGGTAGAGGCGGTCGGCAGCCTCGTGGACCATGTCCCCGCCCGCTGAGACCAGGCAGGGGCCCCGCCACAGGGCGGTGTCGCCCACAGCAAGGAAGCGCTCGGCGTCCGAGCTCACGTCGCCCAAGGCGTAGCCGCCGGTCGTGCTCTGCACGGCACGCGGGTCGAGCACGCGCCGCACGTTGAAGACCATCTGCTTGATGGCAGCGACGCCATGGGCCTCTGGCCTGTCGGGGTAGAGGATGTCGCACAGCTCCGTCTGGCTCACATCCGGCCGCCCCAACAGCCTGGCGCAGAGCAGCACCGTGAGGAACTCGAGCCGCTTGCGGCCGCGACCGGCACCGGCCTCCGTCGTCCCGGCGACCGCCACCCGCGTCGGGCCCAACACCTCGAGGAGCGGCCGGGCGGCGAGCTGCTCGCCGGTGGTGGTCTTGGCATCACGAAGCGTAGCGGCGGCGACCGAGGCCGGCGGCGTGGCCTCGTCGATCACGAGGTCCTCGATCCCCGGGAACGAGCGCCGGAGCAGGTTGGCGGCGTGGAGGTGGTCGTTGGCCAAGAACCAGCTCAGCCTGGCGCCTGCGGCTGAACGGTCGCCACGCATGCGGTCGAGACCGAGGCTCAGCTTCTGCACCTCGTAGGCCAAGCCAAGCCCCTCGGCCACCGCGATGGCCCGTGACAGGTCGGCCACGGCCGCCACCTGGTCGCCTAGACGCTCATAGGCCTCGGATCGGACCTGCAGGGCGTTGATCAGGGCCTCTGGCACCCCGTCCTTGTCCTCGGCCTGCGAGACGGCATCGCTGGCGGCGGCGACCGCCTCGTCGAGCGGCGCCACCGACGCCCAAGCGATGGCGGAGGCCAGCGCGGCGTCCGGCGTGCCCACCTCGGCGGCCACGCGGATGGCCTCGGCGGCGCAGGCACGCGCAAGGGCAAGGTGCCGCTCGTTCCCACCGAGATGGAGGTCCGTCAGCAAGGCGAGCGCCTGCACGTAGAAACCCTGCGGTGCTACACGCCTGAACACGCCGATGGCCTCGTCGAGCGTCGCCCTAGCGATGTCGTACTCGGCGAGGTCGAAGTAGGCGAAGGCGGCCATATGGAGGGTCTGCGCCCTGTGCACCTCGTTGCCGACGGCTGCGTAGGTCTCGATGGCGCGCTGCAGGTCGGGGAGGCTCGCGCGGGAGGCACCGAGGGCTTGGGTGCACACGGCCCGGTTGCGTAGCAGGTTGGCCACCGCCTCGGGTCGCTGATCGCCTTGCGAGGCAAGCATGTCGTCGAAGTCGGCCTTCGCAGCTGCGTAGTCACCACGGTGGAAACTGAGCCAGGCGCGGGTGTCCTTGAGGTCGAGGAGGTCGTTGGCGCTCCAGCCCTGCTTGGCGATGGCGGCGTTCAGCAGCGCCTGCGCCGCCTCAGGCGAGCCGTCTTGCAACAGGGCCGTTGCGACGATGTGGACGGTTCGCGCCGAGCAGCCGGCGTGGTGATCGGGGTTGGCCTTCCACCAGGCGAGCAGCTCGCTGCGGCGACCGCAGTCGTGGAGGAGCACGCAGTAGCGGTCGAACCACGCCGCGCCTTCTCGCGCCGTCGCAGGCAGCCGCGCGACGGTCGCCAACATCTCCTGGTAGCGGCCGAGCACGGCCAGCGCCGAGGCCCCGACCTTGAGCGCCTCCGTTGGATCGGCGAGGAGGTCGGCCGCGATGACGGCCTGGCGGCTCATCGCCTCGTAGTCGCAGCCTGCTGAGGCCTGCGCGGCCTCGAGGGCCGCCTGGCCACGGCGTTGCGGCGGCGCCAGGTCAGCCGCGGCGCAGAGCGACCTGGCCGCGGCGGCACGGTCGCCGGTGGCCATGGCTGCCTCGGCGGCAGCGCGGTGGAGCTGCTCGCGCTCCTCTGCCTCGAGCCCTGCCAAGCTCGCCCATCGCTCGGCCAGACGCGGTCGATCGACCAGTGCGCCTACCGCCGACCGACCGACCCGACGCGTGACGGCCGCAGGCAGTCCGTCGGCCATGGCCGCCCGGTAGAGGCTGTGCGATGGCACGCCGGGCTCTTTGAGCAGACCATGCGCGAGGAGGTGCCTTCGCGACCGCGCCAAGGAGGCGACGTCCACACCGGCCACATGGGCGAGCTGCTCGTCCTCGGTGCCTTCCGGCAGCAACGCGATGGCCGCCATGACCGCGGCGAGCCCCTCGTCCTGCGCCGCCGGCGCGAGCCGGCTGGCGAGCAGGTTCGCGACGGTGCGTGGCAGGCGGTCGTCATCCGGGGCCTGCCACCGCCATCGCCTGCCGTCGTGGACCAGGCTGCCCTCCTCGGTCAGCCAGCGGAGGTACTCCTGCGCGAAGAGCGGGTTGCCGTCGACGCGTTCGGCGATCCAGCCGGTGACCGCTGGGGGCAGGTCGCTGCCGGCCCAGCCGGCCAGCAGGCGCGCGATGGCCTCGCCGTCCAATGGGGTCACCTGGATAGCGCGGAAGGGCGCCCCCAAGGGACGTGAGCCGCTGGTGATCACGGCGACACCGCGGCTGGCCGCAGCCCCAGCGCCAAGAGCAAGGAGGAGCTCACGGCGCTCGGGGACGACCTCATCGTGGTCGTCGAGGTAGACGACCACGGGCGCCGCCGTGACGGCAGCGGCAAGGAGGGTTGCGACAGGGATCTCCTTCGGTCCATGCTGTCGCGGTCCGACCAGGCCGGCCACGTCCGAGGCTGCCTGCAGCGTGGCAGCCAGGTCGAGGAAGCCATCGGAGATCCGCGCCAGCGGGCCAGCGGCATCGATCATCAGGGCCCGGCAGGGCAGGCCACGAAGCAGCGTGGCCGCCGTGTGCGTCTTGCCGCAGCCCGGCTCGCCCACGATCTCGATGGCGGCACCACCGGATCGACTGAGCACGGGTACCAGCGCCCGCCTCAACGCAGCGATCGTGTCGGCACCGCGGTCCTCCGGCGTGCCCATGCGGCCAAGATACTCCTTGGCTCAGCCTCGTATAGGCGGCCCACCAGTGATCACGTTGATGCGCTGAGGCCAGCAGAACGACACCTAGGCGCCGGATGGCCTCGCGAATGTCATTGCCAGAACACCGCTATCCGCTCGGCAAGTGCCTGGCCCTGTTCATAGCCGGCCTGAGCGGCAGGCGCGCGCATCCAGACGTTCATCGGGTTGACGAACAGATGCCCGGAGTCGCTGTTTGGGAAGATCGTCTCCACCTTGCTGCCCCCCACGCGGAGCTGATCGACTTGGCTTGCCAGGTCAACACCCCATTCCTTGGGGTATAGAGACCTGCCGCTGAGTGGCGACAAGACCAGCACCCGCTCGTATCCGGCAGCGAGGTCTGCGTTCTCGCTGGAGGACCGGTAGCCGCCGTCGATGTACCGACCTTCGCCGATCTTGTAGGCGAAAGCACCGCCGGCGCAGCTGGCGGCTACTGCGTCGACCAGATCGACCCCGCTGTGCCGGTCGAACAGCGTTGGTTCGCCAGTCAGGGCGTCGACCGCCGTGATGAGCATGGTTCGTTCCGGCCAATGCTGTCCGGGGAGTCGCGACTCGACCGTGGCGCGCCATTGGGCTTGCCAAGCTTCGCCCGTCGCCGCATCGACGCCGAGCGCCTCCTCGCCCATCCTGCGCCGCATGTCGGCCGCATCTTCGCTTTCGGCGATGATCTTTCTGAACCTATCGAGGTGATCGGTCAGTGGCCGGCTAGGCTTGCGTCCTTGGTCGGTGTTCGCTCGGCCGGTCGGTGGTTGTGGTGTGGCCGAGAGGATCGTGGCGAGCAGTTCCTTCGGGGGCACGCTGACCAACTGCGCCGCAGCGGTCGAACCGGTTGATGTCCCGATGGTCAGGTCGGCATGGGTGATGTTCAGCCCTGTGTCGGACAGGCCGGCGAGCAGGCCGATCAGCCAGGCGTTGCCGGTTGATCCGCCGCCGCCTAGAACGAGTGCTCGCTCGCCACGCAGCGCCAGCCGCCCGGTGGCATCGATCTGCGCGCGGACTTGGTCGGGCTTCAAGCCGTTCGATGTTGTGTCAGGTGATGGCTGCGAGTCTGAGGAAGTTGTCGTGTTCATGGGAGTCACCTTTCGCGATATGCCTGACGGCGCTCCCGGTGACGACTACTTCAGTAGCTGGATCGTGGACTGCGAGGGAGCGCCCACTGATGATGTGTTCATTGGGTCTCACCTCCTCAGAAGTCAACAACGATCATGGGAACCGTATCACAACCCTAGGCGGGACCTAGGCCCTTAGGGGTCGCCGGGGCCAACAGATCCTCCAGACGCCCACGGTCTCAATGCTGCAGGTCGCGCGGTCGAGACAGGAAGCTCTCCCAGAGTTCGGGCATGACGGTGCCCATCTCCGCCAGACGCAGGCAGGCCTGGCTATACACCCGTTCGATGGCGCGCCCGTCGCCCGCCGCCTGCAGGGCCCGCAAGGTCAGGTCGAGGGCGTTCAGGTCGTAGGGATCGGCCTCCATCAGCAGCCGTGCCAGCCTCACAGCCTCCAGCGGATCGTGACCCAAGAGCCGGTCGGCGGCCTGGGCCAACGCGTGGTAGAGCAGGCTGCGGGCCACCTCGCAGCGTTCACCGTCGACCTCATGCAGGCAGGGGCCACGCCAAGCGCCTGTCTCGCCACTGCGCAGGAAGTCCTCGGCGTCGGAGGCGACGTGACCAAGGGCGTAGCCGTTGGCGGTGCTGACCAACACCGTCTGGCCCCAGCGCTTACGCATCTGGAAGACCAGTTGCTTCAGCGCGGTGGCCGCTGCCGCTTCTGGGTCACCAGGGTAGAGGAGGTCGAGCAGTTCTAGCTGCGTCACCTCTGAGCGGCCGGTGATCCTGGCGCTGAGCAAGGCCGCCAGCAGGTCCCTGCGCTTGGGGCCCCGGATGCTGGCGCTGCCGCCTTCTCCCGCCATCTGCATGGGTCCGAGCACCTGCAGCCACAACACAGGCGTCTTGACGGCTGGTGCGGAGGCGCCGGCAGGTGCAGGGAAGGCACGCAAGGCAAGGTTGGCGCCATGGCCGAGGCCCCGATCCTCGAACCAGGCCAGGCGCCGCATGGCGCTGGCGCGGTCTCCGCGCAACCTGTCGACGTTCAGGCCGACCTTGTGCTCCTCGCCGATCAGGCCGTGCTCACGGGCCAGCTCCTTGGCTCGGTCAAGGGCCCGGAGCGCCTCCTCGGGTCGCCCCGCCCGCTCGAGTGCCTTGGCCCTCAGCACATAGGCGTTCAGCGTGCCTTCCGGGGTTCCCCCTTGCTCCAGCCACTTGCCAAGCGCCTCGTCCGCTCGCTTCAGAGCCTCATGCTCCTGAGCGACACTGGCGAGCAGCAGGGCGGTGACCGCCTCCGACTCGGCATCGCCCAACTCGCTGCAGACGGCCACCGCCTCATCGGCGTACTTCCGCGCGAGGAAGCGGTGGGGCGCCGAGTCGCGGTGGACGCACACCTCCACCAGCAAGGCGAGTGCGTTGATGTGGAAGGGCTGCGGGTCGACGCGGCGGAAGATGTCGAGCGCCTCCTCCAGCCGCTCCTGCGTACGGTCGTAGTCGCCGCATTCGAAGTGCGCGTGGCTGATCATGACCAGCGTCTGGGCGTAGTAGATGCTGTTGCCCGCCTCGGCGAAGGCACTGAGCGCCTCTTCCAGGTCGGGCATGCTCTCATGGACCTCCGCCAGGCACTGCAGCATGACGGCTCGGTTGCGCAGCCAGCCGGCCCGCTTCTGAGGCAGGGCATCGGGCACCAGCCTCAGGGCCTCGTCGATGTGCATCTTGGCCTTGGCATAGTCACCGTGGAAGAAGCACAACCGACTATGCATCTCCTCCAGCTCGGCTCGGTCGGCGTGGCTGAGGCCATCGTCTGCCGTCCTCGCCGAGACCAGCGAAGTCGCGTCGTCGAGCTGACCACAGGCGATGTAGCTCCCGATGATCCGGTGCACGGTGGTGACGTCGCATGCACCGTGGAGGCTTGGGTTGGCTCGCCAGAGCACGAGCAGGTCCTGGTGCCTGGCCGAGGTGTACAGCAACGCGATCCTGTACTGGAAGCCGTCCAGGCTCTGGAGGAAGGGCCCTGGCATACGGCCGAGCACCGCTTGCGCTTCCTGGTGCCGGCCCAACGTGGCCAGCGCAAGGCTCCATGACCTGAGCGCCTCGCTTGGATCGCGGAGTCGCGAGGCCGCGCGTTCGGCGAAGTGGGCCGCGCGCTCGATGTCGACCCCCATCAAGGCCTGAGCTGCACCCAGTGCCAACGCCCCGCTGGCCTCGCCTTCGGCACACTCCGCCGCCTTGGCCAGGTGCCTGGCGGCAGCCGGCGCGTCCGAGGCTGCGCGCGCAGCCGCCTCTGCAGCCAGGTAGCGCTGTGAGCGTTCTTCGGCGTCCAAGCCGGCCGCCTCGAGGTAGGCGACGGCCGCCGTCGGGTCATGATCCAGTGCCGCAAGGGCGGTCCGGGCCATGGAGCGGTGTTCGTCTTCGGGAAGTGACCTGAGCACCACCTCGCCGTAGAGCGGATGGACGAAGGCCTCGCCGACGATGACCCCCGCGCGCTCCAGCGCGGCACGTGCCTGTAGCCACGTGGGGCGGGGGAGACCGGCCACCTCTGCCCATGCACCATCGGACACGCCATGCGCCAGGACCGCGCGGCTTCGGATGACCTTGGCCAGCGTCTGATCGAGGAGGAGGGGGCTGAGCTGCATCTCGATCAGCGCCTCCACCGTCAGGGGCATGGGCTCGCCAGCCGGCGCTCGCCAACGCCATCGCCGACCGTCGTTCCACAGATGGCCCGTGTCCGCCAGCAGCCGGAAGTAGGCCAAGGAGAACAAGGCGTTGCCCTTGGCGCGCGCGTAGATCCAGGCCGTGGCTTCGGGCGGCAAGCCGGCCCCGGCATGGTTCTGCAGCAGGGCCTCCGATCCGGCAGGCTCCAAGGGCAGCAGCCTGAGACCACCGAAGGCAGTGGAAGGCGGATGCCGGCTACTGGTCAGCAGGGCGACGCCGCGGCTGCGCCTGACGACGGCAGCCAACTCCTCCACCAAGACCGACCTCTCGGGCTCTGCCTCGTGGAGATCTTCTAACGCCAAGGCGACCGGGGCCATCGCCGACAACGCTGCGATCAGGGTGGGGCCTGGGCTGGCATGCTGGCCGGCGCGCAGCCTCTCCAGGTTGCGCGCCACCCACGTCGGCAGCCGAGGGCCGGCGGGTATGGCCTGCGCCAGTTCGGCCAAAGGGACGGAGGCGTGCAGCTTGAGCAGTCCGAAGGGCAGAGCAGAGGACAGTCTGGTCAGCAGGTGGCTCTTCCCAACACCCGCCTCGCCCCATATCGCCAAGGCCAGACCTGCGCGTCTGGACCGAACACGCTGGAGTCGCTGGAGCAAGGGAGGCAACGCCATGTCGGGCGGCCGCGGCACATCCATGTGGCAGCATAACGGCAGGAACTGCTCAGCCCGGCGAGGCCAAGTCGGCCCGACGGAGTTCGGTCGGCGCGCCGACTTTCAGTCGACCCGACGGTCTTCATTCGGCCCGACGAAGTTCAGTCGGCAACGATCTCCGTGACGAAGGCCGCCGGCTTGGGCGCCGCCAGCCCCATGCCCTCGTACAGACCGTCAGGCAGCGCCAGGTCGCCGACGTACAGCCGGCCGACGTGGCCGCCGGGCGGCGAGCCGCGCTTGGGCAGGCCGATGGCCAGCGTCATCGAGGCGTGGACGACGTCGCCGGGCAGGCTGCCGTCGTCGGACTTGAGGCCGGTCGGCACGTCCAGCGAGATCACGCAGCTGCCCTGAGCCACCAGCTGGTTGACCACCGTGATGACGTCCAAGGTACGACCGCGTGGCGGGCCCTCGAGGTTGGTGCCGATGGCGGCGTCGATGACGCAGCCGAACTTCATCTTGGGCAGGCTGGTGCGCACCTTGACCGACTCGTAGTGGCGCAGGTGCTCCAGCTGCTCCTTGGGGGTACCGGAGTAGTTCTCGGCCTCGTGGGTGGGAACCACCCAGACGCGCCTGCCCTGGGCTGCAAGCAGGCGAGCGGCTGCCAGGCCGCCGGAGCCGTTGTTGCCGCGGCCGGCCACCACCAGCACGGTGCCTTCGGGCGCGTGGGCGTCGACCAGGTTGAGCAGGTTGCGGGCCGTGTGCTCGACCAGCAGGCGGCTGTCGAGGCCGTACTTGCCGGTGGCCAGCATGATGAGCTGCTGCATCTGCGAGCCGGTGATCTGCGACATCTGCGACCATGGCACGGTGGGGAAGCTCATGATCCCGTCCCCCCTCAACCCGGCACCGCGTCGGCCAGGTTCGAGAGATCTGCGGTGCTGTAGACGTTCTGCACGTCGTCCAGGTCTTCCAAGGCCTCGATGAAGCCGACCACGCGCTCAGCCTCGTCGGCACTCAGCTCGGTGGTGGTCTGGGCGATCTTGCTCAGTTGGCTGACCTCGCTCTCGATGCCTGCCTTGGCCAGGGCCTCGACCACGGCATAGAGCTCGTTGGCCTGCGTGGTGATGGTGGTGCTGCCGTCCTCGACCTCGATGTCCTCGGCGCCGGCCTCGATGGCGGCCTCGGCCACCGCCTCGTCGTCCCGTGACACCACGATCATGCCCTTGGTCTCGAACTGCCAGGCCACGCTGCCGGATAGGTTGCCGCCGCGCTTGCTGAAGACATGGCGCACCTCACCGGCCGTGCGGTTGCGGTTGTCGGTCAGGGCCTCGACCAGGACGGCCACGCCAGCAGGGCCGTAGCCTTCGTACAGCACGGTCTCGAAGGTCACGCTGCCGTCTCCCGCGCCCAAGGCGCGCTCGATGGCGCGATCGATGTTGTCGACCGGTACGTTGTCGCTCTTGGCGGCCGCCAGGGCGTTCTTCAGCGGCAGGTTGGAGGAAGGATCACCGCCACCACCCTCACGGACGGCGCTCTGGATCGCCCGGATGTGCTTGCTGATGACCTTGCCGCGCTGGTTGTCGTTCGCAGCCTTCTTCCGCTTGATCTGCGACCACTTGTTATGGCCTGCCACGTCGCCTACCTTCCGTGGGTGAACGAGGCGGCCGGGGGCCGGACAAGCCGGACCCCGCCGTCAGCGTCACCGTCCAATCCCCATTCTACCCCAGCGGCCCTGCCTGCCCAAGGACCGAAGACCAAGGGGGGACCCTCCTGGGCGTCAATCCACGTCGAAGTTGGTCTCTTCGACGTCGGCAAGGCCGGCACCCTCGATGTCGCGAAGGATGGCCTCGGCCCAGGCGCGCTCACCCTGCAGGCCCTGGAAACTGACGCCTGCAGGGCGGTTGGCCGTGAAGTGGGCGCGCACCCGCCAGGTGCCCCGCGGGGTGGTGGCCTGCAGGTTCCCGCCGGAGGGGAGGAAGACCTGCTGGTTGGCCGCCACGCGGGTGGCGCGCATGAGCACGACGACGCGGCCGTCTGGCGCCATGGCCGTGATGGTCAGGAAGCCTTCTTCACGGATGCGCGTGCGGAAGGCCAGCACGGAGCCTACGTTGATGCGGTTGCTGGCGGTCTCGAAGCGGTCGATCACGTTGCTGCTCGGCAGGCCGGGGGTCGGCCGCTCGACGATGGGCTCGCTGGGGGAGGGCGGCCTCGGCCGCTCGACGATGCCGGAGCCGCCGTCGTCCGGTACGAAGGTGACGGTGCATGCCGCCAGCAGCAGGCTCAGGACAGACACGCTCAGGAAGGCGCGCAGGGTGGACATGGAAGGACCTCCTTGCATGGGGGGACGTCGCGCTAGAAGCGCGACAGGATGTTGAAGCGGACCTCGGCCACGTCCTCGACCAGGTAGCCGCTGCCTTCGAGCTCGGCGCGGATGGCCAGCGTCCAGGCACTGCTGCCTGACACCCCGTGGAAGACGACGCGCTCCGCCGTGCGGGCAGGGGTGAAGTGGGCGCGGACGGCATGGGGGCCGGTGGGCGGATCGGCCCTGAAGACGATGCGGCCGTTGGGGTCGGGGATGGTCACCCGTTGCCTGCCCTGCACCCGCACGTTGCGGGCGATGACGTAGACGTAGCCGTCAGGGTCGATGGCGGTGAGGGTGACGTAGCCGGACTCGCGGGTGACGATCTCGAAGGAGACCAGGTCGCCGACACGGTAGTTGGACCTGGAACTGCGGAAGCTGCTGATGGGGGCGGGCCTAGGCGGCGGGCCAGGGTCGACCACGATGACGCCGCTGACATCGCCAGGCACCACCCTGATGGTGCAGGCGGGCAGGACCAACAGCAGGGCGGCGAGGAGGATCAGGAGGGCCGAGCGGCCGCGCATGGGGGATGCTCCCTTCATGAAGGGCACCTAGGGCGCCACGGGCCGGTCGTAGGTGGTGACCAGGTAGGGCAGGTTGGTCTGGTGATAACGGCCACGCTCGTCGTACCAGTAGACGTAGTCGCCGGCCGCGTCCTCGCTGCCGTCGTCGGAGCGGGCACTGGCACGCGTCGGCTTGCCGTCGACCAGGCCGTCGAACACCACGTCGCCGGTGTAGGCGTAGACGGTGATGTACATGCGGACGTTGGTGAAGTCCTGGATGTTGCGGCGTAGGCGGTTCTGGGTCTCGTTGCGACAACCGGCCAGCAGGAGCAGCAGGACCACGATCGAGACCCCAAGCCACCAGCCTCGACGTCGATGGGACTGCATGGCACCTCCTTGGGCGAGCGGGTAGGACGGGCCGCGTTGGGCCAGCCTTCCCCTCGCAACAGGTTAGCACCGCGACAAGCTCCTTGGTCTTCCTGGCAAAACTTGAGCGTCTCAGACTCATATCTGTTACACTTCGACCGTGTCGACGTCGTCCTCGGATCCCTACCAGGTGCTCGGCGTTCCGACGGATGCCGACGAAGAGACCATCCGCCGCGCCTACCGCGAGGCAGCCCTGCGTGATCACCCCGATCGCAACCCAGGCGACCTGGCGGCCGAGGAGCGCTTCAAGGCAGCTTCGGAGGCCTATGCCACGCTGCGCGACCCCGATGCGCGGCGGCGGTTCGACGCCTACCGAGACGCCGGGATGCCTGCCGCCGCCATGGGCATGGGTGGCGCGCCGGTGCCCGACTTCGCCAACGTGGACTGGCGGGTCGTGTTCCAGGAGGCCCAGGTGCCATGGGCCTCGTCGCAGGGCGGCGGTAGCCAAGGCCATCCACTGTTCGACGCCCTCTACCGGGGCGTGCAACGCGCCTTCAGGCAGGCTGGCCTGCTGCCTGGCGAGGACAGGGTGGTGCCGCTCACCATCGACCTGGCCACCGCCCGGGCCGGCGCCGTGCGCAAGGTCCATCTGCCCGGCCCTCTGACCTGCCCGACGTGCATGGGCGCCGGAGCCGACGCAAGCGGCGTCTGCACGGCCTGCGGCGGCGCCAGGCGACTGCGCTCCTTCGAGGCCGAGGTGCGTGTGCCTGCCGGCGTGCGACCCGGTCAGAAGCTGCGGCTGCAGGGCCTTGGTGGTCCTGGACGACCGCCCGGCGACGCCTACGTCGAGTTGGGCCTTTCCCTGCCATACGGCGTGCGCGCCGAGGGCCGCGACCTGCTGAGCGACCTGAACCTGACACCGGCAGAGGCCCACCGTGGTCTCCGCCTCGACGTGCTCGGCACCAGCGTCCAGGTGCCGGCTGGCAGCCAGGACGGACAGCCGCTACGGGTGCCGGGAGGCGGTCTGAGCGGTGGCGATCTGTTGCTGACCTTGCGCATCGACGAGCTGCGCGGCACCATGAGGTCGGCGACCGATTGGCTGGGCGCCACGGCCAGCGCCCTGCTCCGCCCCATCGGCGATGCTTGGCGTTCATGGCAGCGGAGGAACCGGACGTGAGCGATCGGGACATGAGCGATCAAGACCGCGGCGAACAGGCCAGAGCCAAGGGCGACGACCCCATCCGCGACGTCGACAAGCCGCTCTACGTCATCAGCGTGGCCGCCGAGTTGGTGGACATGCACCCGCAGACGCTCCGCCTCTACGAGCGCAAGGGTCTGATCGAGCCGTCGCGCAGCGCAGGCAAGACCAGGCTCTACTCGCAGCGCAACGTGGAGCAGTTGCGCGAGATCCGCAGGCTGACCCAGGAGCTTGGCATCAACCTGGCCGGGGTCGAGGAGATCATCCGCCTGCGCCAGAAGCTGGACCAGCTGCAGGACCGCATGGAGGAGCGCATCCACGGTCTGCATCGGCAGCTCATGGACGGCATCGGCGGTCGGCGTTCGCTGCC
>CAYXJZ010000007.1:0-13593 GCA_964465355.1 uncultured bacterium | reverse complement strand
TTGGACGCCCAGCGCGACCGCCTGATCGACGAGCTGTTCGATCTCCTGCGCATCCCCTCGATCTCCACCGATCCCGAACGCAGCGCCGACGTGGCTCGGGCCGCCGACTTCCTGTCCAAGGCTCTCGAGACCGCAGGCCTGAGCGCCGAGGTGCACCCGACGGCCAGGCACCCGGTGGTGGTCGGACGCTCGCCCACCGTGCCCGGCGCACCCACCGTGCTGATCTACGGCCACTACGACGTGCAACCCGCCGAGCCATTGGAGCTGTGGGACCGGCCCCCCTTCGAGCCGGTGCTGGAGGACGGGTTGATCCACGCCCGCGGCGCCTCAGACGACAAGGGGCAGGTCTACGCCCATGTCAAGGCCGTCGAGGCCATCAAGGCCGTCCATGGCGCGCTGCCGCTCAACGTCATCTTCCTGGTGGAAGGCGAGGAGGAGATCGGTAGCCCCAATCTCAAGGCATTCCTGGAAGCGCATCGCGATGAGCTGAAGGCCGACGTGGCCTTGGTCTCCGACGGCGCCATGGTCGCGCCCGAGCAGCCGACCCTCACCTACGGCCTGCGTGGGCTGACCTACCTGACCGTGCGGCTGCGCTCGGCCACCGGCGACCTGCACTCAGGCGCGTACGGCGGCGGCGTGCCCAACGCCTTGAACGCGCTGGTGACGCTGCTTGCCTCGCTCAAGGGCCCTGACGGCCGGGTGCTGGTCGACGGCTTCTACGACAAGGTGCTGGAACTGGGCGAGGAGGAGCGCGCCCTGCTCGCGCGGGTCCCCTTCGACGAGCAGGACTTCCGGCGCAAGGCCGGCGTCACCGCCACCCCTGGCGAGGCGGGCTACGGCTTGCTCGAGCGCATCTGGGCGCGGCCGACACTGGACATCAACGGGCTGTCCGGCGGCTTCGGCGGCGAGGGGAGCAAGACGGTCATCGCCGCCCATGGCATGGCCAAGCTCAGCTG
Source organism: uncultured bacterium (assembly GCA_964465355.1). Taxonomy (GTDB): domain Bacteria; phylum Deinococcota; class Deinococci; order Deinococcales; family Trueperaceae; genus JAABTL01. Next base: position 12,637 of record CAYXJZ010000007.1, on the reverse strand, counting down.
CCGCCTGGTGCCCGACCAGGACCCCGAGGAGATCGCCGAGCTGCTGCGCAGGCACCTGCGTGCCCATCTGCCAGAAGGCGTCGAACTCGAGGTGCAGCTCGAAGGCAAGGGCCATCCGGCCATGACCCCGGTCGACCATCCCGTGGTGCAGCGCTGCGCCAAGGCCTTGGAGGAGGTGTGGGGCAAGCCCGTCGTCTTCGCCCGCACCGGTGGCACGATCCCCGTGGTGGTCGACCTGCAGCGCATCCTTGGCGCCACCCCTGTCATGCTCGACATGGGCCTGGAAGACGACCGGCTGCACGCCCCCAACGAGAAGTTCGACCTGCGCAACTACCTGCAAGGCATCCGTGCCAGCGCTGCCGTGCTCTCGGCCATCGCTGCCGGAGCCTGAGGGTGCGCGCCGTCTCAGGGCCGAACGCGTGCGCCTGACCCAACTCAGCCTGCAAGGCTTCAAGTCCTTCGGCAACCGCGTCACGGTGGAGTTCGCCCCCGGCATCACCGGCATCGTCGGTCCCAACGGTTCGGGCAAGTCCAACCTGCTCGACGCGCTGAAGTGGGTCACCGGCGGCGGTCGCGCCAAGGCCTTCCGCGCCGAGGCCAAGACAGACCTGATCTTCCATGGTGCAGACGGCAAGCGCGGCCTGTCGTACGCCGAGGTGGAGGTGGAGCTCAGCGACGGTCACCGCAGCATCAAGGTGCGCCGCGACATGGACCGCGAAGGTCACAGCCACCTACGCCTCGATGGGCGCGTGGCGCGCTTCATCGACGTGGACGATGCCCTGGCAGGCTCTGGGCTGGGGACGGCTGGGGTGGCGGTCATCGGGCAAGGGGAGGTGGCCGGCGTGCTGCTGGCCGACCCGGCCACGCTGCTCGGCTACGTGGCCGAGGCAGCTGGTGTGGCCCGTCTGGCTGGCCGCCGAGAGCAGACGCTCAGTCGCCTGGAGGGTGCGAGGGGTCACCTGGCCCGGCTCGATGACGTGCTGATCGAGCTGCGCGAGCGCACCGCCCAGTTGGAGAAGGAGGCGGAGGCCGCCTTGCGCCACGGCGAGCTGAGCCGCGAGGCGCTGGTCCTCCGCGTCACGGCCGCCCACGCCCGGGTCAGGGGCTTGGAGGACGAGGTGGGCCAGCTGCGATCCAGCCTTGCCCTGGCCGAGCAGGAGCTGTTGGAAGGGCGCGAGAGCCTGGTCCTGCTGCGAGAGGCCAGGGAGCTGGCCGGCCGCCTGCGCGAGGAACAGGAGACCGCATACCGCCTGCGTTCGGCCGAGGTGGAGCGGGCCCAAGGGCTGCTGCGGCTGGCGCGCTCGGAGGCGTCGAGGCTGAGCGAGCGCCGGACCCACGCAGAGGAGCGGCTGGGCAGCGCCAAAGGTGAGCTCGCGACCTTGTCCCAGCTCAAGCCGCCCCAACCGCCCGCCGAGGACGCAGAAGCCTTGAAGGAGGAGGCCGTCAAGGCCGCCCTGGCCGCCGCCCACCTGGCGGAGGCCCGCAGCGAGGCGCAGATCGGCCTGCGTGCCGCAGAAGCCGAGCTCGAGGAGCGGCGCCAGGGCAACGAGCTGCTGCGAAGGGCCTGGGCCGAGCACCGCGCCCGCAGCGAAGGCATCGCAGCCGAACTGGCCAAGGCAGAGGAGGCGGCGGGCGAGTTGCAGGCGCAGGCAGGGTCATCGGGCAGCGATCCGGTCCAAGCTGCGCAAGAGGCGCAGGCCCGTCTGGCGACCGCCCTCGACCAGCGCACCGCCGCCCAGGAGGCCCTCGAGGCGAGACGCACTGAGATGGAGACCGCCCATGCGCTGCATGCGGAGGCCTATGCCGAGCACCAGGCTCGCAGCCGCTCGGCGGCGCAGTTGCGCAGCGCCTTCGAGGCGAGGCGTGGTTACGCCCAAGGCCCCAAGGCGGCGCTGACCTCGTCTGTACCAGGCGTGATCGGCAGCGTGGCCGACCTGTTGCGGGTGGCGCCGGATCGGCAGGCGGCCATCGCCGCCGCCTTGGGCAGAAGGGCCGAGTACGTGGTGGTGGAGGACGCCGACTGCGCCGAGGCGGTGCTGCAAGCCGTGCGCCGGGCGGGCGCCTGGGTGACCTTGCTGCCCCTCGACCTGCTGCGCGCCTCGGCGGAGCACAGGGCCCCGCTGGAACAGCGGCAGGATGAGCTCCGCGGTGAAGGCCTGTTGGGTTGGGCCACCGACGCGGTGGAAGTGGACCCCGCCTACCGTGTGGTGGTTCAGAGCCTGCTCGCCAACACCCTGCTCGTGCAGGACATGGCCACGGCCACGGCGATCGCCAGGCGGCGCAACCAACGGCCCCGGCTGGTGACCTTGGACGGTGATCTGGTCGAGGCGAGCGGCGCCATCAGCGGTGGCCGTCGGCCGACGGCCACCTCCGTGCTCGGCGCGGCCAAGGACGTGGAAGAGGCCGAAGCCGTCTCGAGCCATGCCGCGGAGGCCCTGGCGGCTGCCGAACTGGCCCTGGCCCATGCGCGCACGGCCTTCACCGCATCCAAGGAGACCGCCGACGCCACCCACAAGGCGGTGCTGGAAGCCCAGGAAGCAGCGGCCGGTGCCGAACGCGCCCTGGCCGTCGGCCGCGAGCGCTTGGCCGAGGCGGAAGCACGCATCGCCCGCCTGCGCTCGGCCCAACAGGCCGTGGTGGCGCCGACCGAGGAACCGGACGAGGCGTCCTTCGAACTGGCCGTGGCCATGGAGCAGCAGGCTAGGGAGGCCATGCAGCGCATCCAGGCCGAGGTGGAGGCCGCCGTGGCCCGCCGTGCCGAGTGCGACCGGGCTGCCGACGTCGCCAGGGAGCGGTCCTTGGCCTACCGCGCCCTGCAGGAGCGCTTCGAGCAGGCCCTGCAGCGCATGGCCTCCCTGAGCGAGGAGATCGCGCGGACCCAGGCCGAAGCCGACGGGCTGCGCCAGGAGGAAGGGGCGGCAGCGGAGGCGGTGCGGGCCGCCGAGGCTGCGTTGCCTCAGGACCTCGAGAGCCAGCGGGAGGCCTTCGAAGCCGCTCAGCATGGCCTGCGCACCGCCGAGGCTGCCTTGCAGCAGCAGCAGGCCGACCTCGCCCGGCTGGGGGAGACGGTGGAGACGACCCGCCTCGGCCTGGCACGGCGCGAGGCAGCCTTGGAACTGGCGCTGGAGGAGAGGGCCGTGCTGCCAGAGGGCGTGGATCCCATGGCGCTCGGGGAGCGCAGCGCAAGGGGCCGCCTCAGGGAGGTGGAGTTGGCCATGGAGGAGCTGGGCGCCATCAACCACAGGGCCGCCGATGACCACCGGGAGCAGGCCGAGCGGCTGGCGGTGCTGGAGGCGGAGGTGGCCCAGGCCACCCTGGCGATGGAGGAGTTGGGCCGCACCTTGGACAGCATCGACGCGGAGACCAACGAACGCCTCGGCGTCAGCCTGGCCAACCTCCGAACCGCTTTCAGTGAGCACGTAACACAGCTCTTCGGCGAGGGGGCGGTCGGCCTCATCGAGGTGGAGCAGGAAGGTCCGCGGCCAGTCGGCCTGCGCATCCAGCTCCAACCCCCAGGCAAGCGCACCCGGTCGCTCAGCCTGCTCTCGGTCGGCGAGCGGACCATGGGGGCCATGGCCTTCCTCTTCGCCCTCATGGCTGGGGAGGCCGAGCGCCTGCCCATCGCGGTGCTCGACGAGGTGGATGCCCCGCTGGACGAGGCCAACATCCGTCGCTTCTGCGGATTCGTGACCTCCTTGGCGGCCAAGGGCACCCAGTTCGTGCTGATCACCCACCAGAAGGCGACCTTCGAAGTGGCCGACACCTTGTGGGGCGTGACGACCGAGCAAGGGGTCAGCCGGGTGTTCAGCATCCGTCGCGACGGCGCTCTAGGTACGTTGTTAGAAGCATAGAACACTGTTCTTTGCATTCGACGACCGTGCCGGTGTAAGATCCTTCACCTCGGCCTCGCTGCGTCAGAACGCTTGCGCCCACACGGCACCAGATGTAGTACGCTTCGCCCTACGCTCTACCAGATGTGTAGGGCTCCCGCTGGCAAGCACACGGGGTCCACCAGGGTTTGGTCATCGCTGCACGACGCCCAGGCGGACCACGTCTCAACGAGGGGAACGGAGAGGGACGGATGCTCAACATGGTCTCGCAAGCTGCCCAGGACACCACGACCGCCGATGAGATCAAGGACCATCGGACACGAGGCACCCGTCTAGGCAGCCGTCCGAGCCAACGTCAGCCTTTCTCCTGGCTGACGGAGGAGAGCCGTACCTTCCTCAAGAGCGGCTACCTGCTCCCCGGCGTCACCCCAGAGGCTCGGATGCGCCAGATCGCCGACCGCGCCGAGTCCCTGCTGCCCGGCATGCACGGCTTCGCCGACCGCTTCTACGACTACCTCAGCCGCGGCTGGTACTCCTTGTCCAGCCCTGTGTGGGCCAACTTCGGCCTGACCCGCGGCCTGCCCATCAGCTGCTTCGGCTCCTACGTCGAGGACAGCATGCAAGGCATCCTGTCCACCGCCTCCGAGGTGGGCATCATGAGCAAGTACGGCGGTGGTACCAGCGCCTACTTCGGCGACGTGCGCGGCCGTGGCAGCCCCATCACCGACAACGGCCAGTCCGAGGGTGCGGTCAACTTCATGCGCCTCTACGACACCCTCATCGACGTCACCAAGCAGGGCGCCACCCGCCGCGGCTCCTTCGCCGCCTACCTGCCCATCGACCACCCCGACATGCCGGAGTTCCTCGAGATCCGCTCCGAGGGCAGCCCCATCCAGAACCTCTTCTTCGGCATCACCGTCACCGACGAGTGGATGCAGGCGATGCGGGGCGGCGACTCCGACAAGCGCAAGGTGTGGGCCAAGGTGCTGCAGAAGCGCTCCGAGGTCGGCCTGCCCTACATCCTCTTCAGCGACACCGCCAACCGCGGCGCGCCAGACGTCTACCGCGACAAGGGCATGAAGATCCGCTCCAGCAACCTCTGCTCCGAGATCATGCTGCCGGTGGCGCCCGACGAGTCATTCGTCTGCGACCTGTCCAGCATGAACCTGCTGCACTTCGACGAGTGGCAGGACACGGACGCCGTCCAGGTCATGACCTACTTCTTGGACGCGGTGGCCAGCGAGTTCATCGAGCGCACCGAGAACATCCCCAACTTCGAGCGCGCCAACCGCTTCGCGGTGCGCCACCGCGCCCTCGGCGTCGGCGTGCTCGGCTGGCACAGCTACCTGCAGAAGAACATGATCCCCCTTGGCAGCCTGATGGCCAGCATGAAGAACAACCAGATCTTCAAGAACATCCAGGAGAACGCCTACGAGGCCTCCGCCAAGCTGGCGCAGCGCTACGGCGAGCCCGAGATGCTCGAAGGCTACGGCCGCCGCAACACCACCTTGATGGCCGTGGCGCCCACCACCTCCAGCTCCTTCATCCTCGGCCAAGTGTCGCAGAGCATCGAGCCGCTGCGCTCGAACTACTACGTCAAGGACCTGGCCAAGTCGGTGACCACCTTCAAGAACCCCGCGCTCAGGGAGCTGCTCGCCGAGCTGGGCAAGGACACGCCGGAGGTCTGGCGCAGCGTGCTGGAGCACGACGGCAGTGTGCAGCACCTCGACTTCCTCGGCGATGAGGAGAAGCGCGTGTTCGAGACCTTCCCCGAGGTCAGCCAGCTCGACCTGGTCATCCAGGCAGGCCAGCGCCAGAAGTACATCGACCAGAGCCAGTCGCTCAACCTGATGGTGCACCCGGCCACGCCGACCAAGGACCTCAACGCGCTCCACATGGAAGCCTGGGAACGCGGTGTGAAGACGCTCTACTACCAGCACAGCGTGAACGCGGCTCAGGAGTTCAACCGCAACCTGCTGGTCTGCTCTTCCTGCGAAGCCTGATGCTGCTGGAGAGGCGAGAGAACCTCAAGCCGGTCGAGTACCCGGAGCTGCTTGGCTTCAAGGACGCCATCCGCCACTCCTACTGGGTCCACACCGAGTACAACCTCACCGACGACGTACAGGACTTCCTGGCCAACGTCAGCGGGGGAGAGCGCAACGCCATCAAGAACACCATGCTGGCCATCGCCCAGGTGGAGGTGGCGGTCAAGACCTTCTGGGGCGACCTCTACAAGTGGTTCCCCAAGCCCGAGGTCGGCGCGGTGGGCTACACCTTCGCCGAGTCCGAGGTGCGACACCAGGACGCCTACTCGCACCTGCTCGAGGTGCTCGGCCTCAACGGCGAGTTCGAGCGCATCAAGTCCATCCCCGCCATCCAGGATCGCATGGAGTTCCTCGGCCGCTACCTCAAGGTGCCAAGCCAGGACGCCGGCGAGTCCAGCTACCGGGCCTACGCCATCACCGTGCTGCTCTTCTCGGTCTTCGTCGAGCACGTCAGCCTCTTCAGCCAGTTCCTCATCATGAAGGCCTTCAACAAGGAACGGAACGTCTTCAAGGGCATCGCCAACATCGTCGAGGCCACCAGCAAGGAAGAGCAGATCCATGGCATGTTCGGCCACAAGCTCATCGAGATCCTGCGCGGGGAGTACCCGCACTGGTTCGACGAGGAGTTCAACGAGCTGGTCACGGCCGCCTGCCTCAAGGCCTACAAGGCCGAATGCAAGATCCTCGACTGGATCTTCGAGCAGGGCGAGCTCGACTTCCTGCCGCGCCAGCAGGTGGAGACCTTCATCCAAGGCCGCTTCAACGACTCGCTGCGGGCGGTGGGCGTCGAACCCTTGTGGGAGATCGAGCCAGGCAGCCTGGAGCCGGTCATGTGGTTCGAAGAGGAGATCCTGGCCGGCAAGCACTACGACTTCTTCCACAAGCGGCCGACGTCCTACTCCAAGAAGACCAAGGCCATCACCGAGGACGACCTGTTCGACTGATGAGCGGCCCATGGCCGACCTGGCGCATCGAGCGCCTCGGCACCGTCACCAGCACCCAGGACCTGGTCAGGGACCGCTGGGACGCTGCCATGGCCGCCGCGTCAGGAGCGATCGCTTCCGTCGACGGCCTGGTGCTGCTGGCCGAGGCGCAGTTGGGCGGCCGCGGTCGCCGTGCACGCGACTGGTCGAGCCCGCCTGGCGGTGTCTACCTCAGCACCGTCCTCAGCGAGCACCACCTGGCCGGCAGCTCGCCAGGCCGTTGGTCACCCGCCGTGGCCGTTGGCCTGGCCGAGGCGCTGCAGGCCTTCGACGCCCGCGTTGGCGTCAAATGGCCGAACGACCTCTACCTGGACCGAGGCCCACTTGGACCGGCCAAGTTGGGCGGCGTGCTGCTCGAACGCCACGCAGGCGCCCTGCTGGTGGGTGTCGGCATCAACGTGCGCAACCCCGCGCCCGCCGGCGCGGCCGCTCTGCAACGGTCGTCGCCTGAGCAGGTGGCGGACGCGGTGCTGCGAGGCCTGGCGGACGGCCTACGAGGCCAAGCAGCCGATCCAGCGGGCTTCCTGGCGCGCTGGTCCGAGCTCGACGTGCTGCACGGCCATTGGGTCGACGTGCAGGAAGGCAGCAGGACCGTCGGCGGCAAGGTGGCCGGGCTGGCAGCCGACGGAGCGCTGAGGCTGGTCAACGAGCAGGGCACCTTCTTGGTGCGCAATGGTCGGGTGAGCTGGCGGTGGCCTTGAGGGCGTCGTGGGTCCGTCGTGGGTGGTGGGTTGATCATCCCGTGTTTGATAAATGGTATTATCAATCCTTACCCAAGTTCCACCACAGCAGACCCGAAACGTGGCCACGAGGCACTAGACTGCCGACGTGATCCTGGTCTGGCTCCACCGCCTGCTCCGCGCCCCCTTGGCCGTCCTGCTCGTCCTCCTCGGCCTGAGCCTGATCGGCGCCAAGCTATGGATGGGCATCAGCGGTCCCTTCGTCGAGGCCCTGCCGGCCTACGACTACTGCGGCGCAGCCGAGCAGGCCTTCACGGAAGGTCGCAGCGCCGAGGCGCTCGAACTGGCCGAGGCCGGGGCCTGCGACCACACCCGCTCGCTCATCGCCGAGCAATGGGACAGCCTGGCCGCCCATGCCAGCCGCTGCCTGGAGGGCATCTGGACCGGCGAGGCCGATGACGCCACCGGCGTGGGCTGCGCCATCGCCAGCGACCTGGTGGTCTTCGGCGACGTGCGCGACCTGACCCGTCAGGGGCTGGCCTGGGGCAGGGGCGAGGACACCGACCCGGTGCTCATCACCCTGTCGGCGGCCGGTCTGGCGCTGACCTTCGCGCCACACGTCGGCGCAGGCAACGCCCTGCTCAAGGTGGCAAGGCGTGCAGGCACGCTCACGGGCCGCATGATCGAGCAGGTCGGCAGCCTGCTCGGGCGCCGCGCCTGGCGGCCGCTGGCCGACCTCTTCGGCGACGCAGGGCGCATCGCGCAGAAGCTGGGACCGGCCGGAGGCGCCCGCGCCATGGCCTACGCCGACACGCCAGCGGAGCTGGCCGACCTGGCCCGCTTCGTCGACACGGCCCGTGAGCCCTTGCTCAGCCTGCGCTGGGCGGGCAAGGGCGCCGTGCGCATCAGCGACGACGCGGCCCACGCCTTGGCGCTGAGCCGGGGGCCACAGGGCGTGCAGCTGTTGGCGCAGCGCGGTGGCGCTGCGCTGCTGACGCGCCAGCCCCTGGTCATCGCCCTGGCCAAGGGCCTCTACCGGCATCCTGACCACATCGCCGCCGCGCTGCTGTGGCTGCTGCGCTCGGTGCCGTGGGTCTTGGTGTTGGGTGTTGGTGGCGCGCTGACCGTGAGCGGCCTGATCATGTGGCCGCGGCGCCGTCGGCGGCGAAGGTCCGCGCCTGCGCTACGTCCGGTCGCTCGCGCCTGAAGACGCCGCCCGACGCGTCTGCGCTCAGCCAACGTCCAGGAAGCCGAAGCCAGGCAGCTCCCCCATCCCGTCCACCACGGCCCGAAGCAGCCGCAGCGTAGCGTCGGCATCACGCAGGTCGGCGACCTCCATGGGTGAGTGCGAGTAGCGCCTGGGCAGGCACAGCGAGGCCGCCGGCACCCCCAGCCCCGACCAGGCGATGGTGGCGGCGTCGTTGTTGCCCCCGTTGAAAGCGGTGAGCTGCAGCGGCACCGCCGCCTCGGCGGCCAGCCGTTGCAGGTAGCGCTTGACCGACTGGTTGACCAGGAAGCCGCGGCCGCCCTTCCCCGCCAGCACCTGCAGCGCCGGACCGGCGCCGATGGCCACGTTCAGGTCCTGGGTCAGGCTCATGTCGGGCGTGTCACCGCTGGGCATGGTGTCGAGCGCAAGGCCGAGGTCGGGCTGCCAGCGCGTGCCTGCCACGCCTGCGCCCTTGAGGCCCACCTCCTCCTGGCTGGTGAAGGCGGCCACCAACGTGCCGGCCGGTGGGGCATCACCTTCGAGCAGCGCCCACAGCACGGCGCAGCCGAGGCGGTTGTCGATGGCCTTCCCCGCCACCAGCGGCGCATCGTGGCCGAAGCTCACGACCTCGCTGACGAAGGCGATGGGGTCGCCGATGGCGATGCCCATCTCGGCCACCGCCGCGGCCGAGCCGGCGCCGACGTCGATGTACATCCTCGATGAGGACGGCACGGAGGAGCGTTCCCCCTCTGTTTGATAATGCCCGGCCTTCATGCCGATGACGCCAAGGTGCCGACCGGCCACCCGGACCAGCCGTGCGGCCAGCAGGTTGTCCAGCACGCCGCCCACCTTCTCGAAGCGCAGGAAGCCGCTCGGCTCGACGGCCTTGACCACCATGCCGATCTCGTCGGTGTGGGCGGCGATCATCACCGTCGGCCCATCACGCTGCCCGCGACGGACGGCGTAGAGGTTGCCGACGGCGTCCACGGTCACCTCGTCGCACAGCGGGGTCAGCGCCTCCTGCAAGAAGGAGACGACGGGCTGCTCCTGGCCGGAGACGGCGTCGATGGCGGCCAGCGTCTTCAAGTGCTCGAGGACCTTGGGCATGGCCGATCATCCCACGCTGGCCGCGGGCGTCAGGGCGGTGCTACCCTCCCATGGTGACCACCCTCCAAGGCATCCGCGAACGCGGCCGGGTCCGCTGGGGCATCGTCGGCTGTGGCGACGTGACCGAGGTGAAGTCAGGCCCCGCCTTCCGCCGCCTGCCAGGCAGTTCGCTCAGCGTCGTCATGCGGCGCGACGGCCGGAAGGCGCGCGACTACGCCGAGCGCCACGGCGTGCCCCGCTGGACCGACGCCGCCGCCGAGGTGATCGAGGCCGACGACGTCGATGCGGTCTACGTCGCCACGCCGCCCGCCAGCCACGCCGAGTACGTGCTGCGCGCGGCCGCCAGTGGCAAACCGGTCTACGTGGAGAAGCCGATGGCCACCGGGCTGGCCGAGGCCGAGACCATGGTTCGCGCCTGCGAGCAGGCAGGCGTCCCGCTGTTCGTGGCCTACTACCGACGGGCACTGCCGCGCTTCGAGCTGGTGCGCAAGCTGCTGCAGGATGGGCGCATCGGTGAGCCAACCTTGCTGCAGGCCGATCTGCAGCAGCCTGCGCCAGCGGACGCGGCTCAGGCAGGATGGCGCTGGGACCCGGCGGTGGGCGGCGACGGCCTGCTGCTCGACCTCGGCAGCCACGGCCTCGACCTCTTCGACCATTGGCTCGGCCCCATCGAGGCCGTGCATGGCTTCGCCGCCAGCCGACTGCCGTGGTCGCAGGTGGCCGACGAGGTGGTGGGTTCCTTCCGCTTCGCCAGCGGGGTGCACGGCACGGCAGCCTGGAGCTTCAGCGGCGCATCGCAACGCGACCTCATCCGCGTCAGCGGCACGCGGGGCAGCGTCGAGCTGCCGCTCTTCGACGAGGGGCCCGTGCGCGTCCGGGACGCCAGCGGGGCCGTGACCGAGCAGCATCTCCCCCATCCCACGCACGTGCAGGAGCCCCTGATCGCGAGCATCGTCGGCGAGCTGCTGGGCGATGGTCCCCCCTGCCCCAGCACTGGCCTCAGCGCCCTGCGCACACAGGCCGTGTTGCGCACACTGCTCTTGCGGCCCTCGGCCTGAGCAGAGGCCGGCCGGGCGTTAACCTGTGGGGCGATGGACCTGCTGAGCATCCTGGTCTGGCTCGGCACCCTCACCTTCGCGGCATCGGGCGCGGTGGTGGCGGTGCAGCGGCGCTTCGACCTCATCGGCGTGGTGGTGCTGGCCTCGGTGACCGCCATCGGCGGCGGCTCGATCCGCGACGTCATCGTCGGCGCCCTGCCGCCCGCCTCCTTCACCAACGAGCTGCTGCTGTGGGTGGTGGCGGCCACGGGGGTGCTGAGCTTCTACCTGCACCGCTGGGTCAAGCTGGAGAGCCGCACGCTGTACGTGCTCGACACGGTGGGCTTGGCCATCTTCGCCGCCCTCGGTGCCGAGCGAGGCATGAGCTACGGCATGGGCATGTGGGGCACGGTCTTCGCCGGCGCGGTCAGCGGGGTGGGCGGTGGGGTGTTGCGCGACCTGCTCACCGGCCAGGTGCCCGGCATCTTCTACCGCTCTGGCGACTTCTACGCCTCGGCCGCCGCTGCCGGGGCCCTGGCGGTGTTCTTCCTCCACCCCGTCCACCCCGACCTGGCCTTGGCGGTGGGCGTGGCCATGGTCATCGCCATGCGCGTGGGCAGCCGGCTGCTCAAGCTCAGCCTGCCCGTGCCGCGTAGCTGAACCAGGGCCCCTGTTGACACGACGCCATGGACGATACTTGACGGAATTAGTCGGGTTACGGTAGCTTGCCTCCGTGAAGCCCTGGGGATTCCCCTCCCGAGGGTTCTTTTTGAAGCATATACTTGACTATAATACTCAGGTATATGCCATCGCCTGCACGAAAGAGGTCCTGCCATGCGAACCCTTCGAGGGCTCTTCTCCCTTCTCGTCCTCTCCGCCTTCATGGTCGCCGCCGCCCAAAGCGGCGACGGGTACCCGATCACCATCGAGCACGCCTTGGGCACCACGGTGATCCCCGCGAAGCCAGAACGGGTGGCCACCGTCAACTGGGCGAACCACGAGGTGCCTCTCGCCCTCGGCGTCGTTCCGGTGGGCTTCGCCGCAGCCAACTTCGGCGATGACGACGGCGACGGCCTCTTGCCCTGGGTGGCCGAACGGCTCCAGGAACTGGGTGCCGATGTGCCTGTGCTCTTCGACGAGGGGGACGGCATCGACTTCGAAGCCGTGGCCGCGACCCAGCCTGACGTGATCCTCGCCGCCTACTCCGGCCTCACCCAGGAGGTCTACGACACCCTCAGCCTGATCGCGCCGGTGGTGGCCTTCCCTGAAGCGGCCTGGGCCACGGACTGGCGGGACATGATCCGCTTCAACAGCGCCGGCATGGGCATGGCGGCCGAAGGTGATGCGCTCATCGCCGGCATCGAGCAGCAGATCGCCGCCACCGTGGCCGCCTATCCGCAGCTCATCGGCCGCGAGGTCATGTTCATCACCCATCTCGACACCACCGACCTCAGCACCGTGCGCTTCTACACGGCCAACGACACCCGCGTGAAGTTCTTCCAAGACCTCGGCCTGACCATGCCCCAGAGCGTCATAGAGGTCTCGGCCTCCGGCGCCTTCTCCGGCCAGGTGAGCGCCGAGCAGCTCGACCTCTTCGACGACGTCGAACTGATCGTGACCTATGGTGGGCAGGCCCTGATCGATGCCCTGACGGCCGATCCGCTGACCTCGAAGATGCCTGCCGTGGCCAACGGCGCCATCGTCACGCTGGGCAACAACCCCTTGGGCACGGCGGCGAACCCGACGCC
>CAYXJZ010000006.1:28730-68907 GCA_964465355.1 uncultured bacterium | reverse complement strand
CCTTGGGACGACCCGGTGGTGGCCGACCGCGCCCGCAACCACGTGGTGCGCGGCATGCCGCCCCTGATGGCCAGGATGCTCGACCTGCCGAGCGCGATGGCACCCCTGCGGGCCGTGGCCGACGACGACACGCCGATCGACCTCCCCAGCTTCACCATGCGCCTGCGAGACGCCTTCGTGCCATGGAACGACGGCAGCTGGCGGGTCACGCCCGGCCCAAGCGGCACTGAACTGCGGCCAGCCGACGGGGCACCCGACATCAGCCTGGACGTCCGTGCGCTCAGCCTGCTGCTGTCCGGCTCGATGGGGCCAGCCACCGTGCGCGAGCAAGGATGGGCCGAGGGGGACGGGCGCGCGCTGGCCGCCCTGGCGGCGCTCTCCGGCGGCCGGCGGCCCTACCGCAGCCGTGTGGACGCCTTCTAGGCCGGCCCGGCTAGGCTTCGCGCACCGCCTCGACGAACCAGGCAGGCAGTCGGCGGCTCTGCCGCTGCAAGAAGGCGGGACCGTCGGCGTCGAGCAGGTAGGTCACCGCGTGGTCCTGCTCGCTGCGCACGGCGCGGCCGTAGGCCTGCACAAGGCTAAGGCAGGTGCGCCACTCGTACCAACCCGGATCGGAGCGGCGGCGGGCTGACACCTGCGGGTCACCCAGGTAGGGGAAGGGCAGCTTGCAGATGACCTGCCAGCGGGCCAGGTCGTCGATCAGGTCGAGCCCCTCGGTCATCGATGGGCTGAGCAACACCGTCGGCTCCGGCGAGGCCATGTGCTTGGCCAGCGCCTCTTCCCTGCCGCTGGCGTCGTCGTGGCTGAGCAGACGGCGGCGCAGCTCCCTCGGCAGACCCGTGCGCAGCGCCTGGGCGATGCGGTAGGAGTGCGTGTGGATCACGCCCTTCTCGGTCTCATGGTCGATCATGATCTCGGCCACCTCGGCCACCAGCTTGGGCAGGTCCTGGTCGAGGTGGTGGCGTGTGAGCCGCGCCACCGGCCGCAGGCGCAGCGGTCGACGCTCAGGGTCGAAGGTGGATGGCACCTGGATGACGGCCACCTCGTCAGCAGGCAGGCCGAGGCCGCGCAGGAAGGTAGGGGCGTCGAGGATGGTGGCTGAGAGCAGCAGCCCCCGCTCGGCGTGGTCGAAGATCAGCTCCTGGGCGAAGGGGGCCACCTCGATAGGCTTGAAGCCGACGTAGGCGCCGCGGTCGTTGCGGCTGTGCTCCACCACCCACTCGACGCCATCGTCGCGGCTGTCGAGCAACCATGCCAACCGCCGCTCCTGGCCGTCGAGCCACTGCCGTACCCGCAACTGCTCCAGCTCCATGTCGATGGGCAGCGCGCCGCTGCCGAGGCCGCCGTCCACCTGGGCCACCCTCTCCCTCAGCCTTGGCCGCAGCTCCTCGGCGAAGTCGAAGAGGGCCAGCTCGTCGGCGAAGCCGGGCAGACGCAGGTCAACACCTGCACGGTCGAGCTGCGCATCGCTGATGGCCACCTGGACGAAACCCATCAGCATGGCCTCGAGGTTGTGCGCCTCATCGAGCACCAGCAGCTCCCGCTCGCGGAAGCCGCCAGCGTAGTTGATCTCGTGGAGGAAGTAGGCGTAGTTCATCAGCGCCCTCGGTGAGGCGAGGGCCCGGTCCTTGGCGCGGAAGTAGGGGCAGCCTTCGCACTCGGGGTAGGTGCGTCCCACCAGGCAGGGCGCGGCGGCCGCGTGGGTGGGCGCCACCAGGCAGTCGTAGTTGGCCCTGCCCTTGAGCAGGGCAAGGTCGCCGAAGTCGCGGTGGTACTGGTCTTGCAGCACCTTCTGGGCGGTGAGCAGGTAGGCGCTCCTCGCCTCGCGGGCCATGGTCACGCCGATGGCGCTCTTGCCCGAGCCGGTGGGCGCCTCGACCACCACCCAGCGGTGGCCGTCGTCGAAAGCCTGGCGCACCGCATCCAAGGACTCGCGCTGGCCCACGCGGTAGCTGGGGAAGGGGAAGCCGTGGACCTGGGCGCTGCGCACCCGGTCACGCTAGCACGCCGTCCGAGGCCGGCCCGGAGCGGCTCGGCAGTCGTCCCGGTCGCTGAGCGTCTTGTCCGCCACCAGCGCCAGGCAGGCCCGACCAAGGCAGCAAGAAGAAGCCGGCGCCCCGAAGGGCGCCGGTCCTGAACGATGGTGCCGAGGAGGGGACTTGAACCCCTACGACCTTGCGGTCACCAGCCCCTCAAGCTGGCGCGTCTACCTATTCCGCCACCTCGGCTTGTCGCGCTGCGCGCGACAAGCTTGCAGTTCGCGCAGCGAACTGCCGGCTCGAACGCGAACACGCGTCTGCTCCTGACCATGGGTCCGGGAGCGGAGGGGAGTCTACCACGCGCGGACGGGGCGTCAAGGTCGGGGCGGGCCGGGGGTGGGCGGGGTGGCTGCGGGTCGACATCGGCTGGGTCGTGAATGCGTGGGAGGGCGTTAGGATGCCTGCATGACTTTGGCCCGCTACCGACGCATCCAGCAGGTGCTGAGGTCCAGACAGCCCGATCTCACGCTGTTGGCCGAGGAGGTGCACAAACCGCACAACCTCTCCGCCATGCTGCGCAGCGCCGACGCGGTGGGCATCGGCACCGTGCACGCCGTCCACCCGACTGGGGGCCTGCCCACCTACAACGACACCAGCGCCAGCGCCGAGAAGTGGGTGGAGCTGGTGGTGCACCCTGGCCTCGACCAAGCCCTGGCAGCCGTGCGCGCCAAGGGCATGCGCGTGATCGCCGCCCACTGGTCGGAACGGTCGGTGGACTTCCGCGAGGTGGACTACAGCGGGCCATGCTGCCTGCTGCTCGGCAACGAGAAGCGGGGGGTCAGCGAGGCAGCCGCCGATGCCGCCGACGACCACGTCGTCATCCCCATGCTCGGCATGGTGCAGTCGCTCAACGTGTCCGTGGCCACCGCCGTGCTGCTCTTCGAGGCACAGCGCCAGCGGCGTGAAGCCGGCCTCTACGACGGGCCGCGGCTCAGCCAGGCCGAGCGTGACGCCCACACTGTGCGCTGGATGCACCCACGCGCCGCCGCAAGGCTGACGGCCGCCGGCCTGCCGCTGCCCAGCCCGGAGGCGGACGGCAGCCTGCCTGAGCACACCTTGCGGCTGCTGGCCATGCTGCCTGGCGGCGCAGGACTGCCCGAGGAGGATGACCCGCTCTCCTCGGCCGCTCATGCGGAGGCGTCAGCCTAGAGCCTAGATCCAGCCCTCGCCCAGGAGGACCACCATGCGATCCGTCACGACCACCAAGCTCGCCAAGCAGGTCTCCCCCGTCCTGGCAGCCGCCCTGATCGTGGCGGCCCTGATCCTCTTCGTCAGCCTGCCGAGCACCGCCTCGGCCCAGCAGTTGGTGCGTGTGGCCGACGGCTTCAACCAACCGGTGGAGGTGGTGAGCCCAAGGGACGGCAGTGGGCGCCTCTTCGTCGTCGAGAAGCCAGGCGCCATCGCCCTGCTCCTACCCGGCGAGACCAGGCCGCTGCGTTACCTCGCCTTCAGCGACCGGGTCAGCACCGGCGGCGAACAGGGCCTGCTCGGCTTGGCCTTCCATCCTGCCTTCGCCGAGAACGGCCGCTTCTTCGTCTCCTACACCGACCGCGCAGGCGACAGCATGATCGCCGAGCTGTGGGCCGAGCCATCCGCCACCGAGGCCGACCCGGTCACCGCCGTGGTCGTCTACCAAGCGGCCCAGCCATACGGCAACCACAACGGCGGGCAGTTGGCCTTCGGGCCGGACGGCTACCTCTACTACGGCCTCGGCGACGGCGGCTCGGGTGGTGATCCGCAGGACCATGGGCAGCGCCTCGGCAGCCCGCTCGGCAAGCTTCTGCGCTTCGATGTCGATGCCGAGGGGCCAGGCTCCCTCAGCATCCCGGCCGACAACCCCTTCGTCGGCCAGGACGGCGTGCTGCCAGAGATCTGGGCCTACGGCCTGCGCAACCCATGGCGCTTCTCCTTCGACCCCATGACCGGCGACCTGTGGATCGCCGACGTCGGCCAGAACCGGCAGGAGGAGATCAACCTGCAGGCCGCCGGCAGCACCGGAGGCGAGAACTACGGCTGGCGCGTGGTCGAAGGCGAGCTCTGCCACGAACCGGCGTCAGGCTGCGACCTGAGCGCCTACGTGGCCCCAGTGCACGTCTACGGCCGCGACCAAGGCGTGTCGGTGAGCGGCGGGGTGGTGCCTCGGGGACCGGCAGCGCCATCGTTGCAAGGACGCTACGTCTTCGCCGACTTCGGCAGCAGCCGGGTATGGGCACTCGACCCGGTGAACGGCGGCTACCAGGCGACCGAGCTGTTCAGGGCGCCAGGACCGGTGGCCGGCTTCGGGCTCGACGAGACGTTCGACGCCTACCTGCTGGACTTCGGGGCCGGTGTGCTGTACCGCTTCGAGGACTGAGGCGCGACCGCCGGCGAGGCGCCTCGCCAGTGGTCGAGCACCATGCGGTGGAAGCGGTCATCGCCACTCAGTTCGGGATGGAACACGGTGGCGAAGCAGGATCCTCGCCGCACGGCGACCGGGTCACCGCTCTCCACGGCCAGGACCTTGACGCCTTCCCCTAGCCGCAGGATCCTCGGCGCACGGATGAAGACGCCCCGGAACGCGGCGGTCCCTGGCAGGCCCTCCACCCGCAGGTCGGTCTCGAAGGAGGCCACCTGACGACCGTAGGCGTTGCGCGCCACGCTCATGTCCAGCAGGCCTAGGCGCGGCTGCGCCGGGTGGCCTTCCAGCTCATTGGCGATGACGATGGCGCCTGCGCAGGTGCCCCACACCCCGCCGCCGGCTTCGAAGAAGTCGGGGATGGCCAGGTCGAGGCCCGTCGACCGCATCAGCTTGACGATGGTGCTCGACTCGCCGCCTGGGATGACCAGGCCATGCAGGCCGGTCAGCTGCTCTGGAACGCGCACCTCCCGCACCTCGGCACCCGACCTGGCGAAGGCGGCGGCGTGCTCGCGGAAGGCGCCCTGCAGGGCGAGCACCCCGACAAGGGTGGCGCTGCTCAAGGCGTGATGGGGACCGGGACGGCGCCGCCGAGGATGGCTTCCAAGTCGTTGGCGTCGACCTCGATGACGTCGATGAACTCGAAGGGCGTGTCGGCGCCTGCACGCAGGCCGGTGCGGCGGTCGACGGCCAGCTCGATGCGCAGGCTGTTCGCCAGGCTGGGGCTGCTCAGGTCGGTGCTGGCTAGGAAGGCGGCCGTGGTGCCACCCGAGCTGAGGGCGCCGGTGCGGCGGTCGATGTTGTGGAAGACGATGCCCTCCGGCACCGGGAAGCCGGCGCTCGGCACCGCCCTGCCCTGCAGGGCCGCCTGCATGTAGTCGTTCCACACGTAGATGGGTTGACGGGAGCTGGTGACGATCTCCCGCGTGCCGTCGGTGTTGGTCATCGTGCCCGTCATCGAGGCGTTGTCGTCACGACCGATCCACACCGCTGTGGTCATGCCCGGTGTGGCGCCGACGAACCAGATGTCGCGGTCGTCGTTGGTGGAGCCGGTCTTGCCGGCGATCCAGCGACCGGGAAGCTCGGCGCGCCAGGACAGGGCTGTCGGGTTGCGGTCGACGATGTTGCCGTGCAGGGCGTCGAGGATGATGTAGGCCGTCTGCGGGCTCCACACCTGCTTGGCGCGGGGCTGGGCCTGGTAGAGCACGTTGCCTTCGGCGTCCTCGACGCGGGCGACGATGTGGGCCTCCACCTGCATGCCGGCGTTCGCGAAAGCACCGAAGGCCGAGGCATGCTGCCACGGCGTCACCTCGAAGGAGCCGAGCGCCATCGCGTAGTAGGGCTCCACCTGGTAGCCGAGCTCGCGAGCCCGGTAGGTCACGGCCATGGCCGAGGCGGCCTCCAGGGCCTTGACGGCGGGGATGTTGCGGCTCTGGTTGAGGCTCTCGCGCACCGTCAGCACCCCGGAGAAGGTGTTGTCCCAGTTGGCGGGCACCCATGGCGCCTGGCCGGGCATGTTGAAGACGGCCTCCTCGTCGATCAGCACGGAGGCCTGGTGCAGTCCGCCCTGCTCGATGGCGGTGGCGTAGACGATGGGCTTGAAGGATGAGCCGGGCTGTCGCCGCGCCTGGGTCACCCGGTTGAGCTCCCCTGGGGGCACGCCTTCGACCAGCTTGCCGCCGACCATGGCCAGCACCTCGCCGGTGGCCGGGTTGAGGCTGACGATGGCCAACTGCGCACCCGGTGGCACCTCGGCGTTCATGGAGGCCTGGTTGGCCGCCCTCTGCGCCTGCACGTCGATGGTGGTGAAGACGCGAAGGCCGCCCTGGCTGAAGACCCGCGCCTCACCGAAGCGCTCGGTGAGGAAGTTGCGCACGGTCACGAGCACGTACGACGAGAGGTCGGAGCTGATGGAGGACTGGACGACGACCTCGTCACCGGTGCGCACCGCCTCGAGCACGTTGCCCTCGCCGTCGTAGCTGATGCGCCAGCCCCGCGGCTGGATGGGCTCGCGCCATGCACGGTCGGCGGCCACCTGGCTGATGGTGCCGTCACGGACCATGGAGTTCAGCACCACCCGCATGCTGGCCCGGCTGCCGCTGAAGTCGTCGTGGCGAGCGTTGGGCGAGGGGATGAGGCGGGCGAGGTAGAGGCCCTCGGCCAGGGTGAGCTGGCTCGGGTCCTTGCCGAAGTAGGTCTGGGCGGCGGCCCGGATGCCGTAGACGTTGCCGCCCCAGAAGACCACGTTCACATAGCGCTGCAGGATCTCGCTCTTGGTCAGCCGACGCTCCAGCTCCACCGCCAGCAGCAGCTCCTTGGCCTTGCGCTCCAGCGAGCGCTCGGAGCGCAGGTCGAAGAGCACGGTGTTCTTGACCACCTGGGTGGTGATGGTGGAGCCGCCACGGTCGGCGTCGCCGAAGAACTCCTCGTAGAAGGCCCTTGCCACGCCGAAGACGTCGAAGCCGAAGTGACGGAAGTAGTCGCTGTCCTCGTAGGCGATGATCGCCTGCAAGGCAGCAGGCGAGATCTCGTCCAGCGAGACGGGCACGCGGTTGGTGGAGGCGCGGTCCTCACCGACCACCGGCACGATCTGACCGATGGTGCTGCCGTCGCGCGCGTAGACGTAGGAGGTGGCGGTGTACTCGAGGCCATCGAGCACGTCGAGCGCCGGCAGCTCTTGAGCCCACTTCAGCGCCGAGGCGCCAAGCAGGGCGCCGACGCAGAGGGTGGCGGTGAGCAGCACGAGGAAGGCGCCTTGAACGATGCGGCGAACCACGGGATCAGCCTACCAGGCGGCGCGTGAGAAGGTCGTCCGTCAGGGATGGGTGCGGCGGCCGTCGACGGCGATCGCGGTCACCACCCGCGCCTGGCCAGCCGCTCCTCCGGCTTCAGCGTGTCGAGCCCGATCCCCACCATGGCCTCACCAAGGCCGCGGCTCAGCTCAGCCAGCTTGACCGGGTCGCGGAAGTGCGTCACCGCCTCCACGATGGCCTTGGCGCGGGCGAACCAGGCCTTCTCCGCCTCGGCCTCGCCTGCGCCGGCCGCCGACTTGAAGATGCCGGAGCCGACGAAGACCCCGTCGAGGCCGAGCTGCATCATCAGGGCGGCGTCGGCGGGCGTGGCGATGCCGCCGGCAGCGAAGTTGACCACCGGCAGGCGGCCGTGCTGGTGCACGTAGCGCACCAGCTCGATGGGGGCGCCATGCTCCTTAGCGAAGGTCATCAGCTCCTCGGCCGGCATGGTCTGCAGGCGGCGGATGGCGCCAAGCACGGAACGCGCATGGCGCACCGCCTCGACGACGTTGCCCGTCCCCGCCTCGCCCTTGGTGCGGATCATCGAGGCGCCCTCGGCGATGCGGCGCAGCGCCTCACCGATGTCGGTGGCGCCGCAGACGAAGGGCACCTTGAAGGCCAGCTTGTCGATGTGGAAGCTCTCGTCGGCCGGGGTGAGCACCTCTGACTCGTCGATGAAGTCGACGCCGAGCGCCTCGAGCACCTGGGCCTCGACGAAGTGACCGATGCGCACCTTGGCCATCACCGGGATGGAGACCTCGTCGATGATGGCTTGGATCATGTCGGGATCGCTCATGCGCGCCACGCCGCCCTGAGCACGGATGTCGGCAGGCACCCGCTCGAGGGCCATGACCGCGGTGGCGCCCGCGTCCTCGGCGATGCGCGCCTGGCGTGGGGTCACCACGTCCATGATCACGCCGCCTTTGAACATCTCGGCGAAGCCGGTCTTGACGACCGGGCTCGCTTCGACACGCTGCTGGTCCACCTCGGACGCCGTTCCCTGCATGCGGTCCTCCTGGGCGGTCACCTGCCACCCAGCGCCGATCGGCTGGCTCGGGTCGCGACCGCGGTCCCTAGCCCTCCAGGCTGGCACGCGGATGTCATGGCCACGCCATGGGAACGTCAGCCCATGCGGCTGAAGGAGCGATAGCGCTCGAGCACCTCGAGGCCGGCGCCGCTCCGCAGCAGCTCCTGCGCCCTTGCCACCCCGCTCGGCAGGTCAGGGCTGCGTCCCACCAGGTAGAAGGCGGCACCGGCGGCCAAGGCCACCACATCGCGGCGCGCGTCATCCACCTCTCCTGCCAGGATGGCGCGGGTGGCCGCGGCGTTCTCAGCCGGATCGCCGCCGGCGATGGCCTCGGGCGGCGCGCGCCTCACCCCCAACTCCTCGGGGCTCAGCCGGTAGTTGCGCACGCTCCCGTCCTCCGCCAGCTCGCTCAGGGAGGAGGAGCCGGAGACGGCCAGGTCGTCAAGGCCCTCGCCATGGACCACCAAGGCCCGGCGCAGGCCGAGACCGCGAAGCACCTGGGCCAACGGCTCGGTCCAGGCCGCGTCGTAGACCCCGAGCAGCTGGTGGGTGGCGCCGGCAGGGTTGGTGAGCGGTCCTAGGTTGTTGAAGATGGTGCGGGCCTGCAGGTCGGCGCGGATGGGCGCCACGAAGCGCATGGCGGGGTGGTGGCTGCGGGCGAAGATGAAGCCGACGCCGATGGTCTCGATGGCCTCGGCCACCTGCTCAGGACGCAACTCGACGTTCACGCCTAGGGCCTCGAGCAGATCGGCTGAGCCCGAGCGCTTGGTGACGCCGCGGTTGCCGTGCTTGGCCACCTTGACGCCGTCGGCGGCCGCCACGAAGGCGGCTGTGGTGCTGACGTTGATGGTGGAGCGGCCGGTGCCGCCGGTGCCGCAGGTGTCGAGCAGGGGGCCGTCCACCGTCACCGGCACCGGCACCGCGCGCTCCCGCATGGCCTGGGCGAAGCCGATGATCTCCTCCACCGTCTCGCCCCTCGTGCGCAGCGCAGCCAGCAGGGCTGCCGCCTGCATCTGCGAGAGCTCGCCGTCCATCAGGCGGCCCATGACGCCGCGGGCGTCCTCCGAGCTGAGCCGCTCACCGTCGAAGACACGCCCGAGCAGCGTGCCGATGTCCCAGGTCGACCCCTGTTCCGAGTTCATGGCTTCCCTTCTTGCGTCGCAGCGGCGCGCCGCTGCTCTTGGCCTTGGCGCACGCCTTCGGCGTAGGCGCCTTCCAGTGCCCACCAGAGCTTGCGGGCGAAACGCGCGTCGTCACCTGGCCGCTCGGGCGGTGCCGGGAGGTCGGCGAGCTCGCGGATCTGCTTCAGCGCCGCCCTGCCCCTCGCTTCGACCCGCAGCGCGGTCTTGAGCCAGCGCAGGGGCGCGAGGGTCCCGGTCCACCAGGCTGTCCTCAGGCCTGGGTGCAGATCCCTGAGCACCCAGGCCTGTCGGCCAAGCGAGGCGCGCTTGCGCAGCAAGGTGGGCAGGTCCATCGCGTCGCTGTGCCACAGCGAGGCGTCCTTGGCCAGACGGACACGGGTGCCGAGTCGGTGAAGACGCAGACCGAACTCGAGGTCCTCCCAGCCGTAGGCGGCCAGGCGCTCGTCGAAGCGCAGGCCGCGCATGGCCTGTCGGGGGATCAGCATGGCCGCCACCCAGAAGCCGCTGGCACCCAAGCGTGCGCCGTCCCGCAGCCGCGCCACCCCGCCTTCCAGGTGCACCTTCCATGCCCGTTGCAGCGGTGTGAGGGAGGCCTCAGGCGGCACCTCGACGGCTCCCACCCAGGCCTCGTCGCCGCCCCTCGCCCTCGCCCACCATCGGGCCAAGACGCCTCGGTCGATGGGCGAGACGTCGTCGTCGGCGAAGAGCAGCCAGGCCCCCCTTGCAGCGTCCAGGCCACTGTTGCGCGCCGCCGCCTGTCCACCGTTGGGGCGACGCAGCAGCCTCAGCCTTGGATCGGCGGCCACGGCGTCCCGCAGGCGGCGATGGTTCTCCTCCGAACCACCGTCGTCCACCAGCACCACCTCGAAGCTGGGTAGATCCCCATGCTGCCGTAGCCAGGCCGCCAGCGACTCCAGCGCCAGCGCCGGGCGGTCGTAGGTCGCCACCACGATGCTGAGTTCGGGAGAGCCCGCCGCCATGTGGTCCTCCTTCACGCGCCCTCCCTCATGGCCAACCTGGCACCTTCCACGTAGGCCACTTCCCAGCGGTAGCGGTGGTGACGCAGGAGGCTGGTCAAGGAGCGTCGCAGGACCAGGCCCTTCAAGGCGAGGACGAGTGGATGCACACCAAGCGCCCAGGCCACGCGTGGGTCGTCGTGCTTGCGCCACACCTTCACATGCGCGCGTCCGGCGGCCTTGCCCTTGGCCTCCAACGTCGCCAGGTAGTCTTCATCCCAGTGCTCGGCCGCGGCCTCCGGCAGGAACACGAAACGCGCCCCGGCCAGCAACAGTCGGTACCCCAGGTCCATGTCCTCACCACCATAGGCGGCGAAGGCAGGGTCGTAGCCGTCCACCCGGTGGTAGAGCTCACTGCGCAGGCTGAGCGAGGCCCCTCCGCAACTCCACCAGCCCTGCACCGACGACCGAGTCACGCCGACCTGCAGGTGGTCGGGCAGGACCAGACGGCTCAGGCCCACCTGCGATGCGGTCTGGTGCAAGGCCAGGTTGCCCTGTAGCCAGCCGGGCGAGGGGATGACGTCATCGTCACTGAACAGCAGCACGGCTGCGCTGGCCATCTCTGCGCCGCGCTGGCGGGCATAGGCGGCGTGCTTGCCGTCCGTGGCACACCACCGCAGAGGGTAGGGAGGCTGGTAGGTCGCCAGGAAGTCCTCCGTGTCGTCGCTGCAGCCGTCGGCGACCACCACCACCTCGAAGCGGCAGCGGCCTGCCTCTGCCTCCAGCGCCCGCAGCTTGCGCTCCAGCAGCGGCCTGCGGTCGTGGGTGGGCACCACCACGCTGATGGCGGGCTCGCCTGGCGCGGCCGACGGGTTCATCCTCCCGCGGGTGCCTGGGCCAGCTTCAGGAAGCTCGCCAACATGGCGTGACCGTCCTCGGTCAGCACGCTCTCCGGATGGAACTGCACGCCCCAGGTGGGGTGCTCGGCGTGGCGGAAGCCCATGATGGTGCGGCCCCCCGCCTCGTCCACCCAGGCGTTGGTCAGCAGCGTCGGCGGCGGGTCGACCACCACCAGCGAGTGGTAGCGGGTGCAGACCACGCCGTCGCGCAGGCCCTTGAACACGCCGCTGCCGTCGTGGCTCACCTCGCTGGTCTTGCCGTGCATGATCAGAGGCGCCCGCACCACCTGGCCGCCGAAGGCCTGGCCGATGGCCTGGTGCCCAAGGCAGACGCCAAGCAGCGGCAGGCGGCCGCTGAGGCGTTCGATGAGCGGCAGGGTATAGCCGGCCTCGCTAGGCGTGCACGGCCCGGGCGAGACCACCACCGCGTCGGGCGCCAACTCGTCGATCTGCGCCCAGTCGAAGGCGTCGTTGCGCCACACGGTGACCTCGGCGCCCAACTCGCCCAGGTACTGGACCAGGTTGTAGGTGAAGGAGTCGTAGTTGTCGATCATCAGGACGCGCGTCATCCCAGACCCTCCGCCGCCAGGTCGACGGCCCGCCGCAGGCCGGCCAGCTTGTTGAGCGACTCCTGGTACTCGAGTTCGGGGTCGCTGTCTGCCACCACACCACCGCCGGCCTGCAGATGGATGCGGCCGTTCACCACCACCATGGTGCGCAGCGTGAGGGCCATGTCCATGTCGCCGCCCACCGCCAGGTAGCCGAAGGCGCCGGCGTAGGGGCCGCGGCGCACCGGCTCCAACTCGTCGATGATCTCCATGGCGCGCACCTTGGGCGCGCCGGAGGCCGTGCCCATGGGAAGCGTGGAGGCCAAGGCGTCAAGCGGCGTGTGGCCCTCGGCCAGCTCGCCTTCCACCCTCGACACCAGGTGCATGACGTGGGAGTAGCGCTCCACGTTCATCAGCTCGCTGACCCGCACCGTGCCGGGACGGCAGACACGCCCGAGGTCGTTGCGGCCAAGGTCCACCAGCATCACGTGCTCGGCGCGTTCCTTGGCGTCGGCGGCCAGCTCCGTGGCCAGCTCGGCGTCCTCTGCCGCGTCACGCCCGCGCTTGCGGGTGCCTGCGATGGGCCGCGTCTCCACCCGCCTGCCCTCGGACTTGACCAGGCTCTCCGGGCTGCTGGCCACCAAGGTGACCGGCCCCATCGCCAGGTAGCCGAGGTATGGACTCGGGTTCACCGTGCGCAGCGCCCGGTACACGGCGAAGGGGTGCACGCTGAGGTCGGCCGACAGCCGTTGGCTTGGCACCACCTGGAAGACGTCCCCGGCATGGATGTAGTCCACCGCCTTGGCCACGGCCTCACGGAAGGTCTCTTGCGTGAAGTTGCTGCTGAAGTCCATCGGCGCACCGCCTTCGGCGCCTGGCACGAAGGGTAGGTGTCCGCGCAGCTTCTCCACCGTCTCGTCCACCCTAGCCTGCGCCCGTGTCCTGTCCCCCTCGTCACCCACCACGGCCGCCGCCACCACGTAGGACTTGCGCCGCAGGTGATCGAAGATCACCACCACCTCCGGCTCGAAGAAGCACAAGTCGGGGATCCCCAACTCGTCAGGATTGGCGTCTGGCAACCGCTCATAGAGCCGCACCAGGTCGTAACAGGCGTAACCGACCACGCCACTCCAGAAGGAAGGCAGCAGTGGGTGCTGCTGTACATCCCGCACGGTGCGGTCCCATAGCAGACGCAGCGGGTCACGGGTCCGGATACGCTCCTCGCTGCCATCAGCAGCGGTGACCGTCAACGCCTCCCCCCGAGCCTCGAACCGCCGCCGGGCCCCCACCCCAAGGAATGAGTACCGTGCGATCCTCTCCCCCTGCTCCACCGACTCCAGTAAGAAGGACGGCTGAACCACGAACTCGTGGTTAGGGGTTGAGGCCGCCTCCTCGGAGCCGTTAAGCCTGCGACTAGGCTCCGAGGAGGCGGCCTCAACCCCTGCCCTTGCCGGTCCACCCGTCAGTTTGAGGTAGGCGGTGAGTGGGGTCTCGAGATCGGCTAGCAACTCGCGGTAGATGGGTTCGACGGCCGGTGGGGTGTGTAGCGAAAGCTGGCCGGCATCGGTGTCAACAGCCGGTGGCTGGTGGGTCATCGGGTCCTCCGGGAGGGTGGGCTACTTGGATGGGGTGCCGCGGAGCAACCGGTCGTGGTCCTCGGACCAGTCAGCGTCGCGCGGCAGATGGCAGCGGCCTAGAGGCGGCTGCACCACGATGGGGTCTCGATCAGACGAGGCCGCCATCGCCCAAGGGCTCCGGTCCACGGATGGGGACGCACCATGCGGGACGCTACCACGGGTCGGTGAACGCGGCTAGCGGGCGCGGGGTCATCACCGGCGTCGAGGGCATCGAGCTTCGAAGGGCTCAACCTCAAGGGCTCAGCCTGAGAGGCTCAGTCGCCAGCCATCCCCTGCGGCAGGAACATCCCGATGGCGTGGAAGCCGGCGTCGACGTACACCGTCTCCCCTGTCACGCCGCCACCCAGTTCCTGCACCAGCAGCGAGAGGCCGAGGCTGCCCACCTCCTCGGCGGTGATGTTGCGGCGCAGCATGGACTGCCTGCCTGCCTCGGCGTACATGTCGCCGAAGCCGGCGATGGAGCGGGCGGCGATGGTGCGCACCGGTCCGGCGGAGACGGCGTTGACGCGCACACCGAACTCGCCGAGCTCGTAGGCCAGGTAGCGGACCGAGGCCTCGAGGGCGGCCTTGGCCACGCCCATCATGTTGTAGTGCGGCACCACGCGCTCGGCCGCCAGGTAGCTGAGGGTGACGATGGAACCGCCCTCGGTCATCAACGGCTTGGCCCGGTTGGCCACCGCCACGAGCGAGTAGGCGGAGACGTCCATGGCCGTGCGCCAGTCGTCGCGGGTGGTCTGGTGGAAGGGGTGCTCGAAGGTGGCCGGTGGGGCGAAGGCCAGCGCGTGCACCAGGTAGTCGAGCCGGCCGTAGCGTTCACGCACGGCCTCGAACAGCGCCTCGATCTGGGCGTCGTCGCCGACGTCGCACTCCGCCAGCAGCGCGTCATGGCCGTCGGTGAGCTTCTCGAGGGCAGGCCTGAGGCGTTCACCCTGGTAGCTGTATGCCAGGTTGGCGCCGGCGTCGTGCAGGCGCTGGGCGATGGCCCAGGCCAGGCTGCGTTGGTTGGCCACGCCCATGACGAGGCCGGTCTTGCCGCTCAGGTCGAGTTGGAACATCGGATCCTCCGGGGGCGAGGGGTCGACCCTCGCTGGTCTGGGAACGGGCATCGCCTTGCCTAGCTCAAGAGGCTTCGGCTAGCGCAGCCAAGTCCCTCAGGCGTCGTTCATCAGGCGGTCGAAGCGGTCCCTGGCGTCGGCGGCCTTGCCGTTCTCGCCACGCGCTTCCCACACCGCGGCCAAGCCCTCCCAACCGATCTCTGAGTAGGGCTCGTGCTCGGTCATGCGCTGGTACATGTCGAGGGCGCTGCTGAGGTCGCCCAGCTTCTGCGCCGACTCGGCGCCGGCATGCAGCAAGGAGAGCTGCTCGGCGTGCAGGCTCTCGCGGGTCTCGTCCACCCATGAGCCCTCGAAGCCCACGAGGAAGTGCCCGCTGTAGCGCTCCACCGCGGCGCGGTAGTCGCTGGCCAGACGCGAGTCGCGCGCGCGCTTGGCCAAGGCCCTGAACTGGTCGACGTCGTAGTCGATCGTGAACTTGTCCTGCAGGTAGTAGCGGCGGTTGGCCGACTCCACCAGCTCGCCGCCCATGGCCTTGCGCAGGCGATAGAGGGTGGTGTGGAAGGAGGAGGAGGCCTTGGACTCCGACTTGCCCGGCCACAGGGCCTCGGCCACCTCGAAGGTGGTGACGCCGCTGCGGTGCTCCAGCAGGTAGAAGAGCAGCTCGAGCGCCTTCAGCGACTCCCAGTCGAGGCGCTCGCCGTCGCGCGCCACCCGCGGATGGCCGAAGCCGGCCACCGTGACCACGCCCTCGAGCGGCCTACGCAGCTCGGCGATGCGGCGCAGGCGCACCTCCACCGCGTCGATCAGCTCCTCGGAGCGGAAGGGTTTGGTGAGGTAGTCGTCGGCGCCGAGGGCCATGCCCTTGCGCATCGATGCGCGGTCGCCCAAGGCGGTGAGGAAGAGGAAGGGGGCTGCCCTCATGTCAGGGATCTCCCGCACCAGACGGCAGAACTCGTAGCCGTCCATGGCGGGCATGCTGATATCGCTGACGATGACGTCGGGGCGCAGTCCTTCACGCAGCTCGGCCAGGGCGTCGCGGGCGTCGTCGAAGGTGAGCACCGCGTAACCCCTCTGCTGCAGGGCGTGCTCGGTGACCTTGAGGAGCGCGGGTTCGTCGTCGACGGCCAGGACCAGGGTGGTTGACATGCCGCGTCAGTTTACCGTGGGACGCTCCGTGCTAGCGCGAATCTGTTCTCATGCTGACTCAGGACCAGGACTCGGTCTTCTGCGTCTGGATCAGAGCGGAGTACTCGACCGAGACCCCGAGCGCCGCGGTGGCGAACTTGACGTCGACGACCAACTCGTCACGGTCGAGCTGCTCGACGTATTCCTTCAGCCGCTCCTCGAAGCGCTCGACGCTGTTGGAGGTGATCAGCTTGAACCTGGGTACGTTCACGAAACCTCCCGAGCCCGACCACGACCGGTCCAGGCCTCAGTCGGCCGGGAAGATCGCGGGAGCGCCCGCCTGTGGTTGGTCTCCGTCGTGCACCGCCGACGAGCGGTCGGCGGCGTGCAGGAGCGCGTGCGGGTCGTCAGCCATGATAGCGTCCACGCCCACAGCCCGTGCGCTGCGCACCTCATCGGCCCGGTTGACGGTCCAGACGTTGACCAGCAGGCCTCGGCGCTGCCAGCCGCGAACCTGGGCCGAGTCGAGGCCGACGTGCTCCGGATGCATGGCGTCGACGTGCAGCAGCGCAGCCGGCCAGGGCGAGCGCATCGGCCTCGGCACGTCCGGCCGATCCACCCATAGGTAGGCGGTGCGCAGGGCCGGCGCACGCAGGCGCAGCAGCAGCAGGGCCAGCGGGTTGAAGCTGGAGACGATGGTCCTGTCACTCAGACCGGAGGCCCGCACGGCGTCGGCGACATCCCAGGCCAGCCGCCAAGGGATCAGCCGCAGGGTCTTCATCTCGAGGTTGAGCATGGTGCCGGGGAAGGCATGCACCAAGGTGAACAACTCCGACAGCCTGGCCAGCTGAGGGACGGCAGCGCGCAGCTCCCCCAGGACGGCGCGGTCGACGGGCAGGCGCCATGGCGCCGTGCCCTTCAGCATCGGCGGCAGCTCGAAGTCGATGTCGTGGACCAGCACCAACTCCCCGTCTGCGCTGCGCTGGACATCGGTCTCCAGGCCGTCGAGCCCAGCCTCCAGCGCAGCACGGAAGGCGCCCATGCTGTTCTCCGACAGCGCGGAACTCCGCATGCCCCGGTGGCCGATCAGCCATGGCTTGGGACGCCGCACACCGCTCAGGGGACGCCCGCGCCAGGTGGGGCCGCACCACAGCCACAGCGCCACCGCCGCACCGATCAGCACCAGCCAAGCCATGGGTTCAGCCTATCGCCGGCCGATGCGCACGACATGAGCCATCGCGCCAGCCCCTGCTAGGCTCGGGCCAGCCATGGACATCAGGGAGCCACCACGGAATCTCGACCTCGGCTTGGCCGACAAGGTCAGGCCGGCGCCTGAGCTGTGGCAGTTGCTGATGCATCCGCTCACGATGGCCTGCGTCCGATGGCTGGCTCGGCGCGGGGTCGACCCGCAGACGGTGGTGTGGAGCCACAGCCTGCTCGGCGTGATGGCCGCCGGCCTCATCGCCCTGGGTGGCCCCGCGCCCGCCGACCCTGGTCTGGGCGATTGGGGGGCCTTCGTCGCTGGCCTCCTCCCCTGGTGGGCTGCCGCTCTGCTGCTGCAGATCAAGACCCTGCTCGACAACGTGGACGGCAGCCTGGCGCGGGCCACCGGCCAGGTGACGCAGATGGGCCGCTACCTCGACACCGTGCTCGACACCGCCGTCAACCTGCTGCTCTTCCTCGCCCTTGCGCTGCACGGACCTGGTGGCCTTGCCTTGCCCCTGGCGCTTGGGGCGTACCTTGTGCTCATGCTGCTGTTCTCGCTGGACTTCAACCTCAAGCGCCTGCACCGCAGTGCCTCGGGCGCAGGCGAGGCAACCAAGGACGCGCCACCGGGCGCGCCCACCGCCGTCCTCGCCTTCTTCCGCGGCGTGTACGACGGCATCCTCGCGCCGCAGGACCGCATGATCGAGCGCTGGGACGCCGCGCTCTTCCAGCGGCTGGCCGGCCGGCCCCTTCCGCAGGCGACCCCCGCCGAGCGGCTTGCCTGGCACGACCGCCTCTCGGCAGGCGGCCTGGCCAACTTCGGTCTGTCCACGCAGCTCCTCGTCCTCGGCCTGTGTCTGGTGGTCGGTCGGCCCTTCGCCTACGTCTACCTCGTGTACCTCATGGGCCTGTACGCCGTCGGCCTGCAGCTGTGGCGGGTCAGGCGCTTCCGCCTGCGCCGGGCTGGAGCATCGTGAGCGGGGACCAGGCGACGCTGCCGGCCGGCGCCATGGCCGAGCCGGGCCGCAGCTACCCGCTGCTGACGGTGGGCGCCTTGATCGTCGGCCCTTCGGGCAGGCTGTTGCTGCTGCGCACCCACAAGTGGGGGCACCGTTGGGGGGTGCCAGGCGGCAAGGTGGAACATGGCGAGACGTTGTGGGCGGCGGTGCGCCGCGAGGTCGAGG
This sequence comes from uncultured bacterium, assembly GCA_964465355.1. GTDB lineage: Bacteria > Deinococcota > Deinococci > Deinococcales > Trueperaceae > JAABTL01. The sequence goes on along the minus strand of CAYXJZ010000006.1, from coordinate 50,902 downwards.
AGGAGACGGCCCTGACGCTGGAGCGGGTGGTGTGGGCGCCGGTGCAGGAGGCCATCGACCACCCCGAGTTCCATCGGCCTGCGCACTTCCTGCTGCTGAACTTCGTGGCGCGCAGCAGCTCGGAGGCGGTGCGGCTCAACGACGAGGCGCAGGAGGCCAGCTGGCTGCTGCCCGAGGAGGCAAGGGAGATGGACCTCAACGGCCCCACCCGCGTCCTGCTGCAGCATTACGAGGAGCACGGCTTCGCCGGACCGGAGCTGATCGCCGATGGCAGCCTCACCCAGGGGCCGCCATCCGTGGAGCTGGGCGCATGAGCACGGTCGGCGCCAGCCCGTTGCGGGCACTGCCTGGCCGTGGCGGCGCCCTGGTCACCGGTTCGGCCAAGGGCATCGGCCGCTCGGTGCTCATGATGCTGGCCGAAGGCGGTCTTGACGTGGCCGTCCACTACCGCCGCAGCAAGGCGGAGGCCGAGCGGGTGGTGAAGCAGGCTCAGGCGCTCGGCGTGCGGGCGGTGGCGCTGGCCGCCGACCTGAGCCAGGAGGCGCAGGCGCAGAGACTGGTGGACGACGCCACTGCGGCCTTGGGCGGTCTACGGGTGCTGGTCAACAACGTCGGTGACTACCACAAGGGCCCGCTGGCCGAGCTGGACAGCGGCACCTGGCACAACATGATCGATTCCAACCTGCACAGTGTCTTCTACACCTGCCAGCGAGCGGTGCCCGGCATGCGCGCTGCCGGCGGCGGGCGCATCGTCAACATCGGCTTCGCCGGCGCCGAGCTGCTCAAGGCAAGGCCGGCCATCGTGGCCTACCAGGTGGCCAAGGCAGGCGTCATCCTCTACAGCAAGGCGCTGGCGCTGAGCGAGGCGGCCAACGGCATCACCGTCAACGTCGTCAGCCCAGGTGTGATGGAGACGAGCGTGAGCATGCCGATGGACGAACTGCCCATGGGCCGCACGGGCCGACTGCAGGAGCTGGCAGGGGCCGTCCGCTACCTGCTCAGCCCCGAGGCGGCCTACGTCACGGGGGTGCACATCGAGGTGTCGGGAGGCTGGAACCTCTGAAGCCGGCTTTCGAGCGGCATCCGCCGCTCGAAAGCCAAGCTGATCGGTGGGGCGCAGCCCCGCCGATCAGCCGTCCTCCACGATGAAGGCCTTGCCCGGATCCCCACCTTGCACGTCGAACACCCCCGCCACGTTGCGGAGGTTGACCGTGATGAAGGGGTGGCTCTGCAGCTCGTCCAGCTCGGCCAGTGTCTTGCCTGGCCCGCCCGGCCTCAGCAGCTTGGCCTCGTTGAGCGTGTAGAAGGGTTTGGCGGTCATGGCCGATGCCAGGAAGTCGGACAGGCGCACCTCGGGCCTGACCGAGAGGTAGCCGGTCAGCAGGTAGGTCGGGTAGACCAGGTAGATCTTGCGTGGCTGACGCCCGTAGCCCTCTTGGGTCTGGTCGGGGGCGCCGCCCGCCATCCATACGATGGAGGACTTGGGGATGGCGGCGAAGTGCGTGTCGTAGAGCAGACTCTCGGCCGTCGGCGGGTGCTCGTGGCCGGGGCGGTACATGCGCACCCGGGTGAGCGGAAGGTGCGGCCTGTCGTCGGCGTTGAGCAGCCAGGATGTGCCGGTGTTGCTTCTCAGGTGGAACACACCCTGGATCCGGAAGTCGTCGGTGTAGAGGCTCCCCTCCATGGGCTTGAGACCGGCCTGGAACATGGCGAAAGCTTACGACGCCGGGCCGACGCAGGGTCGGAGCGACGCCGAGCTGCGCGTGGCAGCGGCACCTGGGGGCCGTCGGACAGCGGGCTAAGATGACCTCCATGTCGCTACGACGCTACTTCGGGACAGACGGCGTTCGAGGGGTCGCAGGACGGCACCCCATGACCGCCGGCTTCGCCATGGCCTTGGGTGCCGCCACCGCCGAGCACCTTCGCTCGAGGTCGACCGGGGCGCCCAAGGTGGTCGTTGGGCGTGACACGCGCCGCTCGGGCAGCATGTTGGCCGCCGCGGTCGTCACCGGCCTGAGCAGCCGGGGTGCCGAGGTCGTGGACCTCGGCATCATGCCGACGCCTGGGGTCAGCCGCCTCGTCCTGGCCACCGGCGCCGACGCAGGCGTGATGGTGAGCGCCTCCCACAACCCCTACCAGGACAACGGCCTCAAGATCTTCGGCCCCGACGGCGCCAAGCTGGCCGACGAGCAGGAGCTGGCGCTGGAGGACGGCATCGACCAGTACCTCACGGCCGGCACCGACCCATGGTCGGAGATGGACGGCCAGGCGTTGGGCGAGGTGAGGCGCTACCGCCATGACGATGGCCATTACCAGGACTTCCTCCTGGCCAACGCCCCCTACCTCGACGGCCTGAGGGTGGGCTTGGACTGCGCCAACGGCGCGGCCTATCAGGTGGCGCCGCGGGTGTTCAAGCAGATCGGCGCCCGACTCGACGTCCTGTACGACCGGCCGGACGGTCGCAACATCAACGTGGGTTGCGGCAGCACCCATCCCGAGGCCATCCGGGAGCGGGTGCTGAAGAACGGCCTCGACGTCGGCATCACCTTCGACGGCGACGCCGACCGCGCGCTGCTGGTCGACCGCCGCGGCCGCCTGGTGAGCGGCGATCAGGTGCTGGCCATCTGCGCCTTGGTCCGCGGCGAGCGGCAGGTGGTGGCCACGCAGATGACCAACCTCGGCACCGAGCGCTTCCTCGCCGAGCACGGCGTGCAGTTGCAGCGGGTGCAGGTGGGTGACCGCTACGTCTTCGAGCGGCTGCGCGAGGAAGGGCTGAAGCTGGGGGGCGAGCAGTCGGGCCACGTGCTCTTCCTCGACAAGGCGCCAACCGGCGACGGCATCCTGACGGCCCTGCAGTTGCTCTCGGCCTGCCGCGCATCGGGCACATCGCTGGAGGACTGGATGGACCGCATCCCCGTCTATCCACAGTCCTTGAGCAGCATCGCCGTGCCCCCCGCGGCCAAGGCGGCCTTGGCCGACGACGGCGAGGTGCTGGCGGTGGTGGCCGAGGCCGAGTCGGCCTTGGGCGACAAGGGCCGCGTCAACCTGCGCCCCTCCGGCACCGAGGCCCTGGTCAGGGTCATGGTCGAGGCCAACAGCCAGGACCTGGTCGACCACTGGTCGCAGCGCCTTGTCGCAGCCGTCGAGCGCGCCGCACAACGGCTGGACGCCCAACTGACCCAAGCCTGAGAGGCCGGCCGCGTCCGCGGCTGTATACCTGTCTGCGGTGGATGGCAGGGGGCGAAGCCGTGGCTTCGTCTTAAGATGCGAGGATGTCTCGCAGGCTGATACGCACGGATCCGAAGCCGGTCCCGCCGGGAACCGGCACGAACCCGGGCTTCGCCGACACGCCTGCGGGCACCAACCAGTACGTCATCGCCTCGGCCCTGCGCACCCTGCAGGTGCTCAACGCCTTCTCCACCCCACCGCACCGCTACAGCCTGGCGGAGCTCACGATGGTCTCCGGTCTGGAGAAGAACCAGCTCTACCGCTCGCTCAAGACGCTGGAGGCCGCCGGCTTCCTGCGCAGCGACGACGAGAGCCGCTTCTCCCTCACCGCCGTCATCACCCGGCTCAGCGCCGCTGTGGTGCAGGGGCGTCACGGCAGCCTCACGGAGGTGGCCGGCCAGCACCTCGACCAACTGGCCGAGGAGAGCGGCGAGAGCGTCCACTTGGCCGTGCTGAACGGTGAGCGGGCGGTCTTCCTCGATCGCCGCGAGAGTCGGCATCAGGTTCGCCTCGCCTCGGTGACGGTGGGCTCAGCCCTGCCGCTGCACGCTGGCGCCGTGCCGAAGGCCATCCTCGCCTTCCTGCCGGAGGCGCAGCAGGAGCGCGTCCTGGCCGAGCTGGGGCGCCTGCCCCGCTACACCGAGACCACCACCTTCGACCCCCAACGGCTACGCGCCGAGCTGGAGACCATCCGCTCGCTCGGCTACGCCGTCAGTGACGGGGACTACGACGCAGCGGCGCGCGGAGTCGGCGCGCCCATCTTCGACGCCACCGGTGCGGTGGTGGGCGGGATCAGCGTCGGAGGACCGTCCTTCCGCGTGGGCGAGACCGAGCTCGCGCGGCTTACCCAGCTCATCGTCCGTGTGACCCGGGCCGTCTCCCAGGGGCTCGGGCACACGGGATGAGGACCCATCAGGAGGCTCGCATGCGTGTACCATCCACCCCCTTCAGGGCGCTGCTGCTCGGCGCCGTGCTCAGCCTGGTGCTCCCCGCCGCAGCACTGGCCCAGGTCGACATCGACCCCAACGGCGTGCTCAACCTGGCCACCAACGCCGACCCCACCCTCAACCCGTGGAGCGCCAACGCGGTCATCGAGTCGAACCTGATCAACTCCATCCTCTTCGACCAGCTCGTTCGCTACGACACCGGCAACCTGGCACCCAGCCCAGGCCTGGCCCAGAGCTGGGAGATCGCCGACGACGGCATGAGCTGGACCTTCCAGCTCCGCCAGGACGTGGTCTGGTCGGACGGCGAGCCCTTCGACGCAGAGGACGTGGCCTTCACCTTCAACGACGTGGTGCTCAACCGCGAGCTCGGCGCCAACCGCGGCTCCACCTTCACCCCGGTGAGCCAGGTGGTGATCGTCGATCCGCATACCGTGCGCTTCGAGTTGAACACCCCCTTCTCCTCGCTGGCCTACTATCTGGCCTACTACGCCGGCATCCTGCCCGAGCACGTGCTCGGCTCGGCCGAGAACCCCTTGACGGTGGCCGAGTTCAACAAGGTGTCGCCCGTCGTCACCGGCCCGTACCGCGTCGACGAGTTCGTGCCAGGCGCCTACGTGAGCCTCGTGCCCAACGAGAACTACTGGGGCGAGACGCCCAAGCTGGCCGGCATCGTCTTCAGCGTCCTGCCTGACAACAACGCCCAGGTCGCCCAGTTGCTCGCCGGTTCGCTCGACATGGTCACCGTCAACAACCCGGCCCTGCTGGCCGGCATGGCCCGCAACCCCGACCTCAAGGTGCTGCGCCAGAGCCAGAACATCTGGTACTTCGTGACCCTCAACCTGGCGCAAGAGCGCTTCCAGGACGTGCGCGTTCGCCAGGCCCTGCTCACCGCCATCGACCGCGAGGCCATGATCGAGGCCATCCTCGAAGGCTACGGCGTGCAGTCCACCGGCCCCATCGCCCCCCTGCAGGGTGCCTTCTACGACTACACCGTGGCCAGCCACGACTACGACCCGGAGCGCGCCCTCGCGCTGTTCGCCGAGGCCGGCTGGACCCGCGGCGCCGACGGCTTCCTCCAGAAGGACGGCGAACGCCTGTCGATCAACATGGAGACCGGTCAGTTCGGCTACCTGGTCAACGCCACCTTGCTGGTTCAGCAGTACTGGCAGGACATCGGCGTCGAGGTCGTCGTCGAGACCATCGAGTGGAACGCCTACATCCAGCAGATCATCGTGCAGCGCAACTTCAACGCCACGTTGGCCTGGTGGAGCACCCCGCCCACCCCCGACATCGCCCCCTACTTCTCCTCCGCCACCGCCGACGTCGGCAACAACATGCCCGGCTACCGCAACCCCGAGCTCGACGCCCTGATGGACGCCGCCCGCGCCGCCACCAGCGCGGAGGAGCAGGTGGCCATCGTCAAGGAGATCCAGGCCCTCGTCGCCGACGAGCTTCCCTACCTCTTCCTCTGGTACCCCGACATCCTCACCGTCTACGACACCAAGCTGGTCGGCCTGGCCGAGATCAACAACGCCGCCGCCTTCCAGCACAGCTTCGACTGGTACATCCGCCGCTGAGTCGGCGAGCCTGAGGGGAGGAAGGACACGCCTTGACCGGTTACCTGCTCCGCCGCATCGGCCTCGGCCTGCTGGTGCTCTGGCTGGTCTCGGTGCTGACCTTCTTCCTCATCAACCTGGCCCCTGGCGGTCCCTCCGCCGCCGTGAGCATGGAGCGCACGGCGGCGGAGCGGGAAGCCACCATCCGCCAACTGGGACTGGACAAGCCGGTGCTGCAGCGCTACGGCGAGTGGCTGTTGGGCGTGGTGCGCGGTGACCTCGGGGTGAGCTACGCCCAAGGGCTCCCGGTGAGCCGCTTGCTCGGGCAACGGCTGCCCAACACCCTCACGCTCGGCCTCACGGCCCTCGTGCTCACCGGCCTGCTCGGCGTCGTCCTCGGCCTGGTGGCGGCGCTCGGCGCCAACCGCTGGCCCGACCACCTGGTCAGCACCCTCTCCACCCTCGGCATGTCCATCCCCGGCTTCTGGCTGGGCATCGTGGCCATCATCGTCTTCGCCGTCGAGCTTCGCTGGCTGCCCGGCTCAGGCATCGTCTCACCGGGCAGGATGGGCGGCGACCTGCTCGACCGCATCCGGCACCTCGTCCTGCCCGCCTCGGTGCTGGCCTTCACCCTCATGCCCAACGTGGTGCGCGTCACGCGCGCCGCCGTGCTGGAGGTGAGCCGCTCCGACTACGTGCGCACTGCCCGCAGCAAGGGCCTCTCCCCTTCGGCCGTCTTCCTCAAGCACGCCTTCAAGAACGCCCTCGTGCCGGTGCTGGCCGTGCTCGGTCTGGTCACCACCGCGCTGTTCAGCGGCTCGGTGGTCATCGAGAGCGTCTTCGCCTGGCCAGGCCTCGGCCGCTTGGCCATCGAGGCCGCCAACGGCCGCGACCATCCCGTCATCCTTGGCGCCACGCTGCTCGCCGGCACCGTCGTGGTCACCGTCAACCTGCTGGTCGACCTGCTCTACGCCGCCGTCGATCCGAGGATCCGCCATGAGTGAGATGACGACGACCCAGGCCACCGCACCGAGCGGACAGGCCAAGAGGTTCTGGCGCCGCGTCCGCCGCCAGCCCATGGGCGTCATCGCCTTCGTCATGCTGGCGCTGCTCACCCTCACCGTCCTGACCGGCCCCGAGATCTACCACGGGGAACCCAACCGCACCAATCCTCGCTCCACCCTCGCCGACCCGAGCAGCCAGTACTGGCTTGGCACGGACGACCTCGGCCGCGACGTCTTCGCGCGCCTGCTGGTGGGCGGCCGGGTCAGCCTGGCCGTCGGCCTGCTGGCCATGGCCGTCGGCCTGGCCATCGGCACCCTGGTCGGCGGCCTCGCCGGCTACTTCGGCGGTCGCCTCGAAGCCCTGCTCATGCGGCTGGTGGACGTGTTCATGGCCATCCCCACCTTCTTCCTCATCCTGGTGGTGGTGACCTCCTTCGGCAACCATCCCATCACCGTCATCGTCACCGTCGGCCTCGGCTTCTGGGCCCAGATGGCCCGTGTGGTGCACGCCGAGTTCAGCAAGGTGCGTGCCTTCGAGTTCATCGAGGCCAGCCGCGCCATCGGCGCCGGCCATCCACGCACCATCTTCCGCCACATGCTGCCGCAGGTCATCCCCCAAGCCACCGTGCTCGGCACCCTCGGCGTCGGTTGGGCCATCCTCACCGAGGCAGGCCTGAGCTACCTCGGCCTTGGGATCCAGCCGCCGCTGGCGTCATGGGGCAACATGCTGCAGGCCTCGCAGTCCTACCTCTGGCTCAAACCCGTCCTCGCCATCTACCCGGGGGTGTTCATCGCCCTGACGGTGCTCTGCTTCAACGTGCTCGGCAACGCCCTGCGCGACATCCTCGATCCACGCGCCGCCTAGGCGCCCTCCGTCCAAGCCCGGTCGATCGACCGTGTCCGGCCCCCGGCCGATGCCCGACCACCCAAGGAGCCCCATGCAGAAGAAACGCTACGACGGCTACAAGTCCTTCCAGTACCTGGAAGCCGACGTCGACTACAAGAGCTTCGAGCTGGTCCCCGAACTGAACCGCGTCCCCTCCAAGGGTCCAGAGACCACCCCGGAGCAGGAGGCCCGCGTCAAGCGCCTGTTCGAGGAGAACATTGTGCTCTCGCTGCACGACCACTGCTTCGTGTCGCCCAAGGACTTGGACCGCTTCTTCGAGTGGCGCCGCTGGGGGCGCGAGTGGACCGCCTACGAGGGCCTGTCCGTCAGCGGGCTCGACGCCGTGTTCGACAACATGATGGACGGCACCGCCTTCATCCACTCGCGCGGCGGCTGGAAGTGGGACGACGTCATCACCGACATCGGCCTGCGCCTCTCCGACATCGCCCACCAGGACATGCTGGTGCTGGCCACCACCACCGAGGACATCGTCCGCGCCAAGGCCGAGGGGCGCATCGCCTTCATCGTCTCCATCGAAGGCGCGGCCATGATCGAGAACGAGCTCGACCGCATCGACGTGCTCTACGGCCTCGGTGTGCGCTGCCTCGGCATCGCCTACAGCGAAGGCAACGCCCTGGGCGCCGGCCTCAAGGAACCCAACGACGGCGGCCTCACCGTCTTCGGCCGCAAGGCGGTCGAGCGCATGAACAGGCTGGGCATGACCATCGACATCAGCCACTCCGGCGACCGCACCGGCATGGAGACCGTCGAGCTCAGCCGCGACCCCATCTTCATCACCCACGCCGGCGCCCGCTCGCTGTGGGACTCGCGCCGGCTCAAGACCGACGAGGTCATCAAGGCCTGCGCCTCCAAGGGCGGCGTCATCGGCATCGAGGCGGCCCCCCACACCACCATCAGCCAGAAGAACCCGCGCCACAGCCTCGACGCCTTCATGGAGCACTTCGAGTACTGCGTCGAGCTGGTGGGCATCGACCACGTGGCCTTCGGTCCCGACACCCTCTTCGGTGACCACGTCGCGCTGCACGACAAACTGAGCGAGGCCCTTTCCATCGGCGCGTCGCGCGGCCACCTCGGCTACCCCAAGGTGGACTTCGTCGACGGCATCGAGAACCCGGCCGAGGCCTTCCCCAACATCGTGCGCTGGCTGGTCACCCACGGCTACTCCGATGAGGACATCGCCAAGGCCATCGGCGGCAACGTCATGCGGGTGCTCAAGCAGGTCTGGGTCCGGTGAGTGGCGTTCCGCCCCGTCGGGAAGGGTTCGAGGTCCTGATCGGCGATGCTCGCTTGAAGGTGTGGGACTCCGGCGGCGACCTGCCTGCCATCCTCACCCTGCACGGCGCCCCAGGCATGAGCGACCACCGCAACGACTGGGAGGTCTACCAGGCCTTCACCGACCGCTTCAGGGTGGTCAGCTACGACCAGCGCGGCAGCGGGCTGAGCAGCGACACGCCCCCCTTCGACCACGCACGGCTGGCTGCCGACGCCGATGCCTTGCGGCAGGAACTCGGCATGGGCGAGCGCATCGTCATCGCCGGCGGCTCATACGGCGGCTACCTTGCTCAGGAGTACGCCCTGCGCTACCCGCAGCACGTGCTGGCGGTGGTGCTGCGCGACACCACCTCCCACAACGGCTTCAAGGGCACCGCCAGGGCCAAGGCCCTGGCCACGCTCGAGGGCGCCGACCCAGAGGAGCTCGATCGCCTCTTCGAGGGCAGGACGACGAGCGACGACGACTTCCGCGACCTCATCCGCAAGATCATGCCGCTCTACACGACCACCACCGATCCCGAACGGGACCGCAAGGCGGTGGACGCCATGTCCATCCACCACGCCACCCACAACTGGGCCTTCGCCCGCAACCAGCTCGACTTCGACCTGCGCCCGCGGCTGGGCGAGCTGGCGATGCCGGTGCTCATCACCGTCGGCAGGCACGACTGGATCACCCCGCTGGACGCCAGCGAGGAACTGCACAGCCTGATCCCCGACAGCGAGTTGGTCATCTTCGAGCACAGCGGCCACGGGCCTCAGAACGAGGAGCGCGAGCTGTGGCGGGCCACGGTGGCGGACTTCCTGAGGCGCAGGGTGCCAGCGTGAGCGGCAGCGCATCTGCCTCCGCCCCGGTCGCCCCGATCTCGGCCGCCGAACGCAGGCAGCGGGCCAAGCAAGCCTTCGGCTTCGTGCCGCGCGAGGTGGAGGCGCTGCTGCTCTTCGACGACCAGTACATCCAGTACTACAGCGCCTTCATCTTCGCGCCGACCGAGCGGCCCATCGCCCTGCTCATCACCCGCGAGGGCGAGCGCACCCTCTTCGTGCCGCGGCTGGAAGCCGAGCACGCCGAGGCGGTGGCCGAGGCCGAGTCGGTGCTGTCCTACCCGGAGTACCCGGGCGAGACGCACCCCGTCGACCGGCTGCTCAGCCACCTGAGCGAGCTGCGCCTCGACACCCGCACCATCGGCGTGGACTACGACGGCTACCCGCCGGTCATGGGCTACCAGCCGCGGCCCCTGTCCAAGCTGCTCGACCTTCGCTTCGTCTCCCCCGCCCTCGACGCGCAGATGTCGATCAAGAGCGAGCAGGAGCTGGCGCTGATCCGCGAGAGCGCCCGCTGGGGCACGGTGGCCCATCGGCTGCTGCAGGACGGCACCAAGGTGGGGTTGACCGAGCACGAGGTGGTCGGCGCCGCTTGCGGCGAGGCCACCAAGCAGTTGAGGGCCGCCATGGGGCCCGGCTACCGCCAGCGCAACCGCTGGATCAGCGGCGCCCTGGCCATCTACCGCGGCCAGATCGGCCCCGAGAGCGCCTTCCCCCATGCCTTGGCCAACGACCTGCGCTTCAGCGAGGGCGACACCCTCGTCACCGGCGCAGGCGCCGACATCTGGGGCTACCTGAGCGAGCTGGAGCGCACCATGTTCCTCGGCGAGCCGAACGCCGAGCAACGCCGCTTCTTCGACCACATGCTGGCGCTGCAGGACCTGTCCTTCGCTGCCCTGCGAGCCGGCGTGCCCGCCTCGTCGGTGGATGCCGCGCACAGGGCCTACATCGAGCAGCACGGCCTCTGGGAGCACTGGCGTCACCACGTCGGCCACAGCCTCGGCCAGCGCATCCACGAGAGCCCCTTCCTCGACATCGGTGACGACACCCTGCTCGAGGCAGGCATGGTGTTCTCCATCGAGCCAGGCCTGTACGTGCCCGGCCTTGGCGGCTTCAGGCACTCGGACACGGTGCTGATCACCGAGGAGGGCTTCGAGTTCATCACCGACTACCCCCGGGACCTGGAGAGCCTGATCCTGCCTGTGTGATGTACAGTGACGACCCGTGCGCGCGCCCGGTCAACCTCCCCGTCAACCTCGCCAAGAGCCGGCCGCGACCAACAACTGGCGCAGCCAGCTCCGTGACCTACGCTCGACGGTGGCGCTGGTCTGGGAAGCCAGCCCATGGCAGACGCTGGCGGTGGCCTCCACCAGCCTGATCCAGGCCTTCGTGCCTGCTGTCTCGCTGTGGATCACCAAGCTGCTGCTGGACGCGGTGGCCCAGGCCGCCAGCGGCGGATTCGCCTCCGCCGAGGTCGCGTTCGCTCGCCTCGCGCTGCTGCTCAGCGTGCAGGTGGGCGTCGGCGCGCTGGGCATCCTCCTCAACACGGTGCAGTCCGCCACCCAGGACCTGCTCGGCGACGCGCTGCAGAACCGCATCAGCCGCCGCATCCTGAACAAGGCGGCCACCCTCGAGCTGGAGCGCTTCGAGGACGCCAAGACCTACGATCAGTTGCAGAACGCCTACCGCGAGGTGGGCCGTCGCCCGCTTGGCGTGTTCAACCAGGTCATCTCGCTGGGCCAGTCGGTCATCACCCTGGTGTCCATCGGCGCGCTGATGGCGCAACTGGGCTGGGTGGTGGTGCCGCTGGTGCTGCTGGCCACCGTGCCAGGCGTGTGGGTGACGCAGCGCTTCGGCGGTGAGGACTACCGCCGCATCCGCCGCCAGGCCGCCGACGCGCGGGCGCAGAACTACCTCGGCCACCTGCTGACCTCCGACGAGGCGGTGAAGGAGGTGCGCCTCTTCGGCTTCGAGCGCTACCTGCTTGAGCGCTGGAACGCCTACTACCTGCGCTTCCGCGCCACCCTCGAGTCCCTTGTGCTGCGCCGCAGCGGCTGGGGTCTCGCCGCCGCCCTTGCCTCCACCCTGATGATCGCCCTTGCCACCCTTGCCGTGCTGCGCCGCGCGGCTGCCGGCGTGCTGACGGTGGGCGACTTCGGCCTCTTCGTGCAAGGCATCGCCCAGCTTCAGCGCCAGTTCGCCTCGCTGCTGCAGGGCATCACCGGTGTGCTGCGCGACCTGCTGTACATGCGCGACCTCTTCGCCTTCCTCGAGCTGCCGTCCCGCGACCTCGACGCCGGTGAGACATGGACCGGCCCCATCGAACGCATCGAGTTCCAGAACGTCAGCTTCCGCTACCCGCTCACGGAGCGCGACGTGCTGAAGGACGTGTCCTTCGTCATCGAGAAGGGCCGTTCGCTTGCGCTGGTCGGCGCCAACGGCGCAGGCAAGACCACCACCGTCAAGCTGCTCACCTGCCTCTACCAACCCACATCTGGGCGCATCCTCTTCAACGGCATGGACGGCGCGCGCTTCAGTCCGCGCAGCATCCAGGCGCAGATGAGCACGGTGTTCCAGGACTTCGGCGAGTACCAGATGACGGTGCGCGAGAACATCGCCCTCGGTCGCGGCGGCGACGAGGTCGAGGACATCGGCGCCATCCGCCACGCCAGCCAGCGCGCGGGCGCAGAGGGCTTCATCGAGGAGCTGCCCAAGGCCTTCGACCAGATGCTCGGCCGCTGGTTCGAGGGCGGGCAGCAGCTCTCCGGTGGCCAGTGGCAGCGCCTTGCGCTGGCCAGGCTCTACTTCCGCGACGGCTCGGTGCTGGTCTTCGACGAGCCGACCGCCGCGCTCGACGCCGACGCCGAGTTCGAGGTGGTCGACGCCCTGCGCAGGCAAGCGCACGGCCGCATCACGGTGATCATCTCCCACCGCTTCAGCACCGTGCGCCTGGCCGAGAAGATCGTGGTCCTGGAAGAAGGCCGCATCAGCGAGTCAGGCAGCCACGAGGAGCTCATGGCCCTGGACGGCACCTACGCCCGCATGTATTCCATCCAGGCCCGCGGCTACCAAGACAGCATCGCCCCCGACGCCCCCAGCCCCAGCCGTCGGCGCGGCACCCCCTAGCAACTAGCGTCAGCGTTGCTCTGCGGCGCGCCTCACACCTGCCGTCGGGCCAAGGGGAAGGACGGCCGCCGATCTAGGACTGTGTCACGATCGGCGGCCGTCCTTCCCCTTGGCCCCTCAGCGCCGAATGAAGCGCGCAGCCAACCAATCCCGCATCGTCTGCAACACGATGGGATCGATGGTGGTCTCGATCAGCGCGTACTCGTCCGGCGAGCCGGTGACCGCCGGCTGCATGAGGTGGTTGAGGCCGGCGAAGGTCACCACCGAGAAGTCGCGGTTGCCGGCCTCCGCCAGCAGCTCGCGCATCGGTCCATGGCTCTGGGAGGCGGGAACCTGGATGTCCAGGTCGCCGAAGATCGCCAAGGTGGGAACGCGCAGCTGGCGCAGGTAGGGTTGCGGGTCGAAGGTCATGAAGGAGGCCATCGAGCGGTTGACGGTGCCCGCGACCTGCAGCTGGATGATCTGCTCCACGTACTCGTCGCTAGGCCACTCCTCCTCCGGCACGGTGGCGAAGCTCTGCAAGATCTCGGCCCTGACCGCTTCGGCCGCGCCCTCCAGGTCGTCGGCCGCAAAGTGGTCGCGCAACCGGCCGAGGAAGGCGATCTGCTGGGCGATCGCCGCCTCGATCGTGGCCTCGTCCGCCTGCGGGTCGCTTCGGAAGGCGTCCCGGAGGTAGAGGTCGTTCTGCAGCTCCAGCACCTCGAGGCCATCGACGGCCGGGCCCGCGATCATGATCACGAAAGCGACCAGGTCGCTCGCGACCGCCACCCCCGGCGCCACGTAGCCACCCTGGCTGTGGCCGATGAGGCCGATGCGACCACTGTCGATCTCGGGATGCGCCGCCAGGAAGGCCACGCCGGCCAGGGCGTCCTCCACCAGGTCGTCGAAGGATGCCTGGGCATCGACGCCCTGGCTGCCGCCAACACCGCGGTCGTCGACGCGCAGCACCGCCATGCCTGCGCGGGTCAGGTCGTCGGCGATGACGAGGAAGGGCTTGTGGCCGAGGATCTCCTCGTCGCGGTCCTGCGGGCCACTGCCGGTGATCAGCAGGGCGGCGGCGAAGGGCCCATCACCCTCGGGCAGGGTGAGGGTGCCGGCGAGGGTCAGGCCTTGGCTCTGGTAGCTGACCTCCTCTTCCCGGTAGGGGAAGGGTGGCTTGGGCTCCTGCGGTCGGCGGTCGGCTGAGCCGAGCGCCTCGCCGTCCTGGCGCTCGAGGAAGAAGGGCAGGGAGGCTCCACCTTGGGTGAAGCTGCCATCGATGCGGTCACTGTCGCCCTCACCTTCGAAGACGGGGTCGCCGGGGACGCCGGGCATGACGAAACGGACGCGGCCGCCGTCCTGCTCCACCTCGCCCAAGGGGAAGTCGAACAGGCCTTGCGCGGGGATGTCGATGGTGGCCGTCAGGCCGTCCGGTCCGCTGCTGAAGACCACGTCGATGCCCAGGTCGATGACGCCAGGGCCGATGGCCCCCTGCCAGCTTCCTTCCAGGTCGGGCTGCTGCGCCATGGCCTGGCCAAGCGCGATCCAGATGCCGATGGCCACGATGATGGTGGGGATGAACCTTCGCTTCACGTCGTTCCTCCGTCGCGCGGGTGGTGGCGGGGCCTTGTGCCCCACCCCCTTCGGGGCATGGTGGCCCCTCCGCTTCGCTATCATAGTGATATCACATTTCTCAGCCGTCCGCGACCCGCCTCGTCACACCGCCCGGCAGGGCTGCGCCTTCGGCGCCTTGCTTCGGACCACCCTGCCCCGCGCCGCCCGGCCGACGCACCTGCACCACCACCGTGCCAGCCAGCACACAGCCGAAGGCAAGCAGCTGACGCAGGCCGAGGGGTTCGCCTAAGAAGAGCCAGGCCAGGACAGCGATCTGCACCAGCATGGTGTTGTTGATGACGCTGGACTCCACCGCCGACAGGCTGCGCATGGTCAGGTTCCATAGCGTGAAGGCGAAGGCTGTGTTGACCACCGCCAGCCAGGCCACGATCGCCCAGCTCCGCCAGCCCATGTCCGGCATCCCCTGCCACAGCCAGCCCGCGGCCAGCAGCAGCACGGCCCCTATGCCCATGCTCACCGAGGTGACCAGCAGTGGATCGAGCCGGCCGCCGCGGTTGACCCCTCGTCCCATCACCGCCGCCCCGGCGTTGGCCAGCACCCCGAGGCCGATGACGGCGAGACCGACCGGGTGGCCGAGGGTGGAGACACCACCCTGCCCCAGCATGGGCAGGAAGTAGCCGAGGGCGCCGAGGATGACCAGTCCGATGCCCAACCACTGGCGGCCGTTCATGCGTTCGGCCAGCAGCAGGGCGGCCATCACCGCGACCACCACGGGCGTGAAGGAGAGCACCAGGCTGGTGGTCTGCGCCGGGAGGGAGGTCAGGGCGAGGAACTGCGCACCTTGGGTCAGGCTGTAGGCCACCACCCCCAGGCCCAGCAACCGGCGCCAGTCGGTCGGCTCCAAGGCCGCCAGCGCAGCGCGGCGACGGCGGTTCGACAGCAGCAGCGCCCACAGCAGCACGGCGGCGAGCAGGTAACGGAGCCCGGCGAAGGTCAGTGCAGGGATCTCCTCGAGGCCCTGTTTGATGAGCACCCAGGAACTCGACCAGAGGACGGTGACGAGGAATGCCTGCAAGATGGCGACGAGGTGGGAGCGCGACATGGAGAGCCTCCAGACGCTGACTTACCCCCTCGAGGCTTTTATCCGATGAGGTGCGGGCCGGACCGGCGCCCACCTGCCTGACACGGCTGCGCTGCTGCGCTGCGGCGGGACACCGACCGACATTCTGTGGCGCTCGGTCCAGGCTCGGCTACCGCCGACGGAACCCTAGCCACCCTTCGGTCGCAGCACCGAGGTTAGCACGCGGTCCGGTTCAGCCCTCAGGGTGGAGGAAGGTGAAGCTGGCTGCCGCGGCCACCGCACCGAGCAAGGGCCCGACCAGGTAGAGCCACACGTGGCCGATGCCGCCACCCGAGAAGGCGTCCACCAGCACGGCGCCAAGGCCCACGGCCGGGTTGAAGGCGCCGCCCGAGATGGCGCCGCCAGCGAAGGCTCCCACCATCACGGTGCTGCCGATGGCGAGACCATAGAAGGAGTTGCCCTTGGTGCCCTTGGCGGTGGCAGATGCCAGCACGACGGAGACCAGCGCGAAGGTGAAGAGGAACTCGACGCCCAGCGCCGCGAACCAGCCCACGTCGGCGCCAGGGGCCACGGTGAAGGCGCCGCCAGCCAACCAGCGGGCGACCAAGGCGGCGAGCACAGCGCCGAGCAGCTGCGAGAGCCAGTAGGGCAGCAGCTCCTTGCTCGGCAGGGCCCCACGCATGACGGCGCCCAAGCTCACAGCGGGGTTGTAGTGCGCGCCGGAGACGTGCCCGCCGGCGTAGACCATGACCATCAAGGCGAAGCCGATGGCCAAGGGCGCCATGGCGACGCCTTGCACGACCACCAGACCGATGGTGAGGACGAGGAAGAAGGTACCGATGAACTCCATGAGGTATGCGCGCATGAGCGTTCGAGGCCTCCAGTGAGCTTCCAGGCGGCGGCTGCCGTCTGAGGATTCGATGAGAGTCTACCGGATCGGCCGAGCATGGGGATGGCTAGGTGCGCCGCCATGATGTCCGTTCTCCGCCAGAACGCCAGCCGATCCGGGGGCATGATGGGTGCATGGACCTCAGCCCGGAAGCCATGTACCGTGCGCTGGCCAGTCGCGACGCCCGCTTCGACGGGCGGGTGTTCTACGGCGTGCGCAGCACCGGCGTGTACTGCCGACCCACCTGCCCGGCCCGCACCGCCCGCTTCGACCGGGTGGTCTTCTTCCCCACGGCGGCGGCAGCGCAGGCCTCCGGCTTCCGGCCTTGCCTTCGCTGCAGGCCGGAGACGGCGCCCGACCTTGCCCTCCAGCCAGGCGGGTCGCGCCAGGTGCGTCGCGCCCTTGCGCTGATCGAGGACGGCGTGATGGACGAGGTCGGGGTGGAGCAGCTGGCCGAGCGCGTGCACCTCAGCGCTCGGCAGCTGCGCCGCCTCTTCGTCAGGCACCTTGGCGCCACCCCGGTCGAGGTGGCGCAGGCACGGCGGGTGAACCTGGCCAAGCAGCTGCTGCACGAGACCGACATGCCCTTGGCCGAGGTGGCGCTAGCCGCCGGCTACGGCAGTGTGCGGCGCTTCAACGAGGTGTTCCGTGACCTCTACCGCGACCCGCCCCGCATCCTCCGGCGCCAGGCGGCGGCACGAGGAGGCGCACCGAGCAGCACCGCTGCGCCGAGCTGCGCACTGAGCCTGCGCCTGAACTACCGCCCGCCCCACGACGTCGAGGCGCTGCTGGCCTACCTGGCCGGCCGCGCCATGCCTGGGGTCGAGCGCATGGAAGGCGACAGCTACAGCAGGACGCTGGATCTTAGACCCTTGCTCGACCGAGCAACCGCTCAAGCGGCGCTGCCGGGCGATGCTGCGCCGACTGCGCTCAGCGGTGCCGTCAGGTTGCGGCGTGAAGCCGGCAGGCGCTTGCGCCTCGACATCCTGCTCCCCAACCAGGCGCTTGGCGCCTTGCCGCGGGTGGTGACGCGCGTGCGCAGGCTCTTCGACCTGAGCGCCGATCCGCAGCCCATCGCCGAGCACCTTGCGCTCGATCCCTTCCTGGCGCCCCTGGTCGAGGCGAACCCTGGCTTGCGCGCGCCGGGCGCCTGGGACGGCTTCGAGCTGGCGGTGCGGGCGATCCTCGGCCAGCAGGTCACCGTGGTCTCGGCCACCCAACAGGCGGTCAGGCTGGTGCACGCCTTCGGCAGCCCCGTGCATGAGCCGGGGATCCTGGCCATGGGCTTGAGCCACCTCTTCCCCCTTCCCGCACAACTGGCCGTCTCCGACGTGGCCGACCTTGGCATGATGCCTGGCGCACGCGCCTCGGCCATCGTCCACCTGGCACGAGCCCTGCGGGACGATCCCGACCTGCTCAGCAGCCAGAGCGACCTGGCCGACACCGTCGGGCGCCTGCGCGCCCTCCCAGGCGTGGGCGAGTGGACGGCCCAGTACGTGGCCATGCGGGCACTGCGCGAGCCTGACGCCTTCCCCGCTGCCGACGTCGGCCTGCGGCGAGCCATGGAGGGCGCCTTCGGGCGGCGACCGAGCACCGCCGAGCTGCTGGCCAGGGCCGAGGCCTGGCGGCCATGGCGCGCCTACGCCGCCAACCACCTCTGGGCCTCGCTGCAACCCACCCCTGTCCCGGCCCATGGCCAAGGAGGAGATGCCCATGACTGAGGCCACCACCCGGCTGCGCGCCCACCGCCACCCCAGCCCGCTTGGCGCCATCGCGCTGCTCTTCGACCAGCAGGGCCGTCTGCGCTTCCTCGACTTCGACGACAACGTGGAACGCCTGCAGCGCTGGCTCAGGCGCCAAGGGGCATGGGTGGAGAACCACGAAGGCGCACCGCCGGCCTCCGCAGACGAGCGGCTGGACGCCTACTTCGCCGGCCGCCTCGACGCCCTTGACGGCATCCCCAAGCTGCTGGCTGGCACCGACTTCCAGACCCAGGTGTGGGCCGCGCTGGAGAGCATCCCCGCTGGCACCACGCTCAGCTACGGCTCGCTGGCGCAGCGGCTGGACAAGGAGGCCGCCGTGCGCGCCGTCGGCGCAGCGGTCGGCGCCAACCCCATCAGCCTGGTGGTGCCTTGCCACCGGGTGACGGGTAGTGACGGAAGCCTGACCGGCTACGCAGGCGGCCTGCCGCGCAAGCGCTGGCTGCTGAGCCACGAAGGAGCTCTGCCATCGCTGGCCTTCTGAGCATCGGAGGAAGGCGGGGCCCGACGGCGCTCGGTGCTCGGACGGCTCAGCGATCGGACAGCAGCACGACATCGACATCGGCGCGAGCCAGGTGCTCCATGACCGTGCGGAAGTCCGTCAGCGTGTAGAAGGTCTCGTGACCGGCCTCGGCAGCGTCAACGAGTTGGTGGAAGACAAGGATCAACCAGCCGTGGCCTGCCTCGGCCTGATCGATGAGACCGAGTAGGCGTTCGACCGAGTCGGCGTCACGCACACTGAAGGCGCGCAGCCTGTAGGGATCGGCAGGCGGCCACGTCTCCATCCCGACGCTGCGCGCCACCGTCCGTCCCGAGGTGAAGCTGCCGGCGACCACGTCGATGGCCTGCCTGTCGATGCGCCCGAAGGGGTAGGCCACATGGCCGGCCCCCCGGACGAAGCCGAGCACCGACATCCACCCTCTGACCGCCTCCAACTCGGCGACCAGCGCCTCGGTCGGCAGCTCGTCGAAGGCAGACGCCAGATCCAGCTCGCTGTGGTGGTGGGCGATGACCTCCCAGCCGTATGTCCCCTCCAGCTCGCGCATCTGATCCACCGTCATGAAGCCTTCCTGGCCGGCCAGGTCGGCGATGACCGACACAGAGGCGCGCAAGCCCAGTGCCTCCATGACGGGCCTGGCCAGCGTGAAGACCGAGTCGCGGGCGTCGTCGAAGACCACCGTCACCGAGCCCCGCTCAGGCCGCGGCATGGTGGCCAGGCCGTTGACGTGCATGCTCACGGCGTCCTCGCCCAGCGCAGCCAGGGACAGCTGCATACCCGTGACCTCGGCCAGGTCCAGCTCGCCGTTGCGCGTCAAGGGGGCGGTCAGGTCGATGGTGATGACGTGCCATTCACCGTCCTGGCCGAGGCGCTGGCTTGGATCGAGACCGCCCTCGGCCACCTGGTAGCTGTGGAAGCTCCTGAAGTCATCGGAGCTGAGCGCCACCGTGGCGTGGAGCATGTTGGCGTAGCCGTCGACGCGCAACCAGAGCATGAGGTGCCGATCCCGCAGGTCAACGGGATCAAGGCCAACGGCGCGCAGGTTCAACTGCCCTTCACTGCCTGCCACGCCGAGCAGCAGCGAGCGATCACCGAAGACGTAGCTCTCCCTGTCCACCTCCACCCAGCCGGTCGAGCTCTGCTTGAAGAAGGGCGTGTCCTCCTGGAAGAGGTCGAGCACCTCCATGACCGGCGCAGCCGGCCAGAGCCGCTCCGGCACTGCGGAGGGAGCTGCCTCGTCGGGCGGCCTCAGCAGTACGCCCCTCAGCCAGTCCAGGGCACGAGCGAAGCCGAGGGAGCCGGGGCGGGCGATGGCGGAGTGCCCCTCGTCCAGCGCCAGCAGCCGCGTGAGGCCGTCCTGGCTGCCGTCCGGCCTGGCGTTGAGCGTCACGTCACGCACCAGGCCGCTCTCGCGGAAGCCGTAGCTCCACACCTCCATGGCCTCGGCCACGTTGAAGGGCACCACGTCGCCGACGTCGAGGGCGCCGCGGCCTGGTACCGGCAGCACCTTGCAACCCAGGACCGCTGGATCGCCGTCCAACCCCTGCCCGTCCCTCAGCTCGCGCAGGTAGGCCTCTGCGTGGTGCAGGTCGAAGCCGAAGCAGATGGAGTCGAACAGCACCGAGGCGGCGAAGGGCACATCGGGCCGCTCCATCGCCAACAGGTGGGCGAACTGGGTGCCATGGGAGTAGCCCATCAGCACCAGCTGCGTCGGCTGGTCCACACCTTCGACCCAGTCGGCGTGGATCCGGTCGAGGTCGAGCAGCGCCTGGAGGAAGCCGAAGCCACGCTGCGGATCGTCGTACAGGTGGGCGCGGTAGTTCTGCACCTGCACGCTCAGCCCGGCTTCCTCGAGGTAGGCCTGCAGCGTGGGTGCGCTGTCCTGCGCCAGCGAGTCGCGGTTGTCGTCTGGCTGCTCGCAGAAACCCGAGCACTTGCCCGAGAAGAGGAAGATGACCACGTCTGGGGCCTCGGCCGGCTGCGCAAGGACGGACGGCTGGCCTGGATCGTCGGCGATCCCGGGCCCGGCGCGACCTGCGGGTGCCTGGCCGTCAGCGGGAGCCGTCTCCTGCGTTGCTCCAGGCGCGCAGCCCGCCAAGGCCGCCGCCAGCAAGGAGACGGCCAACCATCCGAGCAGCCGCCGAGAAGGCTTCATGGCGGCCATGGTGACACGGGCCCGGCCTCGCGGTCGCAGGGCATGCACGTTGCTCGGTGCGCGAGCAGCGGCATAAGGTGTCCGTTCGCGCGCGGCCATCGGGCCGCGCCGAGTCGGCGGAGGAGGCCGAGATGTCGAACGGTTGGGATGCGTCGGCGGCAGCATGGATCGCCGGCATGGCAGATGGTGGCGATTACGGACGGAGGTTCGTGCTCGATGCACCCATGCTGGCGCGCAGCCGTGGACGCGGCTTCAGCAAGGCCCTTGACGTGGGCTGCGGCGAGGGGCGCTTCTGCAGGATGCTCGAGGCGGAGGGCATCCAGACCACCGGCGTCGACCCGACGCCTGCCCTGCTCGACGAAGCACGTAGGAGGCACCCGGACGGCGACTACCTGCTCGGACGTGCGGAGAGCCTGGCCTTCGCCGACGGCAGCTTCGATCTGGTGGTCAGCTACCTCAGCCTCATCGACATCCCCGACGTCGAGTCGGCCATCCGCGAGATGGCCCGCGTCCTGCGCCCAGGCGGCAGCCTGCTGATCGCCAACCTGACCGGATTCACCAGCGCAACACCCCAAGGCGGGTGGTTGCGGGACCCCGATGGCCAGGCACGCTTCGTGCTCGACCGCTACCTGGAGGAACGTGCCGACTGGGCGGCGTGGTCAGGTATCCGCATCCTGAACTGGCATCGGCCTCTGAGTCGCTACATGTCGCTGCTGCTGGCGCAGGGGCTGGAACTCCGCCACTTCGACGAGCCTGCACCCCAGGGCGGTGATCCTGAGCGCCGCGCTCGCTACCTGCGCGTCCCCTACTTCTTGGTGATGGAGTGGCAGAAGCCATGAGTGCTGGCCACGGCGAGATCGTGGCCAGCACCCTGTAGCGACCGAGGGTCGCCGGTCCTCAGCGAACCACCTTGATCATCTGCCGTACCGAACCCAGGTGGTAGGCGGAGTGCGTCAAGATGACCATGGCGATGCCCATCGGGTCCTGGCTCCAGGACTTGACCGAGCGGAACAGCGCGGTGGCGCGCGCATACACCGCCGTGAGGTCTTGCTTGAGCGCTTCCCAAGCGGGTCCATCCACCTCGCTCTGCCGCCAGCTCCCCGGCCAGTCGAAGGTCACGGTCTTGCCTTCCGCCTCGTCGAGGAGCGAGGCGATGTAGTAGTGCGTGTGCGCCACCTGGCCGGCGATGGTGGTGCCTTCAGGTCCCGCCGGCCTGGAAGCCTCCTCGGCGGAGACGCCTTCCAAGGTCGCGAACCAGCCTGCACCCTTGTCGAGGTAGGCGCCGCGGTTCCTCTCGAAGGTCTCCTCGAGCAGGGTGAAGAGGTTCTCGTTGAAGTCCTCGCTACGGATGTCGTTCGACATGCTGCCTCCA
>CAYXJZ010000006.1:0-28630 GCA_964465355.1 uncultured bacterium | reverse complement strand
TAGTCGCCTTCGTCGATGGTGCCGCTGTCGTTCTCGTCCGACCAGGCGCCGACGATGGTCACACCAGGCTCGGCGTCGAAGGAGTAGCTGCTCAGGACACCGCTGCTCCATTGCTGACCGCTGAGGTCCAGGTCGCCGAAGCTGTCGTAGACATAGGATTCGACGTAGGTCGGTCCCGTGAGGCCCGGCGCACCGCCGCTGATCCTGCTGAAGCGCACCAGCAGCATCTGTTCCTCACCGGCACCCAGGTCGAAGATGAGGCGGATCTGGTAGTTGCCGTCGAGGGTCAGGACCTCACGGTCGATCTCCAGTGCCGTGACGACGCTCTCACCAGGCTGAAGCATGCCTTCATCGGGGTAGGCGAAGGGGATGTAGAACGCCCCGCCAGGGATGATGGCAGGGTTGTCCACCGCTGCCTCATAGAAGGCAAGCGACCACGATAGCGGCGAGGCGCTGACGTTGGTGATGGTGAACGGCATCTCGATGATGGCGGAGCCCATGTCGAGCACGGTGGGGTCGAAGGCGAGGGGCCCACCGCCTGGACCAGGCCCCGGGCCGGGGCCGGCATCGACGTAGGCCAAGGCCAGAGCCGCATCGATGAGGCCGGCTCCGCAGTCGTCAGGGCCGAGGAACCTGGGCTCGTCCACACCGTAGCCATGGCAGGCCAGGCTGTCGAGCTGCGTCGCGCTGGCGCGCAGGGCTTCGAGGGCGCCTGCCGTGTCGATGGTGCCGTCGATGGCCTTCATCAGGGCGACCACCCCCGTCACATGAGGAGCGGCCATGGAGGTGCCTTGCATATAGCTGTAACCGAACTGGCCGGAAGTCGCGTCGTAGCCGATGCTGAGCACGCCGTCGGGATCGTCGATGGAGCCCATCGCGCCGCCGGGCGCCATGACGTCGATGCGCGAACCGTAGTTGGCGTAGTAGGCGCGTTCGCCGAGGCGATCGGTGGCGCTGACCGTGATGACGCCGGAGCAACTCGCCGGCCAGGACTGCGAGACGTTGACGTTGTCGTTGCCCGCAGCCACGACCACGATGGCCTGCTGGCTCACGGCGCTGAGCACCTCTTGCATCGCCGGCATGCAGGGGCCGACACCGCCGAGGCTGAGGTTGATGACGTCGGCCGGGTGGGCGTTGCTCGGCACCCCCGCCACGGGGAAGCCGGCCGCCCAGCGCAGGGCCTCGTAGATGTCGACCAAGGTGCCGCCCTGCTGGCCGAGCACCCGCACGTTGACCAGCCTCGCCTGCCAGTCCACGCCGGCCACCCCGACACCGTTGTCGGAAGCTGCTCCGATGGTGCCGGCCACGTGCGAGCCGTGGTAGCCACCGCCTGGGAAGACGTCGAGCGGGTCGTTGTCCCTGCCGTCGCCGTCCAGCGCGTTGCTGGGGCTGGATATGAAGTCGTAACCGGGGAGGATCCGGCCGCTGGAGAGGTCAGGATGGCGGGCGGCGACGTTGTTGGTGCTGTAGAGGATGCCGGTGTCGAGGACGGCCACCACCGTGCTGTTCGAGCCGGTGCTGATGTCCCAGGCCGCCGGCAGGTTGATGGCCGGGTAATGCCACTGCAGATCGTAGCTGGGGTCGTCCGGCACCGCGAGCGCATGGAGGATGTAGTTGGGGTGGGCGTAGATGACGTCGTCGCGGGCGTTGAGCTCACGGACGGCCGCCAGGGTCTGGGCATGGCTGGGGACACCGCCGGCACGGAAGAGCTGGGCCGCCGTATCGGAGAGGGCGCGCTGATGCGCGAAGGCGAGGCCTGCGGCTTGGACGCTGTCGACGACCTGTGCGGCCGCGCCTGCCGACGACGCGCCATCCCCGG
The DNA here is from genome assembly GCA_964465355.1 of uncultured bacterium. Lineage (GTDB taxonomy): Bacteria > Deinococcota > Deinococci > Deinococcales > Trueperaceae > JAABTL01. The sequence continues at coordinate 26,811 of CAYXJZ010000006.1, read as the reverse complement.
CCGGGACGCCGTCCAGGGTCGGCGCGCCGCGGGGGGAGAAGCGCACGATGAGGTCGCCTGGCACGAAGTCGAGCAGCGATTCGTCGATCTGCCAGTCGGCCAGCAACTCGTCCAGAGCTGCTGCGCCCGCGTCAGGGCGCTGGCCGATGGCTGTTCCAGTGCCAGCGGCCAGACCCACCCCCACCGTGATGGCCCCGTTCAGGCGAGCATGGGTGGAAGACGGTGGCGGTGGCGGAGCAGAACAGGCAGCGACCGCCAAGGCCACCACCAAGGCGACCAGCCTGACGACCATCCTTGGATCACGTTCGCGGTTCATGGCACCTCCGTGTGACACCCGCCGCCACTCTCGGGCAGCCGCGAAGGGTCGCACAAGGGCGGCGCCTTCATCTTGGCTTCAGCCGCGCGCAGGAGCCTTCTGATGTCAGTAGGTCTGACGCAAGTGGACGACGACGCCGTCCGGGGCAGTCAGGACCAGCCGGTCACCCTCGAACCACCAGCGGTCGACCTCGGTCAAGGCCTGCCTGAAGGCCTCGGACACCCTGCCCGGCTCGGCCATGCAGGCCATGAGGGTGGAGACGCCGCCTGGATCGTCCTGCGTGACGCTGCCGTCCTCGGCGAAGACGAGGCCGCCGCTGAAGTGGTTGCAGCCGTCGAAGCCGGCCGCCGTCCCTGCAGCGTCGATGACCAGGCTGGGGATGCGCTCGAGGTCGATCGCCTCGCCATCCAAGGTCTCAAGCAGCCAGTGGGAGCCGGCCAGCGTCTCGGGCGGCAACGGCTCGCCGCCGCAACCGTCCAAGGTCTCCTCGCCCAGCTCGAGGAGCACGCGGTCGGCGAAGGCAGCGCCGCTCATGGCGTTGTGGCAGCGCTCGTGGATGATGCGCACGCTCAGCTCATCCAGGTCGTAGCGGCGGCCATCGGGCGTGACCGTCGGCTCCGGCAGCGGGAAGCTGCGCGGGTCGAAGTCCACCCTGTCCAGGGTGAGCTGCCCCTGGCCCATGCTGATGGACCAGAAGGGCTCGACGCCGCTAGCGCGGTAAGGGTCTTCTCCAGCGGCCAGCCCATGGGCGGCCAGGGCAGCAAGGCAGGCCAGCAACACGATCGTCGCGCGTGTGATCCGGTACATGGGTCCACCATAGGCAGGGTTGCGGAGAGCTTGATGTGCCATGGGCAAGGCGATGTTCATGATGCGCACAGTCATCGAGCCTTGACATGCAAGTCACGACTTGCCTATCATGCCGCCGTGGCCGACATCTACGAAGCCCTGGCCGCACCGGTCAGGAGGACCATCCTCGACGAGCTGCACGACCGCGACGGCCAGACCTTGTTCGAGATCTGCGGTCGGCTGGCGATGAAGCACGGCGTCAGCCTCTCACGACAAGCCATCTCGCAACACCTCGAGGTCCTCGAGGCCGCCGGCCTCGTCCATGCGAGGCGCGATGGACGCTACAAGTTCCACCACCTCGACACCACACCGCTGCAAGCCATCGGACAGCGATGGGCCATCGCTTCGCGATGGCTTGACCAAGACGACGAAGGAGAACCCGCATGAGCATCCGCATCTACGTGACCAGCGTCTACGTCGACGACCTGGAGAGAGCCCTGAGCTTCTACACCGAGAAGCTCGGCTTCGTGAAGAAGACCGACGTGCCTGCCGGTGAGTCCCGCTGGCTGACCGTCGTGTCACCGAAGGAGCCGAACGGTACCGAGCTGCTGCTCGAACCCGCCGGACTGCCGGCTGCCGTGACCTACAAGGAGGCCCTGATGGCGGACGGGATCCCCTTCACCATGTTCACCGTGGACGACGTGCAGGCAGAGTACGAACGGCTGAGCGCGCTCGGCGTGCGCTTCACGCAGGCGCCGCTGGACCTCGGGACGGTGATCTCAGCCGTGCTGGACGACACCTGCGGCAACCTCATCATGCTCGCCACCCTCAAGGATGCCGCCACCGCAGGCACGAACCAGGCCTGATCCGCCGTCGCTGACCCGCCATTGCCTCTGCGCTCAGCCGGCGAGGCTCCGCAGGTGGCCGGCCAGTCTCCTCAACCTGAGCGCCAGCACCACCTGGAGCAGGCCGAAGCCGATGGCGTAGATGGCGATCAGCCACAACAGGGTGAGCGCGCCTGCGCCGGGGGCCAGGATGACGAAGATCCCGAAGACCACCGACAACAGCCCTGACAGGATCAGCCACCACTCGTTCTCGATCTCCTTGCGCAAGGCGATGGCGCCGATGATCTCGATCACACCGTGGGCGATCGCCCAGGAGCCGATGACCAACACCAGCACCACGGCCGTGACGCCGGGCCACAGCAGCGCCACCACACCGGCGGCCAGGCTGATCAGGCCGACCATCACCAGCCACCACCTCGGCGCCGCCGATCCGCCCGCCATCCCGCCACCGAGGGCGAAGACGCCGTCGACGATGGCATAGACGCCATAGACGACGACCAGGCTCAGCAAGCTGATGCCTGGCCAGACGAAGGCGAGCACACCGAAGACGATGGCTGCGATCCCGCGAAGCAGGACCGACCACCAGATGCGGCTGAGAGGCGCCAGCCTGGGCGTGGGTGCGGTATGCGAGACGTCTGTCATGCGCTACCCCTTCCCGCGAACCCCTGGTTCGCGACGAGCATCCAGCTGAGCTGATGGCCCGAGGAGGATCCGACGGCGCCTACGTGGCCTGTCGCCGCTCTCGCAGCCTCCGCTGCAAGGGCTGGACCGGCTTGGCGCCGTGGCCAACCACCAGGCTGTCCAACAGCTTGCTCGTGGCCTTGGCGATCTCGTCGATGGCCGTCTCGAAGGCGTGCTCGTTGGCGGCCGACGGCCGCTGGAAACCGCTCACCTTGCGCACGAACTGCAGCGCGGCGTCGCGGACCTCGGCGTCGGTGGCGGGTGGCTCGGCGCCACGGAGCTGTTGGATGTTGCGGCACATGGGTCCAGCATAGAGCGGGTGAGGCCGCGGCGGGCAGAGCCACGCGTCCGAGTTATCGTCGTGCCATGACCCCTGCCCGACCGCTCGCGTCCGTGACGACCGGTGTCTGGGTGGCCACCAGCCGCCACTACAGCACCACAAGCACCATCGTCGCCAGCGGTGACAAGGCCCTGCTGGTCGACCCCGCCTGGGTGGCCGAGGAACTGACAGGCCTCGGTGAGGCCATCCGCGAGCTGGGCCTGAGGGTCAGCAGCGGCTTCAGCACCCACGCCCACCACGACCACCTGCTCTGGCACCCCGCCTACGGCGACCCGCCGCGCTGGGCCACCGCCAGGACGGTGGAGGTGGCCGCGGCCAATGCCGAGTCGCTGCGGCGCAACCTGGGGGAAGCCCTTGCCGAGGTCGTCGGCGAGGTCTTCGCCAAGGTCAGGCCACTCGCCGGTGACCGCCTGCCCGAGCCCTTCGGTCCGGACGGCCCTGCCGAGGAGATCGAGGTGATCGTGCACGACGGTCACGCCCCCGGCCACGGCGCGCTGTGGCTGCCCGAGCGAGGGTTGCTGATCGCCGCAGACATGCTGAGCGACCTGGAGATGCCCCTGCCCTTCGGCCCGGACGACCTGCCCGCCTACCTGGCGGCCCTCGACATCCTGGCACCCTACGTGGAGCGCGCTCGCTTCCTGATCCCCGGCCACGGTGCACCCACCGACCGGCCCATCGAGCGTCTTGACGCCGACCGGCGTCTTCTCGACGCCCTGCTCGCCGGCCGCGACCTGGACGACCCCCGGCGTGGGGGGCACGGCGGCGAGGAGACCTATCAGCGGCTCAAGTCGCTGGCCGCTGTGCAGGGTTCCTCCGTTTGAGCGAGCCCTCCCCCACGCCCCTGAGCGCCCGCGCCCTTGAGCGCCGCGTCAAGCGCTGGTGGCTGGCCGGGCCCTTCGACTGCTTCATCCCTTGCGCGCCGGGCTTGGAGCAGCTGCTGTTGGCGGAGCTGCGTGCCGGCGGCTTCGTGCCACCCGTCGCCACGGAGGGTGCCGCGGTGGAGGGGGCCGCGACGGATGGGGCACCCACACCGGGGGACGCCACGGGAGCGACCAGCCCGGTCGTCGAGCGCGGAGGCGTCAGCCTTCGTCTCGGTCCTGATGAGATCATGCGCGCCAACCTGGTGCTGCGGACCGCCAACCGCGTGTTGCTGCGGCTGGCCGACTTCCACGCCAGCACGCCTGCCATGCTCTTCGATCACCTCCGGCGCATCCCTTGGGAGATCCACTTGGGTCAAGCAGCCGACTACGCTTTGCGCCTGAGCAGCCGCAGCTCCGCTCTGAGCACCGGTGACGCCGTCATGCGCACCGCGGCGCAGGCCATCGAACGCAGCATGCGCGACCTCGGCTCGTTGCCACGACGCACCGAGGAGGCGAACCTGGTGTTCCATCTGCGACTGCTCGCCGACCGCTGCACCGTGAGTCTCGACAGCAGCGGCGAGCACCTCCACCGCCGCGGCATCCGCCGCCACGTGCACGAAGCCCCGCTACGCGAGACCCTGGCGGCGGCGGTGGTGCTCGGCGGCTACCGTGACCACGACCTGATCCTCGACCCCTTCTGCGGCAGCGGCACGCTGCTCGTCGAGGCCGCAGACATCGTCAGCGGGCGGTTGCCCGGCCGCGCACGCGGCTTCTCCTTCGAGCAGGCAGGCTGGCATCGGCCAGGGCGTTGGCGCGAGGTCCAGCGGCAAGCGGCGGCTGAGGCCGTCGGTCGCTCTTCTACCGACCCACCCGTCCGCCTGATCGGGGTCGAGATCGAGCCGGCAGCGCTGAGCGCCGCCCGCCATAACCTCGCCAGCGACGACTACGCAGCGGTGGAACTGCACCAGGGCGACAGCACGGCCATCGACCTGGACGCCTTCGGCGCCCGGCACGGGCTGCTGGTCGGCAACCTGCCTTACGGCGTGCGCCTGGGCGACAGGGCGCGGGCGGCTCGGACCATCGAGCGCTTCTTGGACCGCTGCCTGGCCGCGCGTGACGCCTGGGACTTCGCCTTCCTGACCATGCATGCCGAGCTGTTCAACAGGCGCGCCGGCGTCCAGGTCTCCATGGTGCGAACGGTCTCAAGCGGTGGGCTGAAGGTGCAGTTGGTCCAAGGGCGGATCCACTGAGGAGCGGCCGGTTTGGCGCGATCCCTCAGCCCGGCGCCGTCAGACCCCAGTCGACCGCGAAGGTCTGCAGACCGAGCTTCCTCGCCACAGCCATGGAGGCCTCGTTCTTCCACCAGGTGCTGTAGATCGGTGTCCTCCCCGAGTCGCGGATGGCCCGTGCCCAGGCCGCCGTCGCGCGGGGACCGAAGCCTCTGCCACGGTAGCTGGGCGCCGTCTCGAGCCCGGCCTCGGCCGCCACCTCACTGCGCCTTGCGCAGAAGCAGATGCTGACCACCCTTCCATGCTGGGCCACGCCCAGTACCGGCGAGCGTCCCGCCAACTCCTCGTTGGTCCAGCCATCGAAGGCCTCGTCGAGCTGCGCCACGTCGTGGACGACCGTCACGCCGTCGTCCTCGACGAGGTCAGTGGGGAACGCGAAAGCCGGTCCCCACCGGAGGTGGTGGCCAGCGAGCAGGGACAGGTAGTGATCGGCATGGACGGGGGCCTCGAGCCATCGGTCAGAAGGCGGCTCCAGGCTGGCAAGGCCCTGCAGCTCCTGCGCCAGGTCATCCTCGACCAGGCTGTGCACCGCCCATGCACAGGCGCCAGCGCCGCGGATGAGCGAGAACATGGGGCCCGGGCTTGCCCGCGGTTCACGCGTGGAGACGATTCGACCACGTGCATCCAGCAGGAACAAGGTCTTGAGCTGCAAGCTGGGCGTGGGCGGTGGCGTCGCGCCGGACGGTGGCCGACGCGGTCTCATGCCGCCGTCCGAAGCGCGTCTGCCCAGGCCAGCACGATCGCCTCGAAGTCCGCGCGTTTGGCCGCGAGGTCCTCGCTGTCGGTGAACCCGACGATCGCCCGATCCTTGGCCTGCCAGGCCAACAGCCCCTGCGGGTCGGGGATGTCCATGGCGAGCGGTGCCGCCCGCTTCTTCGCCCCGCTGTGGAGCACCACCTGCACCACCCCCGGCCGCCGCAGGTGGAAGGTGGCGAAGTGCTCGCCTCCTGACCCGAGCGAGAAGGAGGGTGCGTTCCACTTGACGCTCTCCTCGACGCCGTCACCGACGTCGAGGATGAGCCGTCTGATCGCTTCGATCTCCGCCTTCAGCGGATGGTCGAGCGCCGCCATGTAGGCGTCCACCGCTGCGCGACCTTCAGACACCAGTCGCCAACAGCTCCTGCAGCCGCTCGTAGCTGCGGGTCATGCCCGTGGTCATGCCGGTCTGGACGGTGGCTTCGAGCGCCTCTTGCGAGGGGAAGACCATCGTCATCGCCAGCCTCGTCTTGCCGTCCACCTCGCTGAGGACCGTGGTGATGAGCGCCGAGTTGCCCTCGTAGACCTCGGTGTGCACGATGCGCTCGGGTGGCTCGATCTCCTGGTAGACGCCGCTCATCTCGAAAGCGGGGTAGTCGGGGTGCGACCAGCCGTAGCGGTAGCCGCCACCGACCCGTAGGTCGACCTCGCACACAGGCATGTCCCAGCCATCGGGACCAAGCAGCCACTGGCGGATGAGGGTGGGTTCGGTCAGACCACGGAAGACCAACCGGCGGGGCGCGGCGATGTCGGTGGCCATCTCGAGCACACCGTCCTTGGCGCTCACGATCTCTACTTTCGGCAGGGCGATCATCCTTCGTACGCCTCCTTCAGGGTCGCGATGTCGAGCTTGTTCATCTTCAGCATGGCCTGGATGGCCCGGTTGGCCTTCTCGCGGTCGGGGTCGGCCAGCATGGCCGGCAACTCCCGTGGCACCACCTGCCATGACAGACCGTAGCGATCCTTGAGCCAGCCGCACCTGGACTCCTCCCCGCCCTCGACCAGCCGCGACCAGTAGTAGTCGACCTCCTCCTGACCTTGGCAGTCGACGTAGAGCGAGATGGACTCGTTGAACTTGAACTGGGGGCCGCCGTTGAAGGCGGTGAGATGCTGGCCCTCGATCTCGAAGGACACCCCTTGGCCGATGCCAGGCGGGCCGCTCACCTTGCCCTTCTTGGCGTTGGGGAATACGGAGACGTAGAAGTCCACCGCCTCCTCGGCGTCGTCGTCGTACCAGAGGAAAGGACTGACCTTCTGCATGAGACCTCCTAGGTGTCGCTCTCTTCGAGCTGTAGCGAGCGCAGCAGCGTCTGCAACCTGCCGAAGTTGGCTTCCCACACCTCGCGGTAGCGCTCGAGGTAGGCGTTGGCTTCGGCCAGGGGGGCTGGTTCGATGCGCCTTGGGCGCCGTTGGGCGTCGCGGCCGATGGACACGAGGCCGGCGCGCTCCAGCACCTTGAGGTGCTTGGAGATGGCCGGCTGGCTGAGCGAGAAGGGCTGGGCCAGTTCGGTCACCGAGGCCTCCCCTTCCGCCAGGCGGGCGAGGATGGCGCGCCTGGTGGGGTCGGCCAAGGCGCCGAAGACCGCATCGAGGTGCGCAGGGTTGCTTTGTCCATTACCGGTCAGTTGCATAACTGATAGGTAATGTACAGGCCGTGCCGCCGACTGTCAAGCCATGTGGCGACGCATTGGTCAGCTGGCGCACCATGACGCGGGCGCGCCTGCAACACAGTGAGGCGAACAACGCAGCGATCTGAGTCCTCTCAACGGTTGATCGAAGCCTGGGTATCTGATGAAGAGCGGAGGGACGACATCGACATTGGAAGTCGTGAATCCTGCCATGCCACCCGTCGATGGGGTGCCGTCCTCGGTGCGGTTGTCGTGCTTCTATCGGCCACCATGGCTGCTGGCCAGACGTTCAGCTTCGAGGGTCTTCAGCATCCGACATCCGTGTGGGATGAGGTAGCACCTGAAGTCGTCGTCCTCATCGACGAAGTGCCGGCAGGGTTGACGGTTCATGTCGTCTTCTTGCATGGCGCATCGGTTCTGTATGAACTTGACATGGGTCCCGACAGCGAGGTGACGGATGTGCGGCTGGCTTTCGCCGCTCTCCAGGTCGTCACCATCCGATGCGATAGGGCACCATGGGTGGGCTTCGTAGCAACCGGCAGCACGAGTGATGGTGGTTTCAGCGGGGTTCGTACACAGAGCGGGGGAAGCTGCCTCGAGGTTGACCACCTTGGACCGTTGGGGCTTGAGCAGATGCCGGTCACATGGGGAATCCGAGGTCAGCACATGCTGGTGGCTGATCGCTGGATGCCCGTGATGGTGCTCGTTGCTCGTCGTGCAGATGGTTCAGCAGCGTTGCCAAGCGACCTGGTTGCTGCCTATGTGGCGGTGACCGCGGACGGTGAGAGGCCTGGGCTCCCGCAGCCCGTCAGCTCTGAGGAACTTTCGGAGCTGCGGAACGCAGCCCTGGGCTGGTAGGTCTCGTCGTGACAGGCTCTCAGCGACGCCCTCTCCTCGCTAGCCTCGGCTATCCGAGCCTGGTCGTGCTCGTCGTCCTCCTAGCAGCCATCCGCAACCCGCCGATGCGCTTCCTCCTCCTGCCTGCCCTCCTCTGGTGGGTCTTCACAGCGTGGCCGCGTCGGTCGCGGGCGACGTCGGCCGAGGCCTCGTCAGCCGGCCAAGGTGCTCCCGGCCCGCCAAAGCCCGAGCCCAGGACATCGCAGCGGGATCATCGGCCGCACACCGGGCCACAGTGGACACCGCACGAGATCCTCGGCGTCAGTCCATCCAGCTCCAGCACCGAGATCCGGGCTGCCTACCTGGACTTGGTCAAGCAGTACCATCCCGACAAGGTGGCCCACCTGGCGCCGGAGTTCAGGGCGCTCGCCGAGGCACGCATGAGGCAGATCAACGAGGCCTACGCGCGCCTCAACGAGCGACGGTAGACAGGGCGCGGCAGGCAGGTGGCTCCTATCCTTCACCACCCACCAGCGCCACCATCCCCGCCTGCGTCAACCGCGCGCCGACGCCCAGATGCGCCGCGCACCCGGCCTCGCCCAGTCGCTCACGCGCAGCGGTCACATGGCGCTCCAAGTCCTCACGCCCGCCGATGGACATGACGATGCCAAGGCGTTCGTGCTGGGCCTGCGCAGCACCGACGCAGCGCAACGCCAACTCGACGTCCCCCACGGCCATCGCCACCGCGGCCATGCTCGCCAACACCTCAGCGATGCCGCGTTGGTCACCGAGATCCACGAAACGCCGCACCGCCCGTACGTAGCAGACCCGCGCCCCGGCCGGATCCTCGGCCCGCATCGCCAGATCGCCTAGGCTCTGGTCGGTCACGGCCAACCCGACCTGGTAGCCCAGTCGCTCGAAGGCTACCCGCGCCTCGTCCAGCAGCCGAGACGCCCGGTCCAGGTCGCCCCTGTCGATGGCCGATTGCGCCAGGTTGCCCAGTGTCATGGCTGCCACCAGTTCCTCACCGGCTTCGGTCGCAGCGTCGTGGGCCTGCTGATACCAGTCCTCGGCAGCCACTGGATCGTTCCGGTAGGAGGCGAGGGCGCCGAGGTTGTTCAGGGTGTTGGCCACCCTGCGCTGATCGCCGACCTGCCGGAAGAGCTGCAGGCACTCCTGCATCGAGTGCTCCGCCTCCCCGTACTCACCCTGCAGACGAAGCAGGTTGGCCAGATTGCCGATCGTGGCGGCCAGGGCTGCCGGGTCATCGAGCTCGCGCTGGATCGCCATGGCATCTTCCAAGAGGCTGCGGGCTGCAGCGAAGTCCTCGCACAGGCGCGCCACCGAGCCGGCGTTCGACAGAGCGGTGGCACGCAAGGCGCTGCGGTCGTCGCTCATCTGCAGCAGCGAGATGAAGACGCTTCGAGCCTCCTGGTAGTGGCCGTGCAGCCACCAGTAGCGGAGCAGGGCGTTCGCCATGCGGAGGGCGGCTTCCTCCTGCCCTGAACGTCGTAGCCGGTCGAGCGCGATCCGCAGGTTCTCGTGGTCAGCCGCCAAGCGGCCCAGCCACACCGCCTGGTCCCCGCCCTCCAGACCCGCAGCCGCCTGGAGGGCCAACTGTGCGAAGTGATCGGCGTGGCGCGCCGCCGCCTCGGCGTGGCGAGCTGGCTCGGCCTCCAGCAGCTCGAAGCCGTACTGCCTGACCACCACCAGCTGCAAGAAGCGTCCGTCGCTGCTGCGGTGAAGCAGCGACTTGTTCACCAAGGCCAGCAGCGTGCGCAGGCTGGCCCCGGTGACCGCGTCGGCGGCGTCCTTGGTGAAGCCGCCGCGGAAGATCGCGGTGGCGGTCCAGGCTGCTCGCTCCTCATCGCTGAGCAGAGACCATGAGTGGGTCAGCGTGGCGCGAACGCTGCGGTGCCGCGACGGCACGTCCGCGTGCGTCGTCGCCAGCAGGTCGAGGCCGGCCTCGAGTGCGGTGGCCACCTCGCCTGGCCGCAGGCGCCGCATCCATGCGGCCGCCAGCTCGATGGCCAACGGCATCCCCTCCAACGCACGGCAGATGCGCACGATGTCGGCGCGGTCGTCGGCGGTCGGCAAGAAGCTCGGGTTGGCCCGGCGAGAACTGCGCAGGAACAGGCTCACGGCGTCGAAGCCTTCGATGGCTTGATCGACGGAGGTCGGGTAGGCGAGCCCGGCGACCTCGACCAACACCTCGCCGTGCACATCGAGGGGCTCACGGGAGGTAACCAGTGCGGCCGAGCCCGGTGAGGCGCCGAGCAGCTCCGGCACCAAGCCCGCGCCGTCCAACAGATGCTCGAGGTTGTCCACCACCATCAGCAGGGCCCTTGGCGCCAACCATTCGAGGAGGAAGGATTCGGCCGAGCGGCCGGCAGGCGCTTGAAGCTCGAGCGCATCCAAGAAAGCGTGCGTCAGCAGCGTGGGGTCGGCGGTCTCGGCCAGCGCCACGAACAGCGCACCGTCGCGGAAGCTGGCAGCAGCTTGCTGCGCCACCTCGATGGCCAGACGCGTCTTGCCGCTGCCACCCGGGCCGAGCAGGGTGATCAGACGCGCGCCATCCTCCGTCAGCATCGCTTCGAGCCGCTCGCGTTCCGCCTCGCGGCCGACGAAGGATGTCAAAGGTGCGGGGAAGTTGCGGCACAAGGTCACCGCGCCCCCATCGCCGACTGGATGCTGGTGGCCCAGATCTTGCTCAGGCGCCGCCCACACAGGTTCGCTTGTGTTCACCGCCTGCCCCTGCGTGGCCTCCGGGCTCCGCAGGCCTTCGGCCAACCGCAGCGTCGCCTCGAGCGGCGCCATGTCGAGTTCGGCGCGCAGCCGCGCCCGGAAGGTCTCGAAGGCACGCAGCGCGACATCCCTCTGGCCGGCAGGTCCGGCACAGCGGAGGTAGGCCTGCAGCACATCCTCGGCCAGGGCGTCCTGCGCCAGCACCGACCGCAGCCTGGCCACGGCGTCCGACCAGCGACCTTCGCGCTCGTAGGCCCCGGCCACCTCGAGCACGGCGTCCCGCCATGCCCCATGGAGGGTCTCGCGCTCCCGCTCGAGCCAGGCCTCGAAACCAAGCGACAGCCCGGTGGGCGCCCCTTCGAGCAACGGACCCCGGTACAGCGCCATGGCATCGTGCCAGGCGCCCGTACCCAAGGCCGCACGGAAGAGCTGCACGTCGGAGTCGATGCGCCAACGCAGGCGCGTCCGCTCTGCCTCGAGACCGCCGAACCAGGGCTGGCGTCTGCAGTGGTAGACGAGCTGGCTGAGGTTGTGCCTGGCCGTCGACTCGTCCTCGTCGGGCCAGAACACGCCGAGCAACTCGTCACGGCCGACCCAGCCCTCGCGGTAGGCCAGGTAGGCCCCGAGGAGCAGGCTCTGCCGCATCGGCAGGTCCATCCAGGTCGCCCCCTTCCGGATGCGAGGAGGGCCCAGCAACCTCAGCTCGGCCGACATGGTTCACAAGATAAGCCGTCGGCGAAAGCAGGCAGCTGCCAGGTGATGGGCGGAGCGCTACGGCGCAGTGCGCCTAGCGGCGCTCCGGTGCTGTCAGGATCTCAGGGTCGGTAGGATTCGAAGTTCTGGTACATCGCCAGCACTTCCTCACCACTGAGGGCGCGGTCGAAGACCATGACCTCGTCAACCGAGCCGTCGTAGGCGAAGCGCGGACCGGAGGCGCCGGTACCGCCAGGCGCGTACAGCTCGCTCGAACCGATCCGGGTCATGGTGAGGCTGGCACTGCCTTCCAACTGACCCGGGAGGTAGACGCTGGTGATGACGTCGGCGCTTCTCAGCACGCCGTCAACGTAGATGCGCATGTTGCCGTCCCCGCCACCGGTGGCGCCGTACACCGCCACCACGTGCGTCCAGACGTTCCTCGGCACGATGAAGCTGGTCGACACCGCATCGACCGAGGTGCTGTCCGCGCTCGGGCGGCGCCAGAAGTCCAGGTAGCCGTTGCCGGTGGTACCCCGCAGCCGGAAGCCGAAGTCGCCGGGAAGCAGGTTCCCACCCACCTGGCTGATGATGGTGCGTACGCCGTCGATGGTCCGCGGGTTGATCCACGCACTCACCGTGAACACGCCTGCCGTCGGCACGACCTGGATCGTCGGGAAGGTGTTCAGGTAGAGCTGGTCACCGTTCAGGACGAAGGACTGGTTGCCGGGATCGGACCCGTTCCAACCCGCGCCGTAGCCCCCGCCGAAGCCGCCAAGCGGCACGTCGCCGGCCGCATCGTCGGTGGTGCCGTCCGCTGGCCACCAATGGATCGGCTGCGGCAGGCCGCCGTTCAGCGGCAGGCATTCGCGCACCTCGTATGCGGTGACGTCACCCACCTTGGCGAGGCGGTTGTCGCCGAGGTTGCGCACCGTGAACGAGATCGGCTCGACCTGGTTGATGGCCAGCGGCGCCTCGAAGTAGGACGCCAGGTCGCCGTCACGGATCAGGTTCTGTACACCCGTGTTCGGACCACCCAAGGCGAACACGTCGATGCGCGCGGTGGACAGGGTCTCGCGGAGCTGGGCCTCGCTGTAGCCGTCGACACCGCCAACGACGGCGTTGTAGGAGAACTCGAGGGCCGCCTCGATGCGCTCGCGCCGGTCGGTGGAGGTGAAGGAGAACATGAGGATACGGCCGTAGGAGACGCTGTCGATGTACAGCGGCAGGTTGTTGGCAGAGACGCCGAGGGAAGCCAGATCGGCGCCGCTGACGTCGGTGGCGAAGAGCGAGGACGGCCGTTCGGGCAGGTCGATGGCCAAGGTGAACAGACGCTGCACGAAGTAGGCGGTGTAGGTGCTCTGGTTGAGATCCTTGCTGTAGTCCAGCGAGGCGGACACCTCGGCGCCAAGGTAACGCGCGTCGAGCCCAAGGCTGAGCAAGGCCTGCGTGGCGCTGTGGCTCTCCACCGATGTGAAGGAGCTGGCGCCGGCGCCAACGGCGACTTCGGCACCCAAGGCGTTGGCCACGAGCTGGTTGATGCCCTCGCGAACGGTGCTGCCAGCAGGCTGATGGACCACGGTGCTGACACCACCCGGGATACCGAGGACACCACCTCCCTGGATGGAGATGCCAAGGGGCGCCCGCCGTTCGCGGGCGATGGCCAGCGGCTCCAGCGAGCCGACGGTCAGGTGTGAGCCGCCGCGGATGAGTGCACCCGGCCAGAGCACGGAGGCGTCCGGGTTGTACAGCGCCATCTCGCCTGGGTTCTTGCTGATGCTGTAGGGGGTGGTGGTGCAGGTGTAGACGGCGCCTGACTCTGCCGTCTCCTCGGTGACCACCGGCGGCTGCCCCGTCGGCACGCCCGTGGTCTCGGTGACCGGGGGCGCGACGACCTCCCAACCAGGCAAGTCGGCGACGAAGGCGTCGAGACTGCCGAGAGGGCCGGGCCCCGCGCCGCAGGCGGTCAAGGTGCAGGCAACGGCCGCTGTGAGCGCCAAGCTCCGGAGATGGGTCGGGGTAGGCCGTCCTTGCTTCGCTGGATGCTCCATCGCTCGTTCCTCCGATGCGGGGTTGGGGAACCTTAGGCAAGGGGGCATCAGTGGGCTATCAGTGGAACGGATGAGGATCGCCTGCACGACCGCGAGCCCGAAGGCACCAGCCTCCGGTGTCCGCGTCCCGGCCTGGCTAGACTCTGCCCATGGACCTGATCCGGCAGCGGCTGGCCTCGCAAGCCATCGGGCGAGGTACCTACCGACAGCCGGAGGAGGCCTTGCGCCACCTCACGGCCGTGCAGTCGCAGGACTATGCCGGCGCCAAGTGGACGCTGGGCATCCGCTGCACCGGGGTCAGCGACGCCGAGGTGGATGCAGCCTTCGACGAAGGCCGGATCCTGCGCACCCACTTGCTCCGTCCGACCTGGCACTTCGTCTGCCCCGACGACATCGGCTGGCTGCTGGCCCTGACCGCCCCGCGGGTCCAGGCGCAGAACGCCACCTACTACCGCAAGCTGGAGCTGGACCCAGCCGCTCTGGCGCGCAGCGACCGGGTCATCGTCGAGGCGCTGGAGGCGCGCGGCCCACTGCCGCGCGACGAGATCAGGGCTGCGTTGGAGGCTGCGGGCATCGTCACCACGGGCTCCTTGCGCATGGGCTACATCCTGATGCATGCCGAACTGGACGGGTTGATCTGCAGCGGGCCGCGCATGGGCAAGCAGCACAGCTACGCCCTGCTCGACCAGCGGGCTCCCCTGCGGCGGCAGCTGGACCGTGACCAGGGCCTGGCCGAGCTCGCGGCGCGCTACTTCGCAGCCAGGGGTCCGGCGACCGTGCACGACATGGCGAAGTGGTCCGGCCTCACGCTGAGCGACTGCCGTCGTGGCTTGGAGGCCGCCAAGCACGGCCTGGTGCAGGAGCAGCACGAGGGCGCCGCCTACTGGTGGCCGGAGGGTGTCGCAGCCGAGGCCGAGCCCTCCCCCACCGCGCACCTGCTGTCGATCTACGACGAATACCTGAGCAGCTACAAGGGTTGGAGCGCGGTGGTGGACGACGCCAACAGCCGACGCCTTGTAGCCATGGGCAACCTGCTCAACCACGTGGTCCTGCTCGACGGCAGGGTGGTCGGCGCTTGGCGGCGGGTCGTCGGACGCGAGGGCGTCACCGCCGAGCTCCTGCCCGGATGGGCACCGGAGCCAAGGCAGCTGCGGGTCCTGGAAGCGGCTGCCCAACGCTACGGACGCTTCCTCGGCGTTCCGGTGGTGCTGGGCTGAACGGCCACCCAAGGCCATGAGCCTAGTTCCTTCCGATGCGCGGCCGCCGGCTCGGGCTCAGGCCGTCGCGACCTCGGCTGAGCCACCTCGCGGGGCGGGCGGCTCGGTCGTCATCGGCGGAGCGAAGCTACGCAGGCGCATGGCGTTGCTGAGCACGAAGACGCTGGAGAGGGCCATGGCCGCAGCAGCCAGGATCGGGCTGAGCAGGATCCCGAAGGCCGGGTACAGCACCCCGGCGGCCACGGGGATCAGGGCGGCGTTGTAGAAGAAGGCCCAGAAGAGGTTCTGCCTGATGTTGCGCAGGGTGGCCTTGGAGATGCCGATGGCGTTGGGGATGCCGCGCAGGTCGCCTGACATCAGCACCACGTCGGCCGACTCGATGGCGATGTCGGTGCCGGTGCCGATGGCGATGCCAACGTCGGCACGCGCCAGCGCCGGGGCGTCGTTGATGCCGTCACCCACGAAGACCACCTTGCCACCCTGCGCCTGCAGCGCCATCACGGCTTCCACCTTGCCGTCGGGCAGCACCTCGGCCAGCACCTCGTCGATGCCCAGCTGCCGCGCGATGGCCTGGGCGGTGCGCCGGTTGTCGCCGGTGACCATCGCCACGCGCAGGCCCAGCTCATGCAGCGCACGGATGGCGTGTGGCGTTGAGGCCTTGATGGGGTCGGCCACCGCCACCACCGCCACCAACCTGCCACCCATCGCCGCGTAGAGCGGCGTCTTCCCCTCGTCTGCAAGGCGCTCGGCCACGTCGGCCAGGCTGGCCACGTCGATGCCGAGCCTGCGCATGTAGCGGTCGGCGCCCACCTGCATCAAGCGGCCTTCCACCGTGGCCTGCACCCCGTAGCCGGGCAGGGCTTCGAAGGCCTCCGGCATGGGCAGCAGCAGACCCCGCTCGCGCGCCGCGCGCACGATGGCCTCGGCGATGGGGTGCTCGGAGTCCTGCTCAACGGACGCCACCAGGCGCAGCAGCTCGTCGGCGTCCGCGTCGCCATCAGGGCCGTCGGCGATGACGAAGTCAGTGAGCCGCGGCGCCCCCTCGGTGAGGGTGCCCGTCTTGTCGAGGGCAATGATGCTGGTCTGCTGCAGCGTCTGCAGCGCGGCGCCATGACGGAACAGCACGCCCATCTCGGCTGCGCGGCCGGTGCCCACCATGATCGAGGTGGGCGTGGCCAGCCCCATGGCGCATGGGCAGGCGATGATCAGCACCGCCACGGCGTTGACCAATGCGAAGGTGGTGGCCGGCTGGGGGCCGAAAGCCAACCACAGGCCGAAGGTGAGCAGGGCCACCGCCATGACCACCGGCACGAAGTAGTTCACCACCCGGTCGACCAAGGTCTGGATGGGCACCTTGGAACCCTGGGCCTCCTCCACCATGCGGATGATCTGCGCCAACAGGGTGTCGGCGCCCACCTTGGTGGCGGTGAAGCGGAAGGCACCCGTCTTGTTGATGGTGCCACCTACCACCTCGTCACCAACCCCCTTCTGCACCGGCAGGGACTCCCCCGTCACCATCGCCTCGTCCACATAGGAGGAGCCCGAGAGCACCCGGCCATCCACCGGCACCTTGTCGCCGGGGCGCACCAGCACCACGTCGCCGATGACCACATCGGCCAAGGGCAGCTCGCGCTCCTGCCCGTCCCGCAGCACCATGGCGGTCTTGGCCTGCAGACCGAGCAGCTTCTTGATGGCCGCGCTGCTGCGCCCCTTGGCCAAGGCCTCGAGGTAGCGGCCCACCAGCACCAGGGTGACGATGGCGGCCGAGGCCTCGAAGTAGACGTGCAGGTTGCCCGCCGGCAGCAGCCGGGGGAAGAAGGTGGCGACCACCGAGTAGCCGTAGGCGGCGGTGGTGCCGATCATGACCAAAGAGTTCATGTCGGGTGAGCGTTGCAGCAGGGCAGGCCAGCCGCTGCGGTAGAAGCGCAGGCCGGGGCCGAACTGCACCACCGTGGCCAACACGAAGGAGAGGAGGACGATCGTCCGCATCGAGACGAAGCGCATCAGCCAGGCATCGAGCGCAGGCACGGCCATGGGGATCATGACCAACAGGATCAGCGGCGCGGTGAAGGCGGCGGCGATCCACAGGCTGGTCCTGAGCCTTGCCAGCTCCTGGACGCGCAGCCGAGCCTCGGCCTCCGCCAGGTCGGCTCCGTCTGCTGCCTCCAGCACCTGGTAGCCCGCGCCGCGGATGGCGTCCTTGAGTCGCAGGACGTCCACGGTTTGCGGACGGAAGGTGACGCTGGCCTTCTCTGTGGTCAGGTTGACAGTGGCGTCGACCACGCCATCCACCTTGAGCAGCGCCCGCTCCACGCGTCCCACGCAGGCCGCGCAGGTCATCCCCTGAACGGGCAGGTTCACGACCTGGCTCACAGGCGGTACTTCAGGGCTTCCATCAGTTCCTCGACCAGGTGCTCTGTGTCGCCGCGCTGGGCCGAGGTGGCCACGTGGTCGCGGACGTGGGCCCGCAGCACCTTGTCGTTGACCTTGCTCAGGGCTCCCTGGACGGCGCTGACCTGCTTCATGACGTCGACGCAGTAGACGCCCTCGTCCTCGAGCATGCGCAGCACGCCTTCCAAGTGCCCCTTGGCGCTCTTGAGGCGCAGGGCCACGTCGCGCCGGGTGTCCGGGTCGAGGTGCAGGCAGGCGTCGCCGGCAGCACCGTGGCTGTGGGCCGCTGCCGACCTCTCGGCGGGCGACACTTCGGTAACCGGCCCCTCCACCGGGCTCATGCCGATGCCGATGGCGCCGCCCGGTAGCCTTCTGCCGTGACCGCGGCGACCAAGGTCTCCACAGGAGCTTCGCCCTCGACCTTGGCGGTGCCGCGGCTCAGGTCCACGGCCACCGAACGGACGCCACGCACGTCGCTCAGGGCCTTCTCGACGGTGGCAGCGCAATGCGAGCAGGACATGCCTTCGACCTTCAGCTCGATCATGGGGATCTCCTTGACTCACCCCTCCTGGGGTGGGGTATCGCTGGCATCAGTCTACCCGGCCGGGGGACCGGCCGGGTAGGGCGGGCGACGATGAACGATGTCCTCCGCAGTGAGGCGGAAGCCTAGGCCCGTCTGGAGCCGCGGTCGGAGCCCCTGGCGCCTCCGACGGGGTCGGCGTCCTCGTTCTCGCGCAGCCGTCGGTCCTCATGGGCCAGGCGGTCGTCCAGAGGCACGTCACCGGCGATGTGCGGTGCCGGTGTGAAGCCGGGCGCGAAGGGGTCCGTGGTCGGGCTCACGGCCTCGAGGGGAGGGACGGCGTGCGGCCTGGCCGGACTGGGGTGGCTGGCCAGCGGGTCGCGGGGGTAGGCAGAGGGATCGAAGGGGTCGCTGGGGTAGCGGCCACGCCAGCCGGCCCAGGCAGGATGATCCGCTTCGAGCTGGCCACCCGACTCGACCAAGGCCTTGAAGCGGTTCAGGTCGCCGCGGATGCGCCCGTTGACCACACCCAAGGCGGCGCCGACGTTCTCGATGAAGCCCTCCGGCTCGTACTCCAGATGGAGGGTGACCCTTGTGGTGTCGGCGTCCATCTTGTCGAAGGTCACCGAGCCTGCGTTCGTCGCTCCGGCCACGCTCTTCCAGGCGATCTTCTCGTCCTGTCGCTCCTCGGTGACGAGGGCTTCCCACTCCTCCTCGCGGCCGGCGATCTCGGCGCGCCAGTACATGCGGTCATGCCCGATGCGCCTCACGTCCTCGATGCCTTCCATGAAGGTGGGGAAGCGCTCGAACTCGCTGAACAAGCCGTAGGTGAGGGAGATGGGTGCGTTGACTTCGATGGAACCGTTGAAGCTGGCCATGTCGTTGCCTCCTTGAAGAGTCGCCAAGGCGGGGCAGCCGGTCCGCCTTTCGGATGTCCCTGGCGTTGTGACGAGGGTAGGCGCGGCGTAGATGGGAATCGTCCCATGGGGATGAGAAGAGTGGAGGTCTATCATCGAGACATGCGAGGCGAGCCGCACATCACCGTCTGCGTCGAGGCATCGGCAGGCCAGTGGGCATGAAGGTGCTCATCGCCGGCGCATCCGGCCTGATCGGCAGCGAGCTGCGCAGGGCGCTGGAGGGCGCCGGCCACGAGGTGCGGGCCCTCGTCCGAAGGTCCGTCGGCGATCCACAGACCTACCTCTGGGCGCCGGAGGATGGGCTCGTCCCTGCCGACGCTGTCGCCTGGTCGGAAGCCCTGGTCAACCTGTCGGGCGCACCACTCTCACGACTGCCTTGGACGGCCGCCTACCGCCGCAAGATCCTGGACAGCCGGGTCATCGGCACCGCTGCGCTCGCCAGCGCGATCGCCGCCTCCTCCAATCCGCCGAGCGTCTGGCTGAACGCCTCGGCCACAGGCTTCTACGGGCATCGGCCAGGTGAGACGCTGACCGAGAGCAGCGAAGTCGGCACCGGCTTCCTCGCCGAGGTGGTCGAGCGCTGGGAAGCTGCCACGCAGCCGGCCGAGGGCTTCAGCAGGGTGGTGCATCTGCGCACCGGCCTGGTCATCGCCGCCGATGGCGCGTTGGCGCCACTCGCCACGGCGACCCGGTGGGGTGGGGGCGCCACCATCGGCAGCGGCTCGCAGACCTGGCCGTGGATCAGCCTGCACGACGAGGTCGCAGCCATCGTCCACCTCCTGACCCGGTCGCAGCTGGCCGGGCCTGTCAACCTGGTCGGCCCCACGCCCGCAGCTTCGCAGGAGGTCACCCGGGCCCTGGCGGCGCAGTTACGGCGACCGCACTGGTGGAGGATCCCGGCTTGGCTGCTGCGCCTGGCGATGGGCAGCGCTGCAGACGAGTTGCTGCTCGGCGACCAGCGGGTGAAGCCGGCCAGGTTGGAGGACGACGGCTTCGTCTTCGAGCACCCCACCGCCGCGGAGGCCGTGGCATCCGCCCTGCATGGGCGGCGGGTCATGCACCTCTAAGCATGGGCCAGTAGGCTGATGGGAAGGGGCTGAGTGCTTCATTCTCCGCCCGGAACGGATGTGACGATCGTGGACACCCTCGAGCAAGATCACGCGGCCGGCCTCTTCGACAACCTCGAGCCGCCCTGCCTCTCCCTCTACCAACCCACCCATCGCCATCATCCCGACAACCAGCAAGACCCCATCCGTTTCAAGAACCTGGTCAAGGAACTGGAGACCTCGCTGCTTCAGAGCTACACCACGCGCGAGATCGAGCCCCTGCTGGCACCCTTCCTTGCCCTGGCCGACGATCGCCGCTTCTGGAACCACACCCTGGACGGCCTAGCCGTGCTTGGCAGCAAGGACCTCTTCCGCTACTACCGGCTGCAGCGCCCTGTGCCCGAGCTGGCTGTGGCCGCCGACTCCCTGCACACCAAGCCGCTCATGCGCATCCTGCAGTCGGCCGACCGCTTCCAGGTGCTCGGCCTCAGCCGCGGCGCCATGCGCCTGTTCGAAGGCAACCGCGACGTGCTGGACGAGATCGAACTCGGTGAGGGCATGCCCGCGACCATCACAGACGCGCTGGGCGAGGAACTGACCGAACCCCACCTCAAGGTGGCCTCCTACGGCGGTGTGGGTGGGCGCAGTTCGGCCATGCACCACGGCCATGGCGGCAAGGCTGAGGAGGTGGACTCCGACGCCGAGCGTTACTTCCGCGCCGTCGACCGGGCGGTGCTGGAGCGCCACTCGCAGCCCGCGCAGCTGCCGCTCATCCTGGCCGCGCTGCCCGAGCATCACCACCTCTTCCACCAGGTTAGTCGCAATCCCCTTCTGATCAAGGACAGCATCGACATCAACCCTGACGCGCTCGGCATCGACGAACTGCGACAGCGGGCGTGGCAGGTCATGGAGCCCTACTATCTCGAACGCCTTGGCGGCTTCGTCTCTGCCTTCGGCACCGCAAGGGCCAACGGCACGGGCGACGCCGACCTGGTGCAGGTCGCGCGTGCGGCCGTCGCCGGGCGGGTGGCCACGCTGCTCATCGAGGCGGAGCGCACGGTGCCCGGCCGTATCGACCCTGCGACCGGCGAGATTGCCTGGGGTGACATGAACCACCCGGAGGTCGACGACGTGCTCGATGACCTGGCTGCGCTGGCCAGCAGGGCTGGGGCCGAGATCGTCATCGTGCCAACGGAGCGCATGCCGACCGACACCGGCATCGCGGCCATCTACCGCTTCTGATGCTGCAGTACCTGTGGTACCTGCTGGCGCTGTTCACCGCCGGCATCCTCATCGGCGCGGTGGTCGCTTGGCTGCGCGGCCGACAGAAGCGCAGCTAGCACAGGCCGGCGCTCGTCCCGGGCTCGCGGCGCGTGGCGTGTAGCCAGCCCGGCAGCGCGGGGCGATGCCGCATCGCTCACGCCGTGGGCGACTGCTTCGGCGCAAGCTAGGGGATGGCTCATCCCTCCAGCGTCAGCCGGACATCGGCGAGAGCGAACCCTCCCCGGGGTTCGAACTGCCCATTCCGACCCAAGGGACACCTGCCTCCCGGTCTGTACGTCTACACTGGGACAGGCATCGACGCTGTGGGGTAGGGACACCGTCACTAGGGAGCGTGACCAAACGAGCATGCGGATCGGGATCGTCACCGCCACCTACACCCCCTCGCGCAACGGCGTGGCGACGTCGACGTCGCTCTTCGTCGATGGCCTCCGTCGTCTTGGGCATACGGTGCGGGTGTTCGCTCCCCATCACCCGAAGGCCGTTCCCGCACAGGGCGTCATCCGACTCCCAGCACTCAACGTCGCCGGACTGCCGGACTACCCCCTGCTGCTGCCCGTCGGGCCGGTGGCCAGCCACATGCTGCCCATCATGGACTTCGACATCCTGCACACCATGCACCCCTTCGTGGCAGGTCACATCGCGAAGTCATGGGCGCACCGTCTCGGCATTCCGCTCGTGTTCACGGCGCACACCATGTACCACGCCTACGTCGGCTACTCGCCCACGCCAGCAGGCCTGACCGCCCGCGCGGTCAAGCAGCATGTCCGCGCCTTCGCACAACAGGCCGACGTCGTGCTGGCACCCGGGCAGGCGATGGTCGAGATGCTACGCGCATACGGCTACGAAGGTCCGGTCGAACTGATGCCCAACCCGGTCGACCTCGCGCGCTTCCGGCAGCCCCCCGATGCGGGGCTGCGGAACCGCCACGGCGTGCCAGATGGGGTGCCGCTGCTGGTCTACGTCGGCCGCATGGGCGCCGAGAAGGGCCTGCCGATGCTGCTGCAGGCCTTCGCGTCGGCGCAGCGTGCCGTGCCGGACCTGCACTTGATGATGGTCGGCGAAGGACCCCTGCGTGCCTCCTTGACGGCCTCCGCACACCCTCAGGTGCGCTGGGTCGGACCGGTCGAGCACGCCAAGGTGGCCGACTACCTGCTGGCCGCCGACCTGTTCGTGTCGGCCTCGGTCTCCGAGGTGCAACCCATGACCTTCCTCGAGGCGATGGCCGCAGCTACGCCGGTGGTGGCCGTCGACTCGGCGGCAGCGCGCGATCTGTTGCGCAGCGGTGAGAACGGGATGCTGAGTGCTGCCACGGCCGCCGACCTGAGCGAAGCCATCCTGGCCGCGCTGCCGACGCAGCGGCGGGCCGCGCTGAGCAGCGCCGCTCGGTCATCTGCCGCAGCCTTCGACGTGGAGGTCGGCGCCTTGGCCCTGGCCGATTCCTACGCTCGTGCAGAACCGCGGCCACGGCGGTCGTTGTGGTCGATGAGCCCGCGGCGTGCCCGTGTCGCCAGAGGCGCCGGGCTTCGGCAGCCGTAGGCGCGCTGGCCGGCCGCCTGGCGCCTGGTTGCTTTCTAAGCTGGTTGCTTTCTAAGGGAGTGCGGTCTGCGCGCGGTGGCCGCAGCGCAGACCAGGGACCCCAAGGTTGTGCAGGAGAGTCGGGATAGGCGTCCCCGGCACCCTCCGCATACACCGCTCGAACCCGCGGGCCTTGCCCTAGTTTCATACAGCCGTTGGGGTATCATCGCACCATCGATCAAGCCGAACGGCCCGCTTAGGGGCGGTGGCGTCTCGCGGCAGGCAATGCACCCTTCGCCCCAAGGACAGGGAGCGCCCTCGGAGTGGCCCCATGAGCAGCCCGCCGTGAAGCCCAAGGCTCCATCCCCCCATGGGCACCTGCCTGGCGCCGCGCCCGGGCCTTTGGCGGCTGGTACCGAAGCGCCTGATGTGCTCGTCGGCGATCTCACCTCCGCGCTGGGCGAGCACGCGCTGATCACCATCACCGACGGGCAGGGAGCCATCGTTTACGCCAACGACAACTTCTGCGCCTTGACCCGCTACAGCCGCGAGGAGCTCCTCGGCACCGATCGCCGCCTGCTGACCGGGGCCTACAACCCTGAGCGCCTCTTCCAAGAACTGTGGTCGACGGTCTCCAGTGGCCGGACCTGGAAGGGTGAGGTCAAGCACAGGGCCAAGGACGGCTCCTTCTACTGGGTCGACACCACCGTCGTGCCTGTGCCGGACAGTTCCGGCACCACCGTGCGGCTGATCGGCATCCATACGGACATCACCGCCGTGAAGCAGTTGCAGCAGTCCCTGCTGGAGAACGAGCTGCGCTTCCAGGATCTGGTCCAGATGTCGCCCGACGTGATCCTCCTCACCGAAGAGGGTGCCATCACCTTCGTGAACGATGCTGGGCTCCGGCTGCTGCGCGCGGATCGTCCCGAGCAGCTGCTCGGGCGCCTGTCGCTCGACTTCTTCCATCCGGACGACCACGGCCGGATCGGCCGACGCATCGAGGCGCTGTTGCAAGGGCCCGGTTCGGTACCCGCGCTGGAAGAGACGATGATCGCCCTGGACGGTACCGAGGTGCCGGTCGAGGTGAGCGCGGTCTCCTACCTCGTCGATGGGAAACTCATCGTGCAGGCCATCTGCCGCGACATCTCCGAACGCAAGGCCATCGAGGAGCGCTGGCGACAGGAGCACGAGTACGCCGAAGCAGTGCTGAACGGCCTGCCAGGCATCGTCTACCATTACGACGAGAGCGGGCACTTCCTGAGGTGGAACGAGAACCTGGAGCGCGTGACCGGCTACGGGCCCGAGGAGATCGCGGTGATGCGTCCGCGTGACTTCTTCCCTCAGGAGCAGAGGGAGTCCGTCACCAGAAGGTTGACCGAGGCCTTCGACGTGGGTGCCGCCCAGGTCGAGGTGGAGATCGCCACCAAGGATGGGCGCCGCATCCCTTACCTCTTCACCGCCGTACGCATCGAGCGCAACGGCAAGCCCCACATCATCGGCGTGGGCACCGACATCTCAGAGCGCAAGACGACGGAGCAGGCCCTACGCGATAGCCTCGCCCGCTTCCAAGCCGTCACCCAAGCCACCGGCGACGCCATGTGGGAATGGGACGTGATCACCGGCGCGAAGTGGAGGAACGAGAACTACGAGTCCTTGCTCAGGCAGCCCCAAGCTCTGGCCGGGTCCGCCGACTGGTCTTGGGATGATCGCATCCATCCAGAGGACCGCCAGCGCGTGCTCGCGCACATCCGTCAGGTGGTCGACGGGCGTGAAGAGATCTGGACCGATGAGTACAGGCTACGCCTGGACGACGGCAGCTATGTCGAGGTCTTCGACCGGGGGATCGTGCTGCGCGACGAGACGGGACGCAGCCTGCGCATGGTCGGTGCCATGCAGGACATCACCGCGCGCAAGGACATCGAGCGGCGGGTACGCCAGGAACGTGACTACGCCGATGCGGTGATCGACAGCCTGCCTGGGGTCTTCTACCACTTCGACGAGGACATGAGCCTGTTGCGCTGGAACAAGAACCTGGAGAGGATCACGGGCTACGACCTGCAGGCCTTGGACAACTTCCATCCGCTCGACTTCTTCGCCGAGGCGGAGAGGGCACTGGTCGCCAGTCGCATCGCCGAGGTCTTCGAGAAGGGCGAGTCCCAGGTCGAGGCCGACTACCTGCTCGCGGACGGGCGAAGGATCCCCTTCCTGTTCACCGGCATCCGCGTCGTGCACGACGGGCGACAGGGCTTCTTGGGGATCGGGCTCGACATCGAGGAGCGCAAACGCATCGAGGACGCGCTGCGCCAGGAGACCGCGCGGTTCGTGGCGCAGGTGGAGAGTTCGCCAGACGGCGTCCTGGTGGTCGACCGCGATGGCAGGAAGGTCATCCAGAACCAGCGCCTGAACGAGCTTTGGAAGATCCCCCCTGAGATCGCGGCCGACCCGGACAACCAGCGGCAGTTCGCCTGGGCCGTCGCCCAGGTGAAGGACCCGGAGACCTCGACGAGCACCTTCACCGCGGTAGCGACCAGCCGGGACGAGGTCGTCCACGGCGTGGTCGAGCTCAAGGACGGCACCGTCCTCGAACGCTATTCCGGGCCCGTGCTCGACAAGGACGGGCACTACCACGGGCGCATCTGGACCTTCCGCGACATCACCGAGCGCAGGCGGGCCGAGCATCGCATCCAGTACCTGGCCACCCATGACGATCTCACCGGCCTGCCCAACCGCAACCTCATCCAGGACCGCATCGAACAGGCCATCGTGCATGCTCGCCGCACCGATCGCCCTTTGGCCCTCCTCTACCTGGACCTGGACCGCTTCAAGGTGATCAACGACGGTTACGGCCATCCCTTCGGAGACGCCGTGCTCAAGGTCGCAGCCCAGCGGCTGGCCGACCTGGTGCGCGAAGGCGACACGGTGTCGCGCCAAGGCGGCGACGAGTTCCTGATCCTGCTGGCCGACCTGCGCAGCGTGGACGACGCCTTCCGCATCGCCGAGAAGATCATCGACCACCTCTACCGCCCGGTGCAGGTCCAGGGCCGGGTGGTGCACCTGTCAGGAAGCATCGGCGTGAGCGTCTTCCCCCGCGACGGCGAGACCGCCGACGCCCTCATCCGCAACGCGGATGTGGCCATGTACCGGGCCAAGGACCTCGGCCGCAACACCTACCAGCTCTTCACCCGCGAGATGAGCGAGGAGACGCTGCGCCGCGTCGAACTCGAGACAGGGCTGCGCAACGCCGTGTCCGCCGGACAACTGCATCTGGCGTACCAACCCAAGGTCAACGTGGCCAGTGGCCAGATCACCGGTTGTGAGGCGCTGCTGCGCTGGCATCATCCGGAGCTGGGGCCGGTCCCCCCCGACCGCTTCATCCCCATCGCCGAGGACTCGGGGCTGATCGTGCCGATCGGCGACTGGGCGCTCAGGACGGCCTGCACCCAGGGCAAGGCCTGGCTGGACGCGGGGCTGCCGCCTGTCACCATCGCAGTGAACCTTTCAGCCCGCCAGTTCCTGCAGCAGGACGTCGTCCGTTGGGTGCTGCGCACGCTGGACGAGACGGGCCTGCCGCCAGGGCACCTGGAACTGGAGCTCACCGAGAGCCTCATCGCCCAGAACACCGAGAAGGTCATCGTCACCATCGCCGAACTCAAGGCTGCCGGGGTGAAGCTATCCATCGACGACTTCGGCACCGGTTACTCCAGCCTCAGCTACCTCAGGCGCTTCCGCGTCGACACCTTGAAGATCGATCGCTCCTTCGTGCGCAACATGCTCACCGAGCCGGAAGACGCCACCATCGTGCTGGCGGTCATCGCCCTGGCCCGCAACCTCAACTTCAAGGTGATCGCCGAAGGCGTCGAGACCGAGCAGCATCTGCGCTTCCTGCACAACAACGGCTGCGAGGAGATGCAGGGGTACTACTTCGGAAGGCCGGTGCCGGCGGTGGAGTTCGAGGGGATCTTGCGGGAAGGGGGTAGGTGGGGGTGATGGCGCGGTCGGGCAAGGTCAAGGAAGAGGACGCGGTTCCCGAAGAAACCGCGTCCTGATCGTGGTGCGCCCGAGAAGATTCGAACTCCTGACCTTCTGATCCGTAG
>CAYXJZ010000005.1:0-70542 GCA_964465355.1 uncultured bacterium | reverse complement strand
GCGTCGCTGCAAGCGCGCCTGGGCGAACTCCTCCCCGGCACCCCATGGGAAGTGACCAACCAGGCCGCCGTGCACCTGTGGTTCGAGGCCTACTTCGGCCATCCCGTCGAGCCGCTGCGCTCACTGGAGGAGGCGGTGGCCAGCTGGCCGGAGTACGCCACCTCGGTCGGCCTGCGACTGGAAGACGACGACAGCCTCACCGTCATCGCACCGCACGGCCTTGACGACCTCTTCGCCTGCGTCGTGCGCCGCAACCCCACGCGCGTCAGCGTGGAGACCTACCGTCAGCGCACCGAGCAGAAGCGCTACCATCGGCGCTGGCCGCGGGTGAGGATCATCCCCAGCTGATCGGCGCGGGTCATCCTGCCTGGCTGTCGAGTGGTCAAGGCAGTCAGTCCCACCCAGCCGTCCGAACCTATACTCAGTGTCCATGACCCTCGAAGCGCGCCTGATCGAGTTCCTGCGCCGGGACCGCGATCTCATGACGGTCCTCACGACCGCCAGGAGCTTGGCGCTGCCGGACTGGATGGTCTTCTCCGGGGCCGTGTATCAGTCCGTCTGGAACGGCTTGACCGGGCGGCCTCCCGGCTACGGGGTGAAGGACTTCGACCTCGGCTACTTCGACAGCGATGTGTCGTGGGAGGCGGAGGACGCGGTCATCGAGCGGGTGTCCGAAGCGTTCGAAGAACCGCTTCGCAGCCGGGTCGAAGCCCGCAACCAACGTCGTGTCTCGGAGTGGTTCCCGGCGAAGTTCGGGGAGCCCTACCCCCCTATCTCGGACACCGCCGAGGCCTTGACCCGTTTCGTGGCGCCGTGCTTCGCCGTGGGGGTGAGGCTGGAGGCGGATGATCGGATCACGATCGCCGCGCCGTTCGGGTTGGACGACGTATTCGATATGGTGATCCGGCCCAACCCGCGCCGCCCCCTGGCGAAGGACTGGGTCAGGGTGACGGCGAGGGCCTTGGAACGGTGGCCGGAACTGACCGTGATCGAGCCCTGAGGCGCGTCCTCGTCATGCGCGCACTCGTCTAGCCCTGCCGCTCGAGGCCCGCACGCACGGTCCGATCGAGCCACCA
Source organism: uncultured bacterium (assembly GCA_964465355.1). Taxonomy (GTDB): domain Bacteria; phylum Deinococcota; class Deinococci; order Deinococcales; family Trueperaceae; genus JAABTL01. The sequence continues at coordinate 69,466 of CAYXJZ010000005.1, read as the reverse complement.
CCACCGAGAGGAAGCCACCACCATGCCCACCCACGACTTCGAGCCCACCGTCTACCACCACACCTTCGGCGCGCACGAGGCCGTCCTCAGGATCCAGGACGGGGACAGGGTGCGCACCACCACCATCGACGCAGGCGGCTACGACCACCTCGACCGACAGGTCACCCAAGGCGGCAACCCGCTCACCGGCCCCTTCTGGATCGAGGGTGCCGAGCCGGGCGACACCATCGCGGTGCGCATCGACAGCCTCAGGCCCAACCGCAGGCGCGGCTTCGGCAGGTCCACCCTGGCCTACGGGGTGGTCGACCCGGACTACGTGCCCGAGCTCGGCCCACGAGGGTCCATCACATGGGACGTCGACACCAAGGCCTGGACGGCGAAGCTGGTCGACCCGGCTGACGCCCTGCCCGACCCGGTTCTGCCCCTCGCGCCCATGCTGGGCTGTATCGGCGTCGCACCCGACCGCGCCCAAGCCATCTCCAGCGCGACCTCCGGGCCCCACGGCGGCAACATGGACTACCGCCTGGTGCGGGTGGGCACCACCATGTACTTCCCTGTCTTCATGCCTGGCGCCCTGCTCTTCGTCGGCGATGGCCATGCCTTGCAGGGCGCAGGCGAGATCACCGGCACGGGCATCGAGATCTCCATGGAGGTGACGTTCAGCGTCCGGCTGCTCAAGGGCCACGCCATCCACTGGCCACGCGGCGAGACCGAGGACGCCATCTTCACCCTTGGCAACGCCCGGCCACTGGACCAGGCGACGCAGCATGCCACCACCGAGATGATGCGCTGGCTACGCAGCGAGTACGGGTTGAGCGCGGTGGGGGCGTCGGTCATCATGGGCCACTGCGTGGACTACGACCTCGGCAACGTCTTCAACCCCGCCTACACGATGGCCTGCAGGATGGCCAAGGCAGATCTGGCCGCGCTCAGGCCGACGGTCTGACCGTCCCCTGAGCGGGGCGAGCGAGGGTTTCTCAGGCGCGTCAGACCTTTCACACGGGCATCTCTCCTAGCGTCGGGCAGGATCAAGGACCACCGACCCAAGCCACGTAGGAGGCGATCTCAGCATGAGCAGGTTCATCGAGTCCGTCAGCGTCGAGCTTCCCCTCCCCAAGACCTACCGCGTGTTCAGCGACTTCGAGCGCTTCCCCGCCCTCTTCGCCGAGCTGGCCACCGTGCGTCACGTCGGCGACGGCCACTTCTACTGGCGCGCCGAGGTCGACGACGACGTGCTGCATGGCGAGGCGAGGGTGACGGAGATCCGCCCCGAGGAGCGCATCTCCTTGGTCGGCGGCGCAGGCGTTGACGCCACGGGGGTCGTCGACTTCGAGGAGCTAGACGAGCGGACCACCCGGGTCACCGTCACCATCGAGTACGAGCTCGAAGGCCTGGTGGAGAACGTCGGCGCCGCCTTCGGCGTGATGAACGACCAGCTCAGGAGCGTCCTCGACCGCCTCAAGGAAGTCGCCGAGGCGACCGAGGATCCTGGGATGGCCGGCGGTGGGGCGCCCATGACCGACGAGCAGCAGAAGATGGCGGATGCCGGCAACTGGCCCCCGAAGGAGGAACCTGGCGAGTTCCTGGTCGGCCGTCGCAAAGGGGATCCGGAACCCTTCACCAAGCTGCCGCCAGGCGAGAAGGGTGAACCGCCCGGCCAGACCTAGACGCGAAGGCGCTAGGATGCGTGGCGCATGACGAGCCAGCATCCCCGTCGCCTGATGGAGCCTCTCAGGCATGACTTGGCCGGAGCGTGAACACCCCGAACGAGCCCATCCGCACGCAGCACCTCGTGCTCGCCCTCTCCTGCCCTGACCGGCCAGGCATCGTCCACGCCGTCTCCGGCCTGCTCGCGGCGCACGGCGGCAACATCACGGAGTCACAGCAGTTCGGCGACCCAGCTTCGGGCCTCTTCTTCATGCGCGTGCAGGTCCAGACCGACGCGCCAAGAGAGGATCTGCAGGAGGCCTTCGCCCGGCTCGCCGCCGACTTCGGCATGGACTGGCTGATCGACGAGGTCGGACGGCCGCTCAGGACCCTGATCCTGGTCTCGCGCGAGGGCCACTGCCTGGCCGACCTGCTCTTCAGGCAGCGGAACAACCGCCTGCCGATCGATGTGCGCGGTGGTCAGCAACCACACTGAGCTCGCGGCCATCGCCGGCTTCTCCGACGTCCCCTTCCACCACGTACCCGTGACCGAAGCAGGCAAGGCGCGGGCTGAGGCGCGCCTGCTCGAGCTCATCGCCGCGGAGGAGGTCGAGCTGGTCGTGCTGGCGCGCTACATGCAGGTGCTCTCCGACGGCCTCTGCCAGCGGCTGCGGGGCAGGCTGATCAACATCCACCACTCCTTCCTGCCCAGCTTCAAGGGCGCCAGCCCCTACGCGCAGGCCTACCAGCGCGGCGTGAAGCTGATCGGCGCGACAGCGCACTACGCCACCGCCGAACTCGACGAAGGCCCGATCATCGAGCAGGACGTGGAGCGCGTCAGGCATGCCGACGACGTGCAGGAACTGGTGGCGATCGGTCAGGACGTGGAACGGCGCGTGCTGGCGCGGGCGGTGCGCTGGCATGCGGAGCATCGCGTGCTGCTGGACGGTCAGCGTACCGTCGTGTTCAGGTGAGCCGGCCGCGTTCGGCGTAGGCTGGCCTCCACGACATCCAGGCATGAGCAAGGAGCGCCCATGAAGGTATCGCTGCGGGAGATCACCGCCGACACGGTCATCGACATCGTCAAGCTCTCGGTCAAGCCAGAGCAGGAGAAGTTCGTGGCCAGCAACGCCGTCTCCTTCGCCCAGGCGCTGTTCGCCCCCGAGGCCTGGTACCGCGCCATCTACTTAGGCGACACCCCCGTCGGCTTCGTCATGCTCTCCGACGACTCGCTGCTGCCTGAGCCGCCGGAGCATCCAGAGATCGGCATCTGGCGCTTCATGGTGGACGCCCGCTACCAGGGCCAAGGCGTGGGCGCCGCCGCCCTGCAACAGGTCATCGAGCACGTGCGCAGCAAGGGTCGGTTCTCGGTCCTGTCGGTCTCCTACGTCCCTGAGCCGGGCAGCGCCGAGGGCCTGTACCTGCGCGCCGGCTTCCAGCACACGGGCAGGATGGACGAGGACGAGGTCATCCTCGAGCTGCCCCTCGGCCCCGAGGCGCCCTGAGGCCACCTGGGCGCGGGTGCTCGCGGGTGCACGGCTCCACGTAGAAGGATCCACGCCCATGAACGGTTCCTCTCACTTCATCCTCTACGTCGCCGACCAGGAGCGGAGTTCGGCCTTCTACGCCGCCGTCCTCGGCCGATCCCCGAGGCTGGACGTCCCAGGCATGACCGAGTTCGAGTTGCCCGGCGGGGGTGTCCTCGGGCTCATGCCCGAAGCCGGCATCCGCAGGCTCCTTGGTGAGCAACTGCCCGATCCGGCCTCGGCCCACGGTGTGCCGCGGGCCGAGCTGTACCTGACCCATCCCCATGCCGACGCCTGCCACGCCCGCGCCCTGCGGGCCGGGGCGACCGAGCTGAGCCCGATGCTCCACCGGGACTGGGGTGACCATGCCGCCTACAGCCTGGACCTGGACGGGCACGTGCTGGCCTTCGCCAGGACGGCCGCGCCGCCTTGGGGAACCACCCTGATCACCCACCTCGACCACGTCCAACTCGCCATGCCGCCCGGCCAGGAGGACGCCGCCCGCGCCTTCTTCGTCGGCCTGCTCGGCATGGAGGAAGAGGCCAAGCCTGAGCCGCTGGCGAGCCGAGGCGGCTGCTGGTTCCGCGCCGGGTCGGTGGCGATCCACCTGGGCGTGGAGGCGGACTTCCGCCCGCAGCGCAAGGCGCATCCCGCCTTGGCGTGGCGGACCTGGACACCCTGGCCCAGCGCCTCCAGGCCGCCGGCCATGAGGTGGTGTGGGACGACGCACGCCCAGGCGTGCGGCGCTTCTACACTGCCGATCCCTTCGGCAACCGCATCGAGGTCATCCAGGCGGGACCTGCGTAGTCAGTCCTCGGTGCATCGGCTGCGAGGCATCGCATCCCGGATGACGTCGACGGCACCGATGACGGAGAGCCGTTGCAGCTTGTCGTAACTCTCGGTGCCAGGGGTGGCGGTGAGCACCAGCAGCGACTGGCCTTGGCCTAAGTCGTGCAGGAGCTGGCACTGCAGCTCGAGGACGCCGACCTCCGGATGCTGCAGCCGTTTCTCCTTCGCGTGCGTGGTGCTCACCTCGTGCGCCTGCCAGAGTCGGGCGAACTCAGGGCTCTCCTCTAGGAGCGCGTCGACGATCACGCCGGCGCGTGAGCCTGGGCCGCGCTTGGCGTAGGCGGCACGGGTGTCGGCTGTGAAGAGGCGGGCGTGGGTCGGGTGGTCCTCGAGGGGATAGATGTGGCGGGAGGCGGGGTCGGTGAACCACCGGTAGACGATGCTGCGCATCAGCCCTCGGTGTCTGGTCTCGTCGCCGAAGAGTGCCCTGGCGGCCGCCGTCTGCACCAGGGTCTCGCCGAACTCGGTCATCACCTGCGCCGGCGTGTCGGCGAGCCGGTCGAGGATGCGCATTCGGCATGGGGAGCCTCCTGAGTCCAGCGGGCTGCGGCCCGCGTGATTGGCTTGATGCCAACCACCCATGCTCGGCCGATCCGGCCCGGCTATTCAGGACCGGCCTGTCCTGGGATCGCCGGTCCCTGCCTGGCGGCGCGCCGCTCCCGTGCTATCCCTGCGCCGCGACCCACGCCCACCCATGTGGTTTCATGCCGCATGCCGACGCCCTCTGAACTCCACCCCACCCTCCACCGCCTCGCCGACGACCACGCCCCTACCTTCGTCGACATCGCCAAGGAGATCTGGGCCGACCCGGAGCTGGGCTTCGAGGAGCACCGCGCCGCCGCCCGCCTGATCGCACCCCTGGAGGCCGCCGGCTTCACCGTCGAGCGCGGCCTTGCCGGCCTCGACACCGCCTTCCGCGCCACCTGGACCGGCCAAGGCGACGGCCCCACCATCGCCTTCCTCTGCGAGTACGACGCCCTACGCGGACTCGGCCACGCCTGCGGCCACAACCTCATCGGCACAGGCGGCATGCTGGCCGGCTGGCTGCTACGTCAGGCCTGGCCCGACCTGCCGGGCCGCATCCAGGTCATCGGCACCCCAGCCGAGGAGGGCGGCGGCGGCAAGGTCACCCAAGTGGACCAGGGCGTCTTCGACGAGGTGGACGCGGCCATCATGTTCCACCCCAACACCGGCACCAGCCAGGTCTTCGGCGGCAGCCTGGCCTCGCAGCGCATCAACGTCGACTTCCACGGCCGCCCGGCACACGCCGCCGCCGCGCCATGGGACGGCGTCAACGCCTTGGACGCCATGATCCAGTTCTTCGTCGGCATCGGCCTGCTGCGCCAGCAGCTCCGCCCCGACACCCGACTGCACGGCGTCATCACCCACGGCGGCGATGCGGCCAACATCATCCCCGAGCACACCAGGGCAGAGGTCAGCGTCCGTGCCGGCCGGGTGGCCGACCAGCAGGTGCTGCTGGGCAAAGTGGAGGCCATCGCGCAGGCGGCGGCGCAGGCCACAGGCTGCAGCCTGAGCATCGGACACAGCAATCTCTACGCCAACGTCGTCAACAACATGGTCATGGCCCGCAACGTCGAGGGGCATCTGCGCAGCCTTGGCGTGCAGACGGTGGATCCCGGCCCCGACGAAGGCCTTGGCTCCTCCGACGTTGGCAACGTCAGCCTGGTCTGCCCCACCATCCAGCCCTACGTGTCCATCCGGGAGGACGAGGTGGGCTTCCACACGGTGGCCTTCCGCGAGGCGGCCAACAGCGAGCTGGGCTACCGCAGGCTGATCGCGGCGGCCAAGGCCATGGCCTCCACCGGCGCCGACCTCTTCCTGGACCCGGCGTTGCTGGAGGCGGCGAAGGCGGAGTACCGGCAGTCCATGGCCGCGCAGGCCTGAGAGGAGACGCGCATGTTCAGCCCCGAGTTCCTGCTGACCTCGCTGATCGTGGTGCTCATTCCCGGGACCGGCGTTGTGTTCACCATCTCCACCGGGATCGCCCAAGGCGCTCGCGGGAGCGTCTTCGCCGCGCTCGGCTGCACGGCGGGGATCGTCCCCCACCTGCTGGCCACCGTGCTGGGCCTTGCCGCCGTCCTGCACACCAGCGCGGTCGCCTTCCAACTGCTCAAGTACGCCGGCGTGGCTTACCTCCTCTACCTGGCTTACACCACCTGGCGGGACAGGTCTCAGTTGGTGGTCGAGGATGCACCCAAGCGCGGCAGCGCCATCGGCCTGGTGGTCAAAGCCTTCCTGCTCAACATCCTCAACCCCAAGCTGACCATCTTCTTCCTCGCTTTCCTCCCTCAGTTCGTCAGGCCGGACGTCGCGTCGCCGTTGGCGCAGCTGCTGGGGCTCAGCGGCGTGTTCATGGCCATGACCTTCGCCGTCTTCGTGGTCTACGGCCTGCTGGCGCACACCTTCCGCAGGATCGTCATCGACTCGCCACGGGTGCAGACCTGGCTGCGCCGCGGCTTCGCGGCGGCCTTCGCCGGACTGGGGGCGCAACTGGCGGTCAGCGAGCGTTGAGGTTCAGGTACTAGGGTGTCTCGGTCCGGGACAGGGATCGGGCCCGAAGCGGCCAGACCGTTAGCATCGCTGCATGACCATGACAGCCATCAACTCCCCTAACGCGCCGACCGTCACGACCGGCTACGCTCAGGCCATCGAGGTGAGGGACGCGCAGCACCTCTTGTTCATCAGCGGCCAGATCCCCGTGTCCCTCACTGGAGAGGTCCCCAAGGACTTTCGCGCGCAGGCCAGGCTGGCCTGGGCCAACGTGCTGGCGCAACTCGGCGCCGCGGGCATGTCACGCGAGAACCTCGTGAAGGTGACGATCTTCCTGTCTTCGCGCGAGTACGCCCTGGCCAACCGCGAGGTACGCCTGGAGGTGCTCGGAGACCACATGCCGGCGCTGACCTGCATCATCACAGGCATCTTCGACGAGGCCTGGCTGTTGGAGATCGAGGCCATCGCGGCGGCCTAGGCGCAAGCCACCAACCCGGCGCCCAGGCACCTAGAAGGCCCAGGCCCCTCCCCGCATCACCGGCTCCAAGCTGCCGTCCTCCCGCTCGCCGTCCACGTCGAGCTGGTCGGAGCCGAACATGAAGTCAACATGCGTCAGGCTCTGGTTGAAGCCTTCCTTCTGCAGCTCCTCCAGCGGACGCTTGGTGCCGTCCTTGAAGGTGGTCTCGTAGGCCCGGCCGAGGGCCACATGGCAGGCGGCGTTCTCGTCGAAGAGGGTGTTGTAGAACAGCAGGCCGCTCTGGCTGATGGGGCTCTGGTGCGGCACCAGCGCGATCTCGCCGAGCCGGCGGGCGCCGTCGTCCATCTCGAGCAGCTTGAGCAGCGCTGCCTCGCCCACTTCGGCCTTGGCGTGGACCACGGCGCCATCCTTGAAGGTGAGCTGGAAGCGGTCGATGAGCTGCCCCTGGTAGGACAGCGGCTTGCTGGAGGCAAGGGTGCCGTCGACCCGGCGTGCGTGCGGCGCCGTGAACACCTCTTCGGTTGGCATGTTGGCCACGAAGAACTTGCCGCTGTGCTCGGCGTGCAGGCCGCCGGACTCCCAGGTGTTCGTGTCGGCCAGGCCAAGGCGCAGGTCGGTGCCTGGGGCCTTCAGATGCAGGGTGTGGTAGCCGCGGCCGTCCAAGTGCACCTTGGCCTTGTTCAGCTCGGCCAGGTGCGCTTCCCATGCGCCCACCGGGTCCTCCTGGTCGGCGCGGGTCGCAGCGAAGATGGCGTCCCACAGCTTGGTCACGGCCTCCTGCTCATCCAGGTCGGGGAAGACCTTGCGTGCCCAGGCCGGCACCGCGTAGCCGACGATCGTCCATGGCATGAAGGAGCGCTGCACCAGATCGCTGACCTCGCGCGCGGCCGCGCGCTCCGACTTGGTCATGGTGGCGACGCGCGTGGCGTCAGCGGCGGAGAGCAGGTCGGGATCGGAGCCGGACACCCGCAGCAGGGCGTCGCCGCGCTCGAGCTTGGTCTTCAGCATGGCCTGCTTCTCCTCGTCGGCCAGCGTCAGCGCTTCGGCAGGCGAGTGCAGGGCGCGGATGAGGCGCTGGTGGTCGTCGATGTACTCCACGTCGACCAACGGCGAGCCCATCTCGTAGGCCTGCTTGGCGATCTCGCGCAGCAGGTCGGCGGACTCCAAGGGGCCGGCCGCCCGCAGGCGCTGGCCGGGTTGGAGGTTGACGCCCACACGGAGGGCGAGGGTGGCGAGGTTCTGCAGCTTGCGTTCGAAGGTGAGCATGGGGCCGAGTGTAACCAGGCGGTTCATGAACAGGCGGTGGCTTGGCTGGAGCATGTCACCGGCAACTGGCTGCCATATATGGCGTATGGTAGATTGGGGCGATGGAAGCGATGCGCAAGACCACGCTCTACCTGCCCACGGAGGTGCAACGACGCCTGAAGGACGCTGCTGTCCGCAGCGGTCGCCCGCAGGCGGAGATCGTGCGCCAAGCCTTGGAGCAGTACCTGCAAGCGGAACGGCCCCCGCTGCCTCGTTCCATCGGAACGGTGGAGGACGCTGGACTCGACGGGCGCGACAGCGAGCAGTGGCTCCGCGAGAACTGGCGTCCAGGATGATCACCCTCGACACCTCAGGACTCTTCGCGCTGCTCAACCGCAGGGATGCCGACCACGAACGCGTCAGGCGAGCCTTCGTCGATGACGGTGGCCCCTACCTGATTCCCAGCGGCATCATGGCCGAAGTCGCCTACCTGATCGAGAACCGTGCGCCCATGGCGCTCGATGCCCTCTTGGCAGACATCGAGACGCGAGCCTTCGGCCTGGACTGTGGGGAAGAAGACATTGCAAGGATCCGCGAACTGGTCAGGCGCTACGACGACCTGCCCCTTGGTTACGCCGATGCGGCGGTCATCGCTTGCGCCGAACGGCATGGGGGACGGGTGCTCACCCTCGACCTCCGGCACTTCGGCGTCGTGGCCCGTCAAGGCGGGCTCCAGATCCTGCCTGCCTGAGACGCGACCAAGGGAACCCCTGCTCCCGGCGTACACTGCCGCCCGGAGCACACCATGACCGACCACGACGACACACCCACCCCCTCCTCGGAGGAGCAGAGCACGAACCGCATCCCCATCGGCCAAGCGCCGGAGGTGGAGCCTGCCCCACCCGGCCTCAGCCCTGCCGACATCCGCTACCTGCGCCGCGCCATCGAGCTGGCCGAGCGCGGCCGCGGCCGCACCTCCCCCAACCCCATGGTGGGCTGCGTGCTGGTGCGAGGCGGCCAGGTGGTGGGCGAGGGCTGGCATCAGCGTGCCGGCGAGGCCCACGCCGAGGCGGCAGCCTTGGCGCAGGCGGGCGAAGCCGCCCGCGGCGCCACCGCCTACGTCAACCTAGAGCCATGCGACCACCAAGGCAACACCCCGCCATGCAGCCTTGCGCTCATCGAGGCCGGGGTGCTGCGGGTGGTCTACGCCAGCCCCGACCCCGATCCGCGGGTGGCAGGCAAGGGCGCCGATCGGCTGCGGTCGGCCGGCGTCGAGGTGGTGGCCGGCGCCCTGCGCAAGGAGGCAGACGCGCTCAACGCCGCCTACCTGGTGCACCGCAGGTCCGGCCGCCCCTGGGTCCGCTACAAGACAGCCATGACGCTGGACGGCAAGATCGCCACCCGCACCGGCCGCTCCCGCTGGATCACCGGTCCGGCCTCGCGCGCCCTCGTGCAGGGCTGGCGGAACCAGGCCGACGCCGTGGCGGTGGGCGTCAACACCGTCCTGCAGGACGACCCGGCACTGACCACTCGCCTCGAAGGCGACGCTGCACCTGGCCACACCGCCCGCAAGGTGGTCTTCGACGCGCTGGCACGCACACCGCTGGAAGCCAAGCTCTTCGAGCTTGGGCCCGATGGCGCCGAGGCGAGGGTCACCATCGTGGTGGGTGAGAAGGCGCCGGAGGCGCGCATCGGTGCGTTGGAGGCGCGCGGCGCCTCGGTCATGCGCGTCCCCGGCCGCCTTGGCCATGGTGGTGGCCGGCCCGACGCGGCCGAGGCCCTTGCCCGCCTGGCCGCCGAAGGCGTCGTGGAGATGCTGCTGGAAGGCGGCGGCACCCTGGCCTGGAGCTTCCTGGAGGCCGGCCTCATCGACCGGGTGGCCTGGTTCCTCTCGCCCAAACTGGTGGGCGGCCGCGGCGCGCCGCCGCTGGCTGGCCTTGGCGTGGCCAGCCTCGACCAGGCCGTGCCGCTGCGCCGCTGGGACGTGCAGCGCGTGGGTGGCGACCTGCTCATCGAGGGCGACGTCGATCCGCAGCCACTGGCGATGGGCAACGGTGCAGCCGTGAGCGAGACAGGCCAAGCCGAGACCCAGCTGCACGTGGCCAAGGAGGCGACGCACTGATGTTCACCGGCATCGTCGAGGAAGTCGGCACCATCGTCGACGCGCGCACCGAGGTGGCCGGCATCGATGGCGGGCACCTGAGGCTGAGCGTCCGCGCCGACCTGGTGCTCGAAGACCTGAAGGTGGGCGACTCCGTCTCCTGCTCCGGCTGCTGCCTGACGGTGGTGAGCCTCACGGAGCAGAGCTTCGACGTGCAACTCATCCAGGAGACCCTGGCCGTGACCGCGCCGCGCTGGATGGTCGGCCAACGCCTCAACTTAGAGCGCGCCATGCGCGCCGACACCCGCTTCGGCGGCCACTTCGTCAGCGGCCACGTCGGCGGCCGCGGCGAGGTGCTGGCCGTTGACGCGCAGCCGGGTGCATACAGCGTCACCGTGCGCGCGCCGGACGACTTCGCCCCCTACCTGCTGCCCAAGGGCAGCATCACCGTGGACGGCGTGTCCCTCACCATCATCGACGTGGGTGGGCCGGCCGGCGCCCCCGCTCGCGACGACCTCTCGCCCAGCACCTTCACCCTCGGTCTGATCCCCCACACCCTGGAAGTCACCACCCTTGGCGAGCTGCGAGCCGGCGACCTGGTCAACCTGGAAGCCGACCTGCTGGCCAAGCACGTCGAGAGGCTGTGGGCGCTGCATGCCCTCTCCCGCCATGGCCACTGACAGCACCCCTGGCCTGGCGACCGTACCGGAGCTGCTCAGCGAACTGCGCGCCGGCCGGCCGATCATCGTGGTGGACGACGAGCAGCGAGAGAACGAGGGCGACCTCGTCTTCGCAGCCGAGCACGCCACCACCGCCCTGCTGGCCTTCACCATCCGCCATACGGGCGGCATCGTCTGCCTGTCGATGAGCAACGAGCTGGCCGACCGGCTGGAGCTGCCGCCGATGGTGCAGCACAACCGCTCGCGCCGCGAGACCGCCTTCACCGTGAGCATCGAGGCCACCGAGGGCGTGAGCACCGGGATCTCGGCTGCCGACCGCGCGCACACCATCCGCCTCGCCGCGCGCGAGGGCGCCAGCGCCGCCGATTTCGGCCGCCCTGGCCACGTCTTCCCCCTGCGCGCCCGCGAGGGCGGGGTGCTGCGCCGCGCCGGCCACACCGAGGCCGCCGTCGATCTGTGTCGCCTGGCAGGTCTGCAGCCGGTGGCCGGCATCAGCGAGCTCATGCACGACGACGGCAGCATGATGCGCCTGCCCGAGCTGCTGGTCTTCGCCGAACAGCACGGCCTCAAGGTGGGCAGCATCGCCGACCTCATCGCCCACCGCCTGGAGGCAGAGGCCTTCGTCCTGCCGGTGGCCGAGGCCAAGCTGCCGACGCCGTGGGCCGAGTTCAGGGTGCGGGGCTACCAGGACCGGCTGCACGGCACCGAGCACCTGGCCTTGGTGCTGGGCGACCTGGGCGGCGACGAACCCGTGCTGGTGCGCATGCACTCCGAGTGCCTCACCGGCGACGCGCTGCACAGTCTGCGCTGCGACTGCGGCTTCCAGCGCGACGCGGCGCTGGCGGCCATCGCCGAGGCCGGCCGCGGGGTGCTGGTCTACCTGCGGCAGGAGGGCCGCGGCATCGGCCTGCTCAACAAGCTCAAGGCCTACGCGCTCCAGGACCAGGGGGCCGACACCGTCGAGGCCAACGAGCAGCTGGGCTTCGGCGCCGACCTGCGCGACTATGGCATCGGCGCACAGATGCTGCGCGACCTTGGCGTGCGCAGCATGCGGCTGCTGACCAACAACCCGCGCAAGGTGGTGGCCTTGCAGGGCTTCGGCCTGGAAGTGGTCGAGCGGCTGCCGCTGCATGCTGGCCGCAACCCGTACAACGAGGCCTACCTGGCGACCAAGCGGGAGAAGATGGGGCATCTGGAGGACTGAGGCCCAGGATGTCTTGGCTCGAGCCAAGTTCGCCGCGCACGATCATGGCCGAGCTTCCTAGAGTTCAGGCGTGAAGGTCGGCGTCTACGTGGATGGCTTCAACGTGTACTACGGCGCCCGGGGCCAATGCGGGCGATCAACTCAAGGTTGGAGATGGTTGGATCTCTTGGGCTTGGCCAAGACCCTTGTCGCCCAGCGAGCCCCCTGGACTCAGGCCGTCGTCGAGAGCGTCACCTATTGCACTGCCCGCGTCAGTGGCGCCGACGATCCGGACGCGCAAAGAAAGCAAGATGTCTACCTGAGAGCCCTGAGGAGTTCTGGCTCCGCCACCCGCATCAGCTATGGCCTCTGTGGCTCGCCGGGAGGAGAAGGGATCGGATGTGAACCTCGCTTCGCACCTACTGATCGATGTGCTGACCGCTGCAGTCGACGCTGATGTGGTCATCAGCAACGACAGCGACCTGGTTTATCCCATCGCCTTCACCAAGACGCGGGTACCCGTTGGGCTGGTCAACCCTACATCCGGTCTGACCAGCAGGCGGATCACCCTCCCTGACGAAGGTGTGGGGGGCCACTGGTCGTATCGGCTCAGTCCGGCCGACCTGTATGCACACCAACTTCCCGGAACCATCGGTCCTAGCATCAGGAAACCACCGTCGTGGTGATCGTTGTGTACCGAGCACCTTGACCTAACTGCGCCCGACCGATACACTTCGACCATAGCGCCCGGCGTCTTTGACGCCGGGTTTCCTTTTACCTACCCAGACGCCTACCCAACGCCTGCCGTAGCGCGATCAAGGCCGAGACAGATCCACTGGCTTGGCCTTCCCACCCAACAGCCCCCGCAATCCCCCATCCACCGCCGGCCGCGCCCCCACCTGCCCCACCACCCAGTTCGACACCGCCACCGCGAAGCGCCCAGCCTCGGCGGCGGGCACGCCCCGCAACCAGCGGCTGAGGAAGGCCCCGGCGAAGGTGTCGCCGGCGCCGGTGGCGTCAAGCGCCGGCTCCTCGCTGCTCGGCAGTGGGGTCAGCCGTCCGTCCGGTTCGAGCAGCAACGCGCCGTCGCGGTCCAGCTTGAGCGCGATGACGGCCCCGGGGAACAGCCGTGCCAGCACCTGCACCATCGCCGACGGCTCACGCTGGCCGGAGAGCACCCGACCTTCGTCCACGTTGGGGAAGAGCACCACCGGCTCCAGCGCCTGCGCCATGCGCAGGAAGTCTGGCACACCCATCTGCTCGATCATCTGGAAGGAGCCAGGGTCGAATGACACGGTGCCGCCGGCTTCCTTGACCAACGCAGCCGCCCGCTGCACGGCGGAGCGTGGCGGGTCGTCGAAGCAGGACCAGGCGGAGAGGTGCAGGTGCGCCGCGCTGCGCAGCCAATCCTCGGGCAGCTCATCCGGCCGCAGCATGTGGTCGGCGCCCTTGCCCGAGACCATGGAGCGCTGACCGTGCTCGTCGATCCACACCGCCACCGTGCCAGTGGGGTGGGCCGGGTCGCGCAGCAGCGTGGCCTCCACGCCCTCGTCGCGCAGCTCGTTGGCGGCCAGGTCGGCGAAGCGGTCGTCGCCCACCTTGCCGACGAAGCGGGTGGGCAGGCCACAGCGCCGCGCCCAGACGGCTGCGTTGGCAGCGCTGCCACCAGGCGCCAGCTCCACCCGACCGAAGGTGTCGCCGCCTCGCAGAAGCTCGGTCTCCGTGCGGATCAGCACGTCCCAAACGAAGTCGCCGACCACCAGTAGGGGGCGAACCTGGGGGGCCTCGGACGGTGGCTGCATCAGCCACCATCGTACGCACAGGCCCTCAGCGGCAGCGGTGACCCGCGTCGTCCATCACCACGCCGACCGGGCACCCGTGCACACACGCCACCCCTGACGGCTACCCTGTGGGGTATGGAGAACGAAGCCACGCTCGAGCAGGAGGCGCGGGCGGGTGAGGCCCCGCTCGAGACCCCCTCAGGTGGCGAACAGGGTCCATCCGATCCGCGTTGGTGGGGCAACCTCAGCCTCGAACCAGGCCAGGCGGGTCGCTGGCGCGCCGGTCCGAGCACGGCCTACGCCGCGCGCTCAAGGACCGACTGGCGCCTGTGGCACCAACAGGATGCGGACGCCTACGCGCCGGTGGGGCAGTGGCCGCGCCGCGTCGACGTGGCCGAACTGCCCGATGGCGCGCCGCAGGTGCGCTTCAGCTTCGCCGACAGCCCAGACAGCATCCTGGTCAGCCCGAGGCTGGCACCCCGACCGGTGGTCATCCGTCCCGAGTCCTCGCTGGCGGTGCCGCCCGGCGAGCGCGTCACCATCTACATCAGCACCCCCACCTGGATGGCGCTGACGGTGCAGGGCAGCGGCAGCAAGCGGCGGGGCGGCGACGGCAAGCAGGTGCTGCTGGCCGATCTGCCCACCCATCGTCCGTCTGACACCTGGTTCGGACCATCCACCCGCGAGGGAGAGCTGTGCTACGCGGTGCGCACCGCCGGGCGGCTGGTCTTCGCCGACCTGCCGCTGCGTCCGCACCGGGCGGTGACACCGCTGAGCATCCAGAACGACGCCGACGACCTGCTGCAGGTGCAGCGCGTGCAAGTGCCCATGCCTCAGCTCTCGCTCTACGTGGACGCCAACGGAAGGCTGCTCACCGACGGCGTCCTCTTCCGCAGGGAGGCCGACGGCGACTTCGCCGAGGTGCGCACCGATCGCCAAGCCCTGGCCGGTACGGCGATGTCCACCCTCACGGCCGCCGAGAAGCTGGCGCCGCCGCGCACGCCGGTGGTGGGCAATATCGTCATGCGCGCCTTCAGCCGCTTCTTCCGAGGGGACGACGGATGAACGACGAGATCCAACAAGGCCTGGCCGTCCTGGCCGTCCTCAGCGACCCGGCCACCTGGGCGCGCGTGCTGCGGGCCGCCGTCTACCTGCTGCTCGGCTTCCTGCTGTCGCGCGCGGCGCGCTTCGGCCTCATGCACGCCCTCGGTCATTTGGAGAAGGGCCAGCGGCTGATGCTGGCGCGCTTCGCCAGCTACGGCGTCATGACGCTCTTCGTCGTCTCCGCGCTGCGCCAGTTCGGCATGGACTTCACCGTGCTGCTCGGCGCAGCCGGCATCGTCACGGTGGCCATCGGCTTCGCATCGCAGACCTCGGCCTCCAACCTCATCTCCGGCCTCTTCCTCATCCTGGAACGGGCTGTGCAACCGGGCGACGTCATCACCGTGGGCGGCCGCACCGGCGAGGTCCTGTCGGTCGACCTGTTGTCGACCAAGCTGCGCACCTTCGACAACCTGCTGGTGCGCATCCCCAACGAGGCGATGGTGAAGAGCGAGATCCTCAGCCTCAACCGCTTCCCCTTGCGCCGCTTCGACCTGGTGCTCGGCGTGGCCTACGACACCGACCTCGGCAAGCTGCAGCAGACGATGTTCGAGGTGGCCCACCGCAACCCGTTGTGCCTCGACGAGCCGGCGCCGCAACTGGTCTCTCGCGGCTTCGGCGCATCCTCCATCGACTACACCTTCATGCTGTGGGCCAAGAGCGAGAACCTGCTGGCTTTGCAGAACTCCATCACCCGTGAGGTCAAGGAGGCGCTTGAGGCATCCGGCATCGAGATCCCCTTCCCGCAGACCACCTTGCAGCCAGGGGCCATGCCACTGAGCGTGCGGCTGGTGGACCCGCAGAGCGGTGAGCGGGCATGAGCCTTCGCCGCCGCCACCGTCCGCTTCGCCGCCACCGCGAGCCGCTGGCGCCCAACCTGGCCAAGGTGGGTCAGGCGCCGGGTGAGCTGCACTACACCGGCCCAGAGCGCGACGCCCAGGTGCGCGCCACCCTGCTCAGCTTCGGCAGCGATGGGGTGGAGGAGCTGCGCGAGGTGCCCATCGAGGACGCCATGCAGGCCATGGCCGAGCCGGGCGGCCGCATGCACTGGCTGGACCTGAGCGGCGTGCACGATCTGGCCGCCCTGCGGGCCATCGGCCAGACCATGCATCTCGATCCCTTGTGCCTCGAGGAGATCGCTCAGGTGGGTGGTCGACCGCGGGTGGTGCATGGCGAGGGCTACCTGCGACTGCGGCTGCAGGTGCACCGTGTGTCGCCCGCCGCCTTCGACGCACCGGCCGCGCTGCACCAGGACCAGCTCACGCTGCTGCTGCAGGGCGAGGTGCTGGTCACCATCCAGGAGCAACCCAGTCCGGTCATCGAAGGGCTGCGCGCACGTCTGCGCCAAGACAGCGGCCTGAGCCGGCATCTGGGGGCCGGCCACCTGGCCGCCACCGTTCTCGACCTGGTGGTGGAGCAGGGCCTTGTAGCGGTGGCTGCCTTGAGCGAGTCGCTGGAGGAGTTGGAGGAGGACGGGCCCGATGCGGCCGGCCCGGCGACGCTGTCGCAGGTCATGGACGTGGAGCGCGAGCTGGTGCTGCTCGAACGCGCTGCGCTGCCCATGGTCGACGTCGCCAACGCCTTGCGCCATGCCGACCCCCCGCCCTTGGGCGAGAGGGCCAAGGGATTGCTGCTGGCCGTGGCCGACCAGGCCTTCGAGGTGCTGGAGCTGGCAGGCGGCCTACGGCGGATGACCGAGAGCCTGCAACGGGGCTACGCCTCCGCGCTGGCCCACCGGCAGATGCAGAGCAGCCGGGCGACGGCGGTGACGGCGGCCGTCTTCCTGCCGTTGCTGTCGGTGGCTGCGGTGGCTGGCCTGCTGTGGGGGCTGCTGCCCCCGGCCGACTGGCGATGGGCGGCCGGAGGGCTGGCCGTGGCGCTTGGGTTGGCGGCTCTGGGCAGCCGTGCATGGCTGCGCAGACGGGGGTTGGTGTAGAGCCAGGTCGCGAGCTTGTCGTGAGCGGCGCGGGGCCGGTGCCCGCCGACACGCACGCGTCCGTCACCGCTGCCGTAGCCCTTCAGCGTGGATCAACCACCACGACGGCGCTGCAGCCTGGAACGGCAGCCAGGGCCCGATCCCCGGTCAGCAAGGGACATGTCAGCACTTCAGCCAACGCCAGGTAGAGGCCATCGTAGATCGTCACGTTCGCCCGCAACTGGAACGCGCGGCCGAGCAAGCCGGTGTGCGGATACCGCTGGACCGGCAGGTCGGCCAGCGCATCGATGAGCGACTCGACGTCCGGCGCTTGGAGATCGCCGCGCAGCACGTAACGGCGCAGCACCTGTCCGACCTCTGCGTCGATCAGATGCGGCGCGCAGACGACCTCACCGGCCCTGAACCGCTCGGCCAGCGCCCGTCCGGCCTCCCCCGTTCCGCCCAGGAGCAGATCGACGAGTACGGATGCGTCGACGACGATCAACGCGAATCCCGCTCGGCTCGCACCGCCTCTACCGGCGTCTCGGTCAGCGGAGGACGCCGCCTGGCCTCCAGGCGGGCCAGCACCTCCTCGACCGGAGGCGCCTCGACGACCCGGCGAACCTCATGCAGCAGGTAGTCGGAGAGGCTCAGTCCAGCCCGCGCCGCTCGTGCCTTGGCTTCGCGGTGCAGTTCGTCCGGGACGTTGCGGATCTGGATCATCTTGGACATGTGCTCCACCATAACACATGTGCATCGCATGTCTCATACTGGCGAGACTTCCGGCGGGTGCATCCAACCCCAGAAGCCACATGCCCGAATCCGCCATCCCTACCTCGTCGACCGCCAGCTGTAGGCGACGCCATCCAGCCAGATCACGCCCTCGTCGTCATCCGGGTCGGTGACCAGGATCCTGCGCTCCTCGCTGCCGTCGTCGTAGCGCAGGTGGATGACCAGGCCGTCCACCGCGTAGCGCCCGCGTTGGCTGGGCGGGAGGCTGCTCACGGCCACGGAGACGTCCATGAACTCGCCGAAGCCGCCGGCCCCCTGGTCGCGGATCACCACGCCGTCCGGGAAGAAGCGGTAGTCGGACCAGGCGGCGACCACGGAGGTCCCGCCCATGGCCACGTTGCCCCCACCGGAGAGTGAGCGGTAGAGCCCGTCTAGGACGAAGCCGGGCGGCAGCGTGCCGTAGGTGGCGGTGAAGGGCAGGGCCTGCCAGCCACCGTTCGAGGTCTGCAGCTCCACCTCGCCGCCGCTGCGTCGCCACTGGGTCCAGTCCCCCGGGCTCGCCTGCCGCGCCGCCTCGATGCTGGTCATGGCGCCGAGCTGCCCGATGTCGCGTAGGGCGTCGCCGCTGTGGAAGAGCACGACGGGGTAGACCTCGATCGTCATGAAGCCACCGACGCCGAAGCCCGTGGTGTAGTCGAAGCCGAAGCTGTCGATCTGCTCGGCGATGGCGGACATGTCGACGTGGGTGGGGGTCGGCGGGGCGTCGGCCTGCGCCGAGGTCGGTGGGGTGGAAGGGGTCTGCCCCGCCTGGCCTTGGGCACTCAGCGCGGCCAGGACGGCAGGCGCCGAGGCGCGGAGGTCCGCCTCCTCCGTGCGCGTCACCAGCAGCGCAGCCGTGCATGGCTCGATCTCCAACCGCGAGAACTCCGCCTGCGCCCTCTCGCGGATCTGCCGCAGGGCCTCAGCTTGCTCCGGATCCCGCTCCAGCTCCGCCAGCCGCGCCCGCACACCATCGACGGCGTTCGTCGCAAGCCAGCGGTCCAGCTCGTCCCGCTCGGCAGCGGACGGCGTCAGTGGGTTGCAGCGGGAGGCGTAGTGGTCGTAGCTGACCACGACCATGGTCGCGACAAGGAACTCGTGGTTGGTCAGATCGAGGGCCTGCGCAGAGACCGGAGGCGAGACCCACGCCATGGCGGCGAGGGCCAAGAGCAACGGAGCCGGCGCAGGCCGCAGATGTTCGCGCTTCATGCCGACATTGTCGGCACGGGGGATGAGAGCCTTCAGTCGGATGCGTCGGCGGCGACCAAGGCGGGCATCGCGGTTCTCGTCCAGGCCCGCTCAGGCCTTGGGCTCGACGAGCTCGGCGAGCTGGCCGACCACCGCGCCCCAACCGTCGTGGAAGCCGAGCCGCTCGTGCTGGTCGCGGTCGTCGGCGTTCCGGTGCATGGCGGTGGCGAGATACGCCGTGCCGAGGGGGTGGTCCTTCATGGTGATGACGGCGGTCACGAAGGCGTTCTCCGCCGGTCGCCAGCCACCGACCAGCGCGTCGGTGAACACGATCCGTTCGAAGGCGTCGACGGCAAGGAAGCAGCCCATCATGTGCGGCTTGAAGTCGCCCCCGTCCTCGCTGATCTCGGTGCGGAAGCCACCACCTGGCCGTAGGTCCATGTCGAGGACCCGGCAAACCGCCGGGGCAGGCACCCACCACTTCTCGAAGCTCGCCGGGTTCGTCCATGCCGCCCACAAGGCTGCGCGCGGGGCCTTGATGACCCGCGAGATCGTGAGGTCGAGCTCCGGATGTGCGGATGTGGTCATTCCTGCGCCTCCTCGGCAAGGGTGGTCGCGAGGAACCGCTCGAGGCGGTCGGTGCGGCCTTCCCAGATGGCCCGCTGTTCATCCAGCCAGGTCTCGACGGCGGCGAAGGGCCCGCGTTCGAGCACACAGGTCCGCACCCGGCCGGACTTGTGGGTGCTGATCCAGCCGGCGTCCTCGAGATGGCGGATGTGCTTCATGAACGATGGCAAGGCCATGTCGAAGGGCGCTGCCAACTCACCCACGCTCGCCGGCCCCGCCGCCAGCCTGCCGATCACGTGGCGGCGGGTGGGATCGGCCAGGGCATGGAAGACGCCGTCGAGCTGCTGATGCTGAGCCATGAGGCTAAGTTATAGCAGGCGCATGATACTTAGCGCAAGGGGTAAGTGTTCGGTGGGCGGCACAGCTCCCACTCAGGCGCCCAGCGTCGCTCGCACCTTCTTCGGCAGCGCTGCTACCACCAGCTCGTAGGCGTCGTGCAGCAGGTCGAGGACCTGCTGGCGCGGCACGTCAGCATCGAGGAAGACGGAGTTGTAGTGCCGCTTGTTCGAGTAGTAGCCGGGGATGACCCAATCGTGGTTCTGGCGCAGCAACTCGCCGAACTCCGGGTCCAGCTTCAGCGTCACGATGGGGCGGCCGTCGCGGTAGTGCCCACGGGTGCCGAAGAGCTTGCCGGCCACTCGGTAGAGGTGGGCGTCCCAATCGGGCTTGTACTCCGCCTCGGCGCCGGGCAGCGTGGCGACGGCTTCGTCGATCCAGGTGTGGTCTACCTCAGGGTCACTCATCTGCCGGCCTCCACGTGCGTCATCGTAGACCGCCGGTTCTACACCTGCTGCGGGAGGTGAGCCATGCCTACCAGGATCACGAGCTGCGCGGGAACGGGTGATCTACTTACGCCGAAACGTCGTACCAACCGCAGACTTAGTACGGAGCCGCCAGACCCTCGAACATCGGGAAGCGCTTCACGTTCCGGGTGAGGAGTCGAGCGTCGAGGCGGATGACCGTCGCAGCCACGGCGAGATCGGCCGAGTCGATGCCTCGGTTCCCCGGCAGCCAACGCCGCCCCAGGTCACCAGCCAGTTCGGCCACGGCTTCGTCCAGCGGGTGCCATTCGAGCACCGAGAGCAGGCGGCGGGTGACTTGCTCCTCCGGCGCCCGCATGCCCGCCAACACCTCGAGTCTCGTCACATCGCTGGCATGCAAGGCTCCAGCCAGACGCGCCTCCCGCAGGACAGAGGCAGCCTGAGCCTCACCACGCAGGATGTCGATCAGCACCGACGTGTCGATCACGAAGTTCATCGTTCCCCGAGGTCAGCCAGTCGGCGGCCAGAGCGAATCTGTTCGACATACCCCGCCCCATCGGACTCGCGCCCATCCCATGCGCCCAGCGCCTGATCGATGGCGCGAAGGTCGCTCTCCGTCTCCCGGCGACTCCCGTAGACCTGGCCGACCGCCTCCCGGATCAGCGCCGAGATCGAGCGGCCCGTCCGCTTCGCCTCCGCATCGAGCACCCGACGGTCCTCGTCGGTGAGGGAGATCTGGGTGCGCTTCATGATGTAATCTTACATCACGTCGCGCCAGGCAACCCCCGCAAGGCCTCCAGCAGCGGCCTCAGCAACTCCCCCTTGAGCTTCAGCGACGCCCTGTTCACCACGAAGCGCGCGCTGGAGCGGAAGATCACGTCCACTTCCTCGAGGTCGTTGGTGCGCAAGGTGGTGCCGGTCTCCACCACGTCCACCACCGCGTCGGCCAGGCCGGTGAGGCAGGCCAGCTCCACGTTGCCGCTGAGTTCCACCACCTCGGCGCCGCTGCCGCGACGGCGCAGGTAGTCGGCGGTGAGTCGCGGGTACTTGGAGGCCACCCGCTCGATGGGGCCCTTGGCACCGCGCGGCCGGATGAGCGCCATGCGACAGACGCCGAAGCCGAGGTCAACCGGCTCGTAGAGGCTCGAGGAGGCCTCGACGAGCTGGTCCTTGCCCACCACCCCGGCGTCGGCCACGCCCAGCTCGACGTAGGCCACCACGTCGGCGTTGCGCATCTCGATGACGGTGGCGTCGCCGGCGTCGTAGCGCAGCAGCCGCTGGCTCGGGTTCTCCGACAACCGCAGGCCGGCGGCCCGCAGTGCCTCCAGGCTGCGCTGCATGACACGGCCCTTGGGCAGCGCCAACACCAAGCCAGGACCGCTGGTCATGATGCAGCGCCTTCCGGTGAAGGCGCACCGTCGTCGATCAAGGCCTGCAGCTGAGCCAGCTCATCGGCAGAAGCGCCATCGCCCGCGGCCTCGAGGCGCCCCTCCAGCAGCAGGTAGGCGGCGCCGTGGGTCAGCGCCTCGCGCCTCGCTTCATCTGGATCCTCTTGCAGCGCGCGCAGCACGCGCACGCCGCCGCGCCGCAGCCTTCGGGCAGCAGGGTCGTCAAGCGACAGCACCTTGGCGGGCGGCTCGGGCTCGGGCGAGAGGGCGCGGGTGGCCTGCAGCAGCCGCTCCATGCCGATGGAGAAGCCGGCGGCGGCGGGCAGCAGGGCGCCGTCGTAGCGGCCGCCACCCAGCAGGGGCTGGCCGAAGTCGGGGGTGTAGGCCCGGAAGGTCACACCGGTGTAGTAGGAGAGGCGACGGGCCATGGCCAGGTCGAGCATCAACTCGCTGGCGTCCTCGAACTCGCGCAGCACGCCTTCCAAACGTCCGATCTCGTGCTGCACCCTGGGCCATGGCATGGACTGCTTCGCTCGCACCAGCACCTCGTCGCCACCGAAGAGATCAGGCACCTGCAGCAGGGCAGACACCGCCGATCCGGGCTCGGCCTGCAGACCCTCCGCCTCGATGAGCGCGCGCAGGTCGCTGCGATCCTTGCGATCGATGGCGTCGGCGAAGTCGTCCTGCCGCGCCTTGGGGACCTTGGCCTCCTCGAAGAGGGCGCGCACGAAGCCGGGGTTGCCCACCTCGAGGCGTGGCCGCAGACCGAGGACGCGAAGCGACTCACGCGCCAAGTGGATGATCTCGGCGTCGGCGCGGGCGTTGGAGACGCCGATCAGCTCCAAGCCCACCTGGCTGAACTCCCGCACGCGCACGATCTCCGGCTGCGTGGCCTGCCACACCGTCCCGGCGTATTGCCAGCGCAGGGGCCGCTGCTCCCCGTTCGCCACCTCGGGATGCTGGCCGCGCACGAGGGCAGCCAACGCCGGGGTGAAGTCGCTGCGCAGCGCCAGCACGCCGCCGTCGCGGTCGACCAGCTTGAAGGACTGCTCGGCGCGGGGGTGGTGGGCGTCGTAGCGCTCGAGCGAGGGCGACTCCACCAGGTCGTAGCCCCAGCCGCGGTAGAGCTCGCGCAGGGTGGCCATCATCGCCGTGCGGCGGGCAGCGGCGTCGGGCAGGAGGTAGCGGGTGCCTTCCGGTGGGCCGAGGCTCACGGCGTATCGGAGCGGGGACCTTCGGCTTCGCGCGCGACAGGCGAGACGGTTGAGGCAGGGGGACGCGCTGTTGAGGCAGGCGCGGTCGTGGTCTGGCCGGCCTTGGCCGCCGCCTTGGCGGCTTCGAGGCGGCGTCTGGCGGCAGTCTCCTCGCGCCGTGCCCGCTGCTCGGCGGGGCTTGGCGGGACTTCGAAGCTGGCCCATACGAGCAGTCCGGCCACCGCCAGTTGCACAGCGGCCAACAGCAGGTTGGTGGGCGTGACCACACCGTCGATGGCGATGCTGGCCACCCGGCCGGCCGCCGCGCCCATCCACAGCAGACCGAGCAGGCGCACGATCATGCCTGAGCGAGGCCGCAGTGGCATGGCCCACAGCAGCATGGCGGCCAGGGTCACATGCATGGCACCGTAGGTGGAGCGCACCTCGGAGATGCCGCGCGCGATGGCCACGTCCAGCCCCAACAGACGGGCCGAGAAGACCGGGTTGAAGAGGCTGAGCAGGCCGAGGACCAGGACCACCCCGATGGCAGCGTAGGCGAGCTGGGAGCGGATGGTCATGCTGGCGGCATGGTACCAGACGACCCAAGCCAAACCAGGTTGTCACGATGGATGACCTCGTCGAAGTCCTTGGCCCCGAGCAACTCGGCGATCTGGCTGCTGTGACGACCGCGGATGCGGGCCATGGCGTCGGCCGCGTAGTTGCTCAGGCCGCGGGCAATGAGGCGCCCATCGCAGACCACGTCCACCGCGTCGCCGAAGGCGAAGTCGCCGCTGCTGGCCACCACCCCGGAAGGCAGCAGGCTGCGCCCCTTGCCCAAGGCGGCGCCTGCGCCCGTGTCCACCTCAAGCCGACCTCGCACCGGCTGCTCGCTGATCCATGCCTTGCGCGCCGACGCGCTGCGCTTGGCCAGGAAGCGCGTGCCCCACACCTCTCCCCTGGCCAGGGCCTCCAGCCCAGCCCCGCCACCGCCGATGACCAGCGTCTCGATGCCGGCTCGGGTGGCGATGCGCGCCGCCCGCAGCTTGGTGACCATGCCTCCGGTGCCGCGGCGGCTGCCGGGATGACCGGCCACGGCCGTCACCGCCTCGACGTCCTCCACCACCTCCAGCGCCCGCGCCTCGGGATGGAAGCGCGGGTCCCGGTCGTAGAGGCCGTTGACGTCGGTGAGCAGCACCAGCAGGTCGGCGTCGACCAGGTAGGCCACCCAGGCCGAGAGGGTGTCGTTGTCCCCCAGCTTGAGCTCGGCGGTGGCCACGCTGTCGTTCTCGTTGACCACCGGCAGCACCCCCAGCTTGAGCAGGGCCTCCAGCGCGTTCTTGGCGTTGACGTAGCGCTCCCGCCGCTGCACGTCGCCCGCGCTCAGCAGCAGCTGGGCCACGGTCTGCGGGGACAGCGCCCGCTCCCAGTCGAGCATGAGCAGGGCCTGGCCCACCGCGGCGGCGGCCTGCTTCTCCGGCAGTGTGAGCGGCAGCTCAAGGCCAAGGCGTGCCCGACCGGCGGCCCCCGCCCCTGACGAGACCAGCACCGGCTGCGCCCCGCTGGCCGCCGCCAGCACCTGCAGCCCGCGGGCGATGGCCCACATGGATGGCAGGTGGATGCGGCCGGCCTCGTCGGTCAAGGAGCTGCTGCCGACCTTCACCACCACGCGGCGGTAGCGACCGGGCAAGGGGGGCACGGCACTCACGCCGGGAAGTGTACCTAGGGCCGGCCACGCCCAGCACGCCGCTCGTGCTAGTCTCGGCGACCATGCGAACCGCCATCGTTGGCGCCACCGGAGCCGTCGGGCAAGAGCTTCTCAGGATCCTGGAGGAGCGCGCATACCCCATTGGCAGCCTGCGCCTGTTCGCCTCCCCGCGCTCGGCTGGCAAGACCGTGCGCTTCAAGGGAGACGAGCTGGTCATCGAGGCCCTGCCGGAGGACGGCAACCTTGGCGCCGACGTCGTCTTCTCCTCAGCTGGCGGTTCGCTGTCCAAGGCCTACGCCTGGTCATGGGCCAGGTCGGGGGCCGTGGTCGTCGACAACACCAGCGCCTGGCGCATGGACCCGCGGGTGCCGCTGGTGGTGCCCGAGGTCAACCCCGGCGCCATCGCCGAGCACCAAGGCATCATCGCCAACCCCAACTGCGCCGCCATCGTGGCCCTGCTCGCCCTTGCACCGCTGCACCGAGCCTTCGGGCTGGTGCGCGCCACCGTGGCCACCTACCAGGCGGTCTCCGGCGCCGGGCAGGCCGCCATCGAGGAGTTGCTGACGCAGACGCGTGCGGTGCTGGCGGGCGAGGATCCCGAACCGCAGAAGTTCCCCCACCGCATCGCCTTCAACCTCTTCAGCCACGACACCGAGGTGGGCATCGACGGCTACAACGTCGAGGAGAGCAAGTTCATGGCGGAGTCGCGCAAGATCATGAGCCTGCCCAACCTCCGCCTGTCGGTCACCTGCATCCGTGTGCCCGTCGTGCAGGCCCACAGTGAGGCCATCCACGCCGAGTTCCAGCGGCCGGTGACCGAGGCCGAGGCCCGCGAGGCGCTGAAAGAGGCGCCCGGCGTCAAGCTGGTCGACGACCGCGAGGCCAACCACTTCCCCATGCCCATCGACGCCACCGGTCAGGACGACGTGCTCATCGGCCGCATCCGCGAGGACGCCAGCCTGCCTGGCGGCATCGCGTTGTTCGTGGCCGGCGACCAGCTCCGCAAGGGCGCCGCACTGAACGCGGTGCAGATCGCCGAGCGGCTGTTCTAGCCGGCGGTTGCCCTGACGCAAAGGGAGCTGTCCGAGTTGTCTGGTGTCGCGCAACCCAGGATCGCCGCGTACGAGACCGGCCGCGTCGTTCCGAACGCGCAGACGCTCGAACGCCTGCCGCCCACGCCCTTCGCAGCTGCTGGCCCGTCACCGCGACGAGGTGATCGATGATCGCGGAGAAGGGCGCGTCCTGGAGCAGGCTCGCGCACAGGCCATCCCGCTATGAGCGATCTGGACAGCAGCCGTGACGCACGCACCTTGGCGGACCTGCAGACCTTCGCTTCGGTGGCGGCCTCGATCACCGCCCGTGGACAGGCCGCGTTCTTCGCCGAGGACGCCGACGGCAGCGTGCTCAAGTATGCGGCACGCACAGTGATCCTGAACGTGTCCGCTGCGGCTGACCGCTTGTCACAGGCCTTCAGAGACGCCCACCCCGGGGTGCCTTGGCGGGCTGTGCGGGATACCCGAAACCGCATTGCCCATGACGACGATGGCGTCAACGAGGCGATCATCTGGACAGCCATCTGCGAAGAAGTGCCACAGCTGGTGGCCACCCTGACCACGATGGACTGAGATCCTCAGTCCACCATCCGGCCCTCACGCCTGTACACGGTGATGGCCCCCCACTCCCGCACCAGCCGGTCCAGGTCGGCCAGCCGCCCCGCCACCTCGAAGCTGGCCTGCAGCCGCGGATGGCCTGTGCTGCGGTAGTCGACGGGCACGGGCAACAACCGCCAGCCCAAGGCGCGGAAGGTGCCTTCTGCACGAGGCATGTGGTAGGCGCTCGTCACCAGCAGCCAGGTCTCGCCGGCCTGCGGCGTCGCCGCCTCCAAGGCGAGCAGGGCGTCTTCGTAGGTGCTGCGCGAGGCACCGAGGTAGCTGATCTGCCGCCCTGCGAAGTGCGGTCCGTAGAACAGCGTGCCTGGCTGCGGGGTCGTGCGCAGGTCGCGGGCGAAGACGTCACCGAAGCTTCCGGTGAAGATCAGGCGAGCGTCGGGGTAGCGCTGGGCCAGCGCGGCGGCGGCCACCACCCGCTCCCCGGCGGCGTTCAGCGAGAGCTGCGAGCGGTCCTGGCTGACGCGCCAGTCCACGGCGCCGCCCAGCACCACGATGCCGTCGACGCGCTCAGGCAGGGCGGCGGCCACCACCTGGTCCTCCAACGGTGCGCCAAGCCACTCGTCCAGCGGCAGGAACACGATGGCGGCGATGCTGGCAAGGAACAACGTCAGCAGGGTAGTCGCCAGCGCCACCCAGCGCAGCAGCGAAGCCAGCAGGGCCAAGGCCACCAGGATCACCAGCAGGCTGCTTGGTTGCAGCAGGCTCCACATCCACTCCGACACGATCCGGCCTCCTCGCGGCCCTCTGGGGCGACTCTGCTACGCTAGCGGGAATCCCGCTTCACCTCACACCTCCGGTACGACGCGGGCTCGACCCGCTGCACCGGACGGAAGGAGCATGCATGCTGGCCATCATCACCGATTCGACCTCCGACCTCAGCGCCGAGCAACTGCAGAGCCTGAACGTCATGCGCGTGGCGCTGAACGTGCACTTCCAGGGCCAGACGCACCGCGACTGGTTGGACATCACGCCTGCCGACATCATCCGAGGCGTCCAGGGCGGGGCCGACCTGCCCACCACCAGCCAGCCCAGCCCAGCCGACTTCGGCAAGGCCTACCAGGACGCCGCCGCTACCGGCGCCACCGAGGTCCTGGTGGTCACCATCTCAGGCGAACTGTCCGGCACCTACCAATCGGCCAACCTGGCCGCCAAGGACTCGCCCCTGCCGGTGTCCATCGTCGACAGCCGCCAGGCCAGCGCCGGCATCAGCGCGCTGGTGCGGCGGGCGGTGCAGATGCGGGCCGAAGGTGCCGACCTAGCCACCATCGTGGCCAAGCTGGAGTCGATGAAGCCGCACATGACGGTGCTGTTCACCGTAGGCGGCCTCGAGTTCCTGCAGAAGGGCGGGCGCGTCGGCCGGGCGTCTGCGCTGCTCGGCGGCCTGCTGAACATCAAGCCCATCCTGACCTTGGAGGAGGGCAAGATCGTGCCTGCTGCCAGGGCAAGGGGCACGAAGAAGGCCATCGCTGAGATGGTGGAGCGCCTCAGGGCCCACATCGCCGCCCACCCGGGCGAGCTGGTGCTGGACTTCCTGCACGTGCAGGACCCAGAGGCGGCCAAGACGCTCGAGCAGGCGGTGCGGGATGCGGGCATCCCCTTCACCAAGGGTGAGCTGGTGGAGATCGGCGCGGTCATCTCGGCCCATACCGGGCCGGGCACCTTCGCTGTCTACGCGCACAATCGCTGAAGGCGAAAGAGGGAGGAGCCCGCGGACGACGCCAGTCCGCGGGCTCCTTGGCTGACGCCCCGCATGTGGGGGCGAGCAGTTCGAGATCTCAGAACTCGATCGTGGCCCCCAAGGACTTGACGGTGACGAGGATGGCAGCGTCCGAGGGCAGGCCAGGCTCGAACAGCTCGGCCGTGAGGGTGATGTCGGCAACCAAGCCGCCGCCGTGCTTGACCAGGTTGGTGAGCTGCTGCAGCAGGGGCTTGCTTTGGCTGAGGTCGACGTCGATCCTGGGGAGGTTGCTGACGGTGGTGTAGCTCACGGTGGTGGTACCCGCACCGGAGGCGACGACCTGCGCACCGCCGAACACCACCGACAGAGCACCGGCACCGTAGGTCGGGCTGCTGTAGACGACGCTGCCAGAGATGCTGAGCTGGGCTGAGAGTTGCAGACCAACGAGCGTGAAGCTGCTGTACTCCTCAGGCAGGGTGTCGATCGTGAAGTCACCGACGAACACCACTTGGACCTCATCGTCCAGGGTGATCGTCTCCTCGATCCCACCGATCTGGACCCAGTTGGGGATGTCTTCTTCCGGGGGGTCGAACTCGTGCCCCAACTGGATCTGCGCTACGAAGGTGGTGGAGTCGCCCATCGCGCTAGGCGTCAGCAGGCCGCTGGGGGAGGCTTCCGCCCCGAACTCGACGACCTGGCCATCCTCGCCGAAGCCGAGCACGCCGCCCGGCACCTCTTGGTCGGGGATGAAAGCGTTGAGCGCACCACAGGCCGCGAGCAACAGCGAGGCTGCCGAGAGCAGGACGAGCGAACGGAGTTGCTTGACCACGGGACCATCTCCTTCTTGTCGGTGGATGATGCCGAGGCCACGCCGAAGCGTCTTCCGAGACACCCGTCAGGCCTGCAGGGCTGCCGCCACCGATCCAATCAGGATTATCGGGTCCACGCTCTTACGGGGTTGTGACCCACACCCCTCGCCCATGGTGCAGGGTGATCGAGTCCATGCTCCCCTGCTCCTGGGCATCACGTGAAGGCCCCCGGCATCTGAGGTTGGTAGGTGCCGGGGGACTGCGGCCGAGCGAGAGACTCGACTCAGAAGCTGATCGTCGCCCCAAGCGAGCGCAGGTTGACGATGATGTCGGCGGAAGCCGGCAGGCCGGGCGTGGACAAGGTGGCCTCGATGCGCAGGTGGGCGGTCAAGGAGCCGCCGTCCTTGACCAGGTCACTGAAGGCCTGAAGCAGCTGCGAGTTGTCGCCGAAGTCGATGTCCAACTCGGGAAGGCCGCTGGCGGTGGCGTAGGTGACGGTGGTGGCGTTGGCGTCAGCGTCGTAGCTGAAGGCCGTCGGATCGCTGAAGGTCACGTTCAGGCCGGCCTCGCTGACGGGCGGCAGGTTGAACTGGTTGTCGTCGATGGTCAGGTGGCCACTGACGTGCAGGGCAGTGAGGGTGAACGCCAGATGGTCGGGGTGCAGGTCGGCTGCGTCGGCGAACTCACCGGCGAAGACCACCTGGACCTCGTCGTCCAAGGTGATGGTCTCTTCGATCCCCGAGGCCTGCACGAAGCCGGGCAGTCCCGCGACGGCGTCGATGACTTCCTCCGGCACGTCGAACTCGGCGACGAAGGTGGTGGTGTCGCCTGGCGCGTTGGGTGAGGCAAGGTCGCTGGGCAGTGGGCTGCCGCTGAGGGTGACCGGCATGCCGGCGGCGCCGATGCCCATCACGCCGTCCGCGACCTCGTGGTCAGGGACGAGGCGGTTGATCAGTCCGCAGGCAGAGAGGGCCAACGAGACGGCCAGCAGTAGGGTGAGGGTGCGGAGCTTCTTGGCCATGATGATGTCCTCCGTGGGTCCGTGTGCTGGTACCGGATCCCCGAGCAGGCACCCCTAAGCCCCTCCCGCCGACTTCGGCGATCTGGGCCCTGAGTTCCAGGTGCCTGGCTGCATCCGAAGTATCGAGGCCACCAAGCTGAGCCCGATGTGCAGCGTCTAAGACGCGACTTTTCGACGTCTGGGAACCTGGGGCCTGCCGGCCGCGACGCCGGGCGTCCCGGCACGTGCCCAACGCCTCTTGGCCCTTGCCCAACCCGGCGCCGCCCGCCCCTTGCCTGACCTCAGACTGGGCTCATGCACGCCACCACCACGTCCTGCAGCCTGTTGGGCCTCGAACCGGCCGCCGTCACGGTCGAGGCGCTGGTGGCCGGCGGCCTGCCAGCCCTCCACCTGGTCGGCCTAGGTGACACCGCTGTGCAGGAGTCGCGCGAGCGCGTCAGAGCCGCCCTCAAGCACCTCGGCCTGCCCTTGCCGCCCTCGCGCATCACCGTCAACCTGGCGCCCGCCGACCTGCGCAAGGCCGGCCCCGCCTACGACCTGCCCATCGCCCTCACGGTCCTGGCCGCGCAACGCAAGCTGCCCTCAACGCGGCTGAGCGCTTCCGTGGTGGTGGCCGAGCTGGCGCTGGACGGCCGGCTGCGCGCCGTGCCCGGCGCCCTTGCCGCGGCCATGCTGGCCCGCCGCCTCGGCCTGCGGTGGGTCATGGTCCCACCCGAGAACGCCGCCGAGGCGCGGCTGGTGACCGGTGTCGAGGTGGTCACCCCAAGCGACTTGGCCGAGGCCATCCGCTGGTGCCGCGGGGTCGACCTGCCTGCGGTGACCGGCACACCGGCAACGGCCGTTGCCGCACCCTCGGCGGCCAAGGCGGCCGCGCAACCACCACCCGACCTGGCCGAGGTGCGCGGGCAGCCGCTGGCCCGCAGGGCCTTGGAGGTGAGCGCTGCCGGCGGCCACAGCCTGCTGCTGGTGGGCCCACCCGGCTGCGGCAAGTCGCTGTTGGCGCGTTGCCTGCCTGGACTGTGGCCGCCGCTCGACGACGACAGCGCCTGGACCGCCACCCTGCTGCGCTCGGCCGCGGGTGCTCGCATCGACGGCCTGGTCCGCCAACCGCCGTTCCGCGCCCCGCACCACAGCGGGTCTGAGGCCGGCCTGCTGGGCGGCGGGCCGGCCATGAGGCCGGGCGAGGTGAGCTTCGCGCACGGCGGCGTGCTGTTCATGGACGAGCTGCCCGAGTGGTCGAGACCGGCGCTGGAAGGCCTGCGGCAGCCCCTCGAGGAAGGCGCGGTGGAGTTGATCCGGGCAGGCCAACGGCGCCGCTACCCTGCGCGCTTCACCTTGGTGGCCGCCATGAACCCCTGCCCCTGTGGCCACGCAGGCGATCCGGAGCTGCCGTGCCGCTGCCATCCGCGTGACCGGCAGCGCTACCAGGGACGGCTCAGCGGCCCCCTGCTCGATCGCTT
The DNA here is from genome assembly GCA_964465355.1 of uncultured bacterium. Classification (GTDB taxonomy): domain Bacteria; phylum Deinococcota; class Deinococci; order Deinococcales; family Trueperaceae; genus JAABTL01. The sequence goes on along the minus strand of CAYXJZ010000005.1, from coordinate 38,178 downwards.
CGACCTGCGGCTGTTGCTGCCGCGGGTCGCCGGTGACGACCTCGGCGGGCCGCCGCGGGGCGATCCCAGCGCGGTGGTGAGGGAACGGGTGGCGATGGCCCGCTCCCGTGCGCTGCTGCGCCAAGGCGTGGAGAACGCCCGCCTGGCGGGCGGGATGCTCGAGGACCACAGCCGCATGACACCGGCGGCGCAGGCGCTGCTGGCCAAGGTGGCCGCTGGCGGCGAGCAGGGGAGCGCGGACCACGCGGGCAACCGGGCCCGCCCATCCGCCCGCGGCGTCGACCGTCTCAGACGCGTGGCCCGCACCCTCGCCGACCTGGGCGACGCCGAGCAGGTCGACCTGCCCCACCTGGCCGAGGCCCTTGCCTACCGGCTCGATCCCTTCGGCGCAGACGGATGGGCAGCGGCCAGTGCCCCTGGTTGAGCACCATCGGTGGCAGTGCACGACACGAGCACAATCGCGCACAGTCTCATCGCGCGCCCATGCTAGCCTGGCCCATCGAAGGGGTTCGGGACGGCATCCGCCGCCCCGGACCTTAGTGCGTAGGGTGCTGCCGGCCTCCTTGGAGGGCCCTGCGATCACGACGAGGAGGGACGACGAGTGCAAGTGAGAGGTTGGCTCCGCGCGAGCCTAAGCGTGGCGGTGTTGATGTTGCTGCTGGTGGCCTGTGATTTCTCTGGCCCCCAGAGCGCGATGTCACCCCGCGGACCCGTAGCGCAACAGCAGCTCGACCTGTTCATGTGGACCTACTGGTTGAGCCTCCCTGTCATCGCCCTGGTGGTTGGGGCGTTGATCTACGCGCTCTACCGAGGCCGCATCAAGAGCGAGAAGGACGCCAAGTCGATCCCCCACCAGACGCACGGCAACACCAACGTGGAGATCGTCTGGACCCTGATCCCCATCATCCTGGTGGTGCTGGTGGCGGTGCCGACGGTGCGCACCATCTTCGCCACGGAGCAGATCATCCTGCCCAACCAGATCGGCGCAGACGACGTGGTCATCCACGCCACCGGCCAACAGTGGTGGTTCGCCTTCGAGTACCCCGAGTACGGCATCACCACCTCCAGCGAGCTCATCATCCCGGCGGGACGCCGCGTGATCGTGCAGCTCGACTCGGCCGACGTGCTGCACAGCTTCTGGGTGCCCAACCTGGCCGGCAAGCGCGACATGATCCCCAACCAGGACAACCAGGTGTGGTTCATCGCCGACGAGCCGGGCGTCTACTACGGTCAGTGCGCCGAGCACTGCCTCGGTGCGCACGCCTACATGCGCTTCAGGGTGATCGCCTACGACGACCAGGAATTCGACGCCTGGGTGCAATCCTTCCAGACGGCCAGCGAGCAGCCGGTGGCCGTCGACCCCCTGATCCAGCGCGGCCACCAGCTGGTCGCCGCCAAGGGCTGCGTCGGTTGCCACACCATCGACGGCTACATGCCCGGCGTCAGGTTCGGCAGCCCAGCCTTCCCCAACCTCACGAACTACGGCATGCGGACCACCATCGTCGCCGCCATCCGCACCAACACCCCCGAACACCTGGCCGACTGGCTGCGCGACCCGCAGGCCCTCAAGCCAGGCAACCGCATGCCCACGCTCTGGCAAGCCAACGACCCCAACCGCGAGGAAGAGATCGAGGCCATCGTGGCCTACCTCCTGAGCCTGGGCACGAACGGCGCCACCCAAGGAGGTCTGCATGTCGGCGGCCAGTAACGAAGCCGCAGTCCCCGTGGCCGGCCCCGCCGGCCTGCTCCGTCGCCCCACCTGGACCACGGGCATCGGCAGCTGGCTGACCACGGTCGACCACAAGCGCCTCGGCATCCTCTACATCCTCAGCAGCTTCTTCTTCCTTGTGCTCGGCAGCATCGAGGCCTTCCTCATCCGGCTGCAGCTCATCGTGCCTGACAACACCCTTGTCAGCCCGGACTTCTACAACCAGCTCTTCACCATGCACGGCGTCACCATGGTGTTCCTTGCGATCATGCCCATGGGCATCGGTTTCGCCAACTACTTCGTGGTGCTGCAGATCGGCGCACGCGACCTCGCCTTCCCCCGGCTCAACGCCTTCGGCTACTGGGTCTACCTGGTCGGCGGGATCTTCATCTACAGCAGCTTCTTCCTCGGCGGCGCGCCCGACGTGGGCTGGTTCGCCTACTCGCCGCTCACCTCGCTGTCGAACAACCCTGGCAACGGCACCGACTTCTACATGATCGGCCTGTTCATCAGCGGCATCGGCACGCTGGTGACGGCCATGAACATCATCGTCACCATCGTCAACCTGCGGGCGCCCGGCATGACCTTCATGCGCATGCCGGTGTTCACCTGGATGATGCTGGTCACCAGCTTCCTGATCATCTTCGCCTTCCCGCCGCTGACCATCGCGCTGTTCCAGGTCATCATGGACCGCACCTTCGGCACCCTGTTCTACGAGCCGCTGGCCGGGGCGATGCCCATCCTGTGGCAGCACCTGTTCTGGATCTTCGGGCACCCGGAGGTCTACATCATCATCCTGCCCGCCTTCGGGGTCATCTCCGAGGTCATCCCCACCTTCTCGCGCAAGCCGCTGTTCGGCTACCCGGTGGTCATCCTCTCGGGCATCTTCATCGGCTTCATGGGCTTCGCGGTGTGGACGCACCACATGTTCACCACCGGCCTCGGCCCCGTGGTCAACACCGTCTTCGCCCTGACCAGCTTCATCATCGGCATCCCGACGGGGATCAAGGTCTTCAACTGGCTCGGCACCATCTGGGGCGGCAAGGTGCGCTTCAGCACCTCGATGCTCTACGCCATCGCCTTCCTGATCACCTTCACCCTAGGGGGCATCACCGGCATCATGCTGGCCGTGCCGCCCTTCGACGCCCAGGCGCAGGACAGCTACTTCGTGGTCGCCCACTTCCACTACGTCATGGGTGGCGGCGCCTTGCTCTCCTTCTTCGCCGGCCTCTACTACTGGTTCCCCAAGATGACGGGCAAGCTGCTGGACGAGCGCTTGGGCAAGCTGACCTTCTGGATCCTGGTGCCCGGCTTCCACCTCATCTTCATGCCGCAGCACTTCGCCGGCCTGCTCGGCATGCCGCGCCGCACCCAGACCTACATCCCCGGCATCGGCCTGGAGATCTGGAACCTGCTCTCCACCATCGGCGCCTTCGTCATGGGCGTCGGCCTGATCCTGCTGGTCATCAACATCATCCACGGCTTCGCGCGCGGCAAGAAGGCAGGCAACGACCCATGGGACGGCCGCACGCTGGAGTGGTCGATCTCCTCGCCGCCGCCCTACCATGACTTCGACACCACGCCGGTGGTCAACGACCGCGACGCCCACTGGGTGCAGAAGTACCCCGAGAGCGTGCACGGCCAGCGGGTGCCCGAGTCGGCATCGGAGCCGTACGACGTCAACGGCATCCACCTGCCCGGTCAGAGCTGGTACCCGCTGTTGGCCGCCCTGACACTGCTGCCCCTGTCCTACGGGCTGCTCTTCCACAACATGTGGGTGGTCGGCGCCTCCTTCACCCTCACCTTCCTCTTCAGCTACGGCTGGGCCCTGGAGGGCGTGGGCGGTTACATCAAGTTCCCCAAAGGCAAGCAGGAGGCAAGGCCGTGAGTCACCACCCCGCCGTCTCGACGGTCCCCGGCATGGAGACCGGCCACTACCGCAGCACCAAGCTGCCCGACATCAAGCTGATGATGTGGGTGTTCCTGGCCTCGGACTGCATGTTCTTCGGCACCTTGATCGGGACCTACCTGGTCTACAAGGGCCGCAGCCTGGTCGGCCCCTACCCGCTCGATGTGCTCGACATCCCCCTCACCACCGTCAGCACCTTCGTGCTGCTGATGTCCTCCTTCCTCATGGTGCTGGCCCTGCACGCCCTGCGCCACGACGACACCTTCAAGTTCAGGTTGTGGACCTTCGGTGTGGCCTTCTTCGGCGCCATCTTCCTCGGCTTCCAGGTCTACGAGTTCATCCACTTCGTGCAGGTCGGCCTGACCCTGCAGCAGAACCTCTTCGGCACCACCTTCTTCGTGCTCACCGGCACCCACGGTGTGCACGTGACCATCGGCGTGATCTGGCTGCTGTCCATCCTCGTCCACTCCTACTTCAAGCCGTGGACCAGCAAGGATGCGGTGTACCTGGAGGTCTCAGGCCTCTACTGGCACTTCGTCGACATCGTCTGGATCGTCATCTTCACCGTCATCTACCTCGTCGAGTTCGTCTGAGGAAGGAGGAGCGCCATGGCTGAAGATCACAAGAAGCACGGCGTGGGCCACTACATCGTGGTCGCCCTCATCCTCGGCGTCATCACGTACGTCGAGTTCGCCATCGTCGAGTACGACATCTCCTGGCTGAGCCGGGGTGCCACCATGTTCTGGCTGATCGCCTTGTCGGTGGTCAAGTTCTGGATGGTCATCTGGTTCTTCATGCACCTCAAGGAGGACAACAAGCTCTACACCGGCCTGTTCTCCTCCGGGATGCTCATCGCCATGGGGACCTTCGTCGGCCTTTCGTTCATGTTCATCCTGCCCAACGCGGTGGCCAACCGGGTGGTGCCGGCCCCGACCCAGGTGGTCGGGCACGACGCCCACGCGCCTGCGCCCGCCGAGCCTGGCGACGCCGTGCCACCCGCCGACCGCAGCGTGCTCATCGAGCCGCCGCTGGCCGGGGCAGCCGAGGTGGAGCTCGACCTGGCCGACGAGCCCTTGGCGGTCGCTCAGGATGCCGAGGACCCGGTGGCGGCCCAGGACGCCGAAGCGTCAGCCGAAGCGCCAGCCCAAGACGAGCCCGCCGGTCCACCGGCCGCCGAGCTGGACTTCGACCGCGCGCTGGGTCAGACCGTCTACGCCGCCAACTGCCAGTCCTGCCACCAGCCGACGGGCGCCGGTCTGCCCGGCATCTTCCCGCCGCTGGCCGGCCATGCCGGCGAGGTGGCCATGGCCGAAGGCGGCCGTGAGCACCTGCTCCTGACCCTGGCCTTCGGCATGCAGGGCCCCATCACCGTGAACGGCGCCGACTACAACGGCTTCATGCCCGGCTGGGCCGCCCTGAGCGACACCGACGTGGCGGCCGTGCTGAACCATCTGGTCGCCGGACTCGACGATGCACCGAGCGGCTTCGAGGTCTTCACCTCTGCCGAGGTCGGCAGCGTCCGCGGTCTTGGGCTCAGCCCCCAGGACGTGCATCAGCGGCGGCAGGCACTGGACCTCCCTTGAACCGGAACGGGTCCTGAGGCAAGGTAGGGTCGAGTGGGATGAACGCTGAGCACCTGTACGTCGGCTGGCAACTCGACCCTGTCCTGATCGGGGGTCTCATCGCCGTGGCGACCGCATACGCCATGGTGGTGGGGCCCCTGCGTTCGCGTCTGGCGCCAGGCGAACCCTTCCCCAAGACCGCCGCCATCTGGTTCTACGCGGCCCTTGCGCTCTTCTACCTGGTCGAAGGCTCCCCGCTGCACGACCTGGCCGAGCGCTACCTGCTCTCCGCGCACATGGTGCAGCACCTGCTGCTCTCCTACGTCATCGCCCGCATGATCATGGTCGGCCTGCCCGCCTGGCTGTGGCGCCGGATCCTGCTGCACCCGAGGGTGGCGCCGCTGAGCCGGGCGGTGCTGCGACCGGCGGTCACCTTCATCGCCTTCGGTCTCTTCTTCTCCGTCTGGCACATCCCCGCCGTCTACCAGCTGCAGCTCATCAACAGCACCATGCACCACGTCACCCACCTGCTCTACCTGCTGGTGGCCATGATGCTCTGGTGGCCCATCCTGAGCCCGCTGTCCGAACTGCCCAAGCCCAACCACCTGGTGCGGCTCGCCTACCTGTTCACGGTGCCGGTGGCCCAGATGCTGGTCTTCGCGATCATCACCTTCAGCCCCGACCCGGTCTACCCCATGTATGCCATGGCACCGCGCGCCTTCGGCCTCGACCCCATCGCCGACCAGGTGTTGGCCGGCGCCATCATGAAGGTCTTCGGCTTCGGCTTCTTCGCGGTGCCGTTCAGTCGCATCTTCATCGACTGGTACCAGCGAGAGAACGGCCGGAACGTCACCCAGTCCGACATGCGCAGGGAAGGCGAAGTCACCGCATGAGCGTCGCCCTCGGCATCGAGGGCGGTCCTGCCCAGGTCAGGGGCATTGCCTTCGATTGGGGCGGCGTGATGACGGTCGGCACCTTCGACGGGCGCGCCATCGTTCGCCTCGCCGAGCTGTACGACGTGGACCCCGAGCTCATGCGCCCGCAGTACCTGGCGCTGATGGAGCTCTTCGAGGTGGGCGCCTTCGACCTGCCCACCTTCCAGGAGCGGCTCTCGCAAGCCCTTGGCCTGCACGTGAACGAGGCCGCCTTCCAGCAGGCTTTCCTCGATGCCCCACTGGAGCGACCAGAGGCCTATGCCCTCATCGCCGCCATCCCTGACGACCTGGCTGTCGGGGTGTTGTCCAACAACGTCCCTGTGCTGTGCGATCGGGTGCGGCAGGACCCGCGCCTCGCCCGTGTCGAACGCTTCGTGTTCAGCAACGAGATCGGCGTGCGCAAGCCCGATGCCAGCGCCTACATGGCCTTGGCCGAGGCCCTGCGGTTGCCGCCGCACGAGATCGTCTTCGTCGACGACAACGCCGGCAACATCGAGGCCGCCCGCGCCCTTGGCTTCCAGGCGTTGCTGCTCGACGAGCCTGCACCTTTCGCCATGCGCTGGCGCCAGGCCCTGCCCGCCCTTGCCCATCTGGTGGACGGTCCGGCCTGGCAGGAGCGCGACGAGACGGCTGACCGGAGCTGAGGGAGTGACAGCAGCCGACGACGAGCACCTCCGCCCTGAGCAGGTGGGCGACGACCGTCTGCCCCTGGCCCGGCGCGCCATCCGTCTGCTGCAAGGCTACGTCTGGCATCCACGGGACCTGGCCGTCGATCTGGCGGATCACCTGCCCCGCACCATGCAGGGCGAGGTGCACGTGCTGTGGGACGCCATGCCGGCTGCGCCCTTCACCTTCTTCGACGACGGCACGCTGTCGGCCACCCAACAGGTCTACCAGCTCACCGTCCTGCGCTTCGTCGAGGCCGACGAGGATCCGGCCAGCACCATCGCCTGGGTCGCGGAGACCCTGCAGACCGCCCTTGACAGCACCCCGGAAGGTGTGGGCTGGCAGTTGATGGAAGACCTGCGCGAGATCGCCTGAGGCTCAGGGCCCCATCGGCGTCGACAGAAGGAAACGGGTCTCGAAGGGGTAGACGTAACCTTGGCGGCGCGCCAGTTGCTCGCGGAACCGCTCGTCGCCGCCGCGCATGGCCACCTCGATCAGGTCCGCCGCCTCGCGCCGCAGGTCGGCCACCTCGCGCTCGAGGCGCACGATCTCGCGTTCGGCCACCGTCCACCGCCGCGCCTCCACCACGATCATGAACACGGCCTGCAGGGCCCCGACCAGGCAGATCACCAGCAGCACGGCCGAGATGCCGCGGGCCACACGCACGGGTCGGGCCTGGTCGCGTTCCTTCTCCTGCTCGGTGAGCAGGCGGCTGGCACCCCGTTTGCGCAGCACGTCCTGACCGCGTTCCGGTACCGATGGCGGTGCGTACGGGCCCCTAGCCTCCATGGGAACCGGGCGGCATGTCTGCAGAGCTGATCGCGACGGCGTCGTGGGCCGTGGTCCTGCCATGGGCGGCCATGGTCTTGGCTTCGATGGCGTCCATGGCCCTTGCCGCCATGGCTTGACGCAGGAAACGGGCGGCGGCCTCCGGTGGGGTCGGGTTGACGTAGGCGCCGATCGACCAGTCGAAACCGGCCTGACGGGTCAATCGCGGGAGCAGCTCGATGTGCCAGTGGTAGCAGCCGTCGCCGGCCTGCGGCAGGGTGTGCAGCACCATGTTGTACGGCGGCCGATCGAGCGCGGAGTTCAGCGCCTCGACCACCGAGCAGAGCAGCTCCGCCAGTCGCACGAGACGGTTGCTCGCCACCTCTTGGAACGCGCTCTCGTGCGCCCTTGGGAAGATCCATGTCTCGAAGGGCATCTTGGAGGCGAAGGGCGCGATGGCCACGAAGTCCTCGTTGACCGACACCACCCGCTCCCGCTGTTCCAGCTCTTGGCCAAGCACGTCGCAGAAGAGGCAGCGGCCAGCATGCGCGTGGTGCAGCTTGGCCGCCTCGCGCTCCTCCTCCACCCAGCGGTTGGGCACCGGCTGCGCCAGCAGCTGCCCGTGCGGATGGTCGTACAGGGCGCCGGCGGCCTTGCCGACGTTGCGGTTGACCTGCACGTGGCGCACCTCCGGCCTGGCGGCATGGTAGGCCACGCGGTCACGGTAGAGGCGCAGCAGCTCCACCAGGTGGTCGCTGCCGAAGGTCTCCAGTCTCGCGGCCGGATCGGGGTGCTCCACCACCAGCTCCTGCCAGCCGCTGGCCGGCGCAGAGAGCAGCAGGCCGTCGGCGACCGGTGCGAAGGGGCGATCACTGAAGGCAGCGCCAGGCATGGGCAACACCCGCGCACGCCAATCGGGTCCGTTCACGGGAGAACCGTTGGACCGCAAGGCCTGGATCTCGGGTGGCAGGCCGGCCTCACGACCCGGCGCCAAAGGCGCCGCGTCTGAGCGCGTGACACGGCCATCGACCGAACCGAAGTCAGACGGCCGTAAGCCTCGCTCGGGTGAGATGAGCACCCAAGCCGCACCGAAGGGGTCCTTGCGTAACCACGACATCCGTTCCCGAGTCTAGCAACGCGGGGCCGGGTTGCGTGGTGAACGATTCCGCCCTGAGCGACGCCGTCGCCACCAGCGATTGTGAAGGGACCGACCCGGCGACGGGATCTCGAGCGGTATGGTGCTTTGGGTTCATGCTGGTGGTATCCCCACCCGGCATGCGGCGAGAGGACGATGGACACCGATCTGAGTCGAGCGCGCATCATCATCGTCGATGACGAGCTGGCGAACACCGTGCTGCTCGGCAAGATCCTGCAGTCCGCCGGCTACACCGAGGTGGTGAGCTGCAACGAGCCGGACGAGGCCGTGCAGCTGTTCAGGCAAGCGCGGGACGATGGAGAAGGCTTCGATCTCCTATGCACCGACCTCCACATGCCGCGCATGGACGGGCTGCAGGTGATCGACCAGGTCATGGCGATGGTCGACGACGACAGCTTCTTCCCCATCCTCGTGCTCACCGCCGATGTCAGCCCCGAGGCCGAGCAGGACGCCCTGGCCAGGGGCGCCAAGGACTTCCTCACCAAGCCCTTCCGCAAGGACCAGATCCGCCTGCGGGTGGCCAACCTGCTGCGCACACGCTTCTTGCAGCAGCGCCTGAAGCTCCACGCCATGCACTTGGAGGAACTGGTGCGCGAGCGCACCATCGAGCTGGAAGCCGCCAGGCTCGACGTGCTCGATCGACTGGCCGCCGCCGCCGAGTACCGCGACTACAACACCGGTCGCCATACCATCAGGGTGGGCATGCTCTCCGGCCTGTTGGCCAAGGAGCTCGGGCTCCCCAACGACGAGACGGACCTCATCCGCCGCGCTGCGCCGCTGCACGACGTCGGCAAGATCGGCATCCCAGACCAGATCCTGCTCAAGCCGGGGCGCCTCACCGCCGAGGAGTTCTCGCTCATGCGCGAGCACGTCGACCTGGGCTCGCGACTGTTGGCCGACGGCCGCTCCAAGCTGATCAACCTGGCGCAGCTCATCGCCGAGAGCCACCATGAACGCTGGGACGGCAGCGGCTACCCGCACGGCCTCAAGGGCGAGCAGATCCCCCTGGTCGGGCAGATCGTGGCCCTGGCCGACGTCTTCGACACCCTGATCAACGAGCGCCCATACAAGCGCGCATGGCCCGTGCAACAAGCCATCGACGAGGTCATGCGGCAACGCGACCGCTGGTTCTCGCCTCGCGTGGTCGATGCCTTCCTCAACGTCCTTGACGCGAACCCTGACCTCATAGCCGAACTGGACCAGGTGCAGGGCCACCTGGTCTGAGCTTCAGCCGAACAGGGAGCCCTGGCTCGGCCCCTCCTCCAGCTCGGGCAGGCTCCTGACCTCGACGAACTCGAGGCCGCTGGCCGCCAGGCGGTGCAGGGCAGGCGCGGTGACGGCCGGTGCGGCCAGCAGGCCACGCACCTCCTCGCCGGTGAAACGACGAACGCTCTCGACGTAGCGGGCCAACTGGTGCACCGCCTCCTGCGTGCCCTTGGCGCGCTTGAGCTCGACCACGACCAAGCGCCCATGCCGGTCGCGGGCGAAGAGGTCGATGCCGCCGACGTCGGTCGGCAGCTCCCGGTCCAGCACGACGAGGCCTTCCTCGATGACCGATGGATCGCTGGCCAAGGCCCGCTGCATCTCGGCCTCCGTGCCGTGCAGGACGAAGCCACCGCCTTCGTTCAGGCGCAAGGCCTGCGCCAGCGCCGTCTCGAGGAACACCACCCGCAGCGACTCGTCCGGCTGGCGGCGATCGGCGACCAGCACCGGCAGCCCGTCGTCGGAGCCCACCCACAGCTCGTCGCTGCGCGGCTGCCAGTTCTGTGGCTTGACGCCGCGGTAGCCGTGCACCTGCACCGAACCGTCGGCCTTGACGATGACAAGGTAGTCGCCCGCATCCGCGAAGGAGGCGGCGCGACCGACGTAGGTCACCTCGAAGGTGCCGCTGACCTGCACCAAGGCCTCGCGGCCGTACAGGTGTTCCTGGAGGAAGGTCAGGAGTTCGTCTGCGCCCGGCTCATGCAACTGCTCGATCAGCACCCGCCGAGGGTACCGCGAGCAGGACGCGCCGGTACGTGCATCCCCTGGGTGGCGGGCCCGACCAGATTCACTTGACGACTTGGAAAGTATATGCCAATCTATCAATCCGAGGTAGAGGGGAGCTTCCGTGGAAGGCAACATCACCGCTTTCGAAGCGCGCCAAGCGCTCGACGAGATCAGCCGCACCCGCCAGGTCGTGCACCTGCAGTCGCAGTGGTACGGCCAGTACCTCGTCATCCTCGGCGCGGCCACCACCGCCTATGACCTGGCGGCGGAGTCCGTGACCGGCCATCCGCTGGAGATCGCGGCCATGATCGCCTGGTGGGCGCTGCGCCGATGAGCGAGCATCCCCGCCATCGCCTCGACGAGCTGATCCACCCGCCGGTGCGCTTCTCGATCATGGCCACCCTTGCTGCCTCGGACGAAGCCGAGTTCGCCTTCGTGCGGGACCTGGTGGACGTCAGCGACTCCGTGCTCTCCAAGCAGGTCGCACTGCTGGAGGGTGCCGGCTACCTGAAGGTGCGCAAGGGCTACGTCGGCAAGCGGCCGCGCACCTGGCTCCAGCTCAGCCCCCAAGGCAGGTCCGCCTTCCTCGAGCACGTGGCGGTCCTGCAAGAGATCGCGGCGGTCACGGCGACGCCGGCCGCCAAGCCCAAGCCGTCCACCACCATCGTCCGAGCGTCGGTGGCCACCGAGACCTGAACGTCAACCCCTCTCCGCCCCACAGGCACCACCACGTCGTCGATCTCGCGGCCAAGGTCCAGCCGGCCGCGGAAGGAGAGCCATGCTCGAAACCCTGAGAGAGTTCATCGCCTCGCTGCCGCCCCTGCTCCAATGGCTGGGCGTGATGCTGGCAGGCGCCGTGCCCTTCGTGGAGTCCTACCTCGGCTCCATGCTCGGCGTGTTCGTCGGCGTACCCACCGCCATCGCGATCATCGCCGCGATCATCGGCAACGTCGTCTCGATGGTGGCCTTCGTCCTCTTCGCCAGCGCGGTCCGCCGGCGGGTGACGCAGGGCGAAGCCAAGCCGGCCTCACCACGCAGGGAGCGCCTGCGGCGCGCCTTCGACCGCTACGGCGTCGTCGGGGTCGGCCTGCTCGGGCAGTTCATCCTGGCCAGCCAGATCACCTCGGTGGCCATGGTGTCCTTCGGCGCGCCAAGGCAGCGGGTCATCGTCTGGCAGATCGTCGGGATCTGCCTCTGGGGCATCGCCTTCGGCGTGCTCGCGCACCTTGGCGTCGACCTGATCCGCAGCCGCTGATCTCGGCCGCGGGCGGCGACGCGGGCCACGAAAGATCGGGGGACGCTGGGCAGCGTCCCCCGATCGGCGACGGTCGTACGCGAGGCGATCCCCTCGCAGCGGCATCGACTCAAGGCGCCAGGTCGAAGCTCCAGTTCGGGCTCGCTGATATGAGGACGTTGCTGTCGGCCTCGGGCCCAGGGCCACCGTTGCCGGAGATGACCATCAGGACCACGTTGTAGAAGTCCACGACGCTGGGTACCCGATCGGCCCCCGCCTCTGGCAGCGTGGCACCGAGGAGTTGCCAGTCGTAGCTGACGCCCGGAGGGTAGGCGAAGGAGGTTCCCGTGAGGCCGGGAAGGTTGACAGGGTCGTCATCCAAGGAGGTGAGCGCGACCATGGGGCCGAGGGTGTCTGGGAACCAGAGGTAGGTGATCGAATGGCCGTCCGGCACGAAGGCGCGGAAGGAGGTGCCGGACCCAACGTTCATGGCGCCGTCGGCCGGGGCCAGCTGGACCGGCGGGAGGGGGATGACGACCTCGCCGCCGTCGAGGCCTAGACCCGCCCGCGACACAAGGCCGGCGCCGCTCTCCAGGAGCAGGGTGTAGGAGAAGCCGCTGCCGGTCGGCACCAGCGCCTCCACGGCCGGGCCGGCTACGGTCGTCAGCGGGATGGAGAGACCGGGCGCGACGTTCAGCAGGAGGTAACCCGCGCTGAGGAGGCTGCCGTCCTCGTGCACCACCTCGGCCTCGAAGACGTCGGTCGCGACGCTCGACTCGATGTCAAGGTCAAGGACCTCCACATCGCCATCGCCCAGGTCGATGTCCTGGGTGACGTAGCCGTGGTAGGCGACGACCTCATCGCCCGCGTCCCTCTCCAGGTGGAAGGCGTGGATGCGCACGCTGACCTGCGCAGGCCCGGACCAGGCCATGTCCAGCATGTAGCCGCTGTCCAGCTCTGGCACGACGACGCAGCCGTAGACCACCTGGTCGAGCCCTTCGGCGCAGATGATGGCGCTGTGGTCGGCCGGGAGGATGGCGCCACCCAGCACCTCGCCGCTGAGCGTGGCCTCGTTCGGCAGTGCGCTCGGGCCGACCATCAGACCGAAGAAGGGCGTCAGGATCGGCGTCGCGCTGGACAGTCCTCGGTAGGCATGGACGATCCCGTCGCCACCGTCATCGAAGGCCAGCACCACGTCGTATGGCGTGGAGAGGCCGCTGAGCTCGAAGGCACCGTCGGCCGTGGTGACGGCGTCCTGGCCTTGGCTGAGCACCACCACGTCGGGCAGGCCTACGTCGAGCAGACCGAGGACCCGGCCGCTGACCGTGAGGCTCCCGACCTCGAGGTCCACCTCGGCGCTGGCAGCCAGGCTGCCGGAGACGGCGCTCAGGGTCAACTCGCTGACCCCGTCGTCGGCAGCAGGCGAGACCGTGATGACGAGCATGGCCTGGTTGACGCCGGCGGCCAGGGTGGGCGGATCGAAGACGGCCGTGACACCGGCAGGTGCGCCGGCGACGGTGAGGTCGACGGCGGCGGAGCCGCTGCGCGAGACGGTGACACGCAGCTCCGCGCTGTCGCCGCGGATGACCTCGATCATGGCGGCGTCCGGGACGAGACTGAGCGTGGTGGGCGTGGGGCCGCCGCAGGCGGCGAGGACGAAGGCCGAGAGCCAGAGAACGGCCCATCGGGTGGCGCGGGGGCGCCGACGATCGGTATCCGAACGGTGGTCCATGGAAGGGGACCTCCCTGACGAAAGGCACCGGGGGCGTTGACTCGCCTCTTCATCCCGAGCGCAACCCCCGTCGTCCCAAGACCCCCGGCGTACGGCGATCAGGCAGCTTCGCTCGTGCGGCCATCATGCTGCTCATGCCGCGGGACTGAGGTGCATCCGACACGCCGGCGCAGCGGCGCCTCGACGTCGGCGCCTCAAGCCGCCAAGGCATGGCCTAGCCTTGGCCGCCGACGTCCACCTGCCCATAGCGACCCCTGTGGTAGACCAGCGGCGCCTGCTCCGAGACCTGACTGGCCTCCACCCGCCCGATGTAGATGGTGTGGTCACCGGCCAGCACGCGGTCGACGATCATGGCCACCATCTGGCTCGCTGCGCCGCGCACCACCGGCATGCCGTCCAGCTCCTCGAAGAGATCGTCGGGCACCTCGGCCGGTCGGCTGGCGAAGTGGTTCGAGACCTGGGCCTGATGCTTGGCGAGGATGCTCACGCCGTAGCGATCGACCCGCTCGAGGATGGGATGGGCCCTGGCCCGGTGGTCGATGCACACCGCCACCAGCGGTGGCTCGAGCGAGATCGACAGGAAGGCGCTGACGGTGATGCCGTGCACGTGCCCGTCCTCCTCGGTGGTGACGACGGTGACACCGCTTGGCCAGCGGCCGAGGGCTTGGCGGAAGTTGTCTGGGTCGATGGGCATACCCGGCAAGGGTACGACAGGGCCGTCATCGCGGCGGTCGCTGACGATGGTTCATCGCCTGCAGCACCACCGAGCCCATGCCGACCATGGGAAAGGTAGGCTCGCTACCGTGCCGATCCTCACCCGCCCCGCCTCCTACCGCCTGCTCCTGCTTCGGCTGCTGCATCTGAACGTGGGGCTGATGGCCTTCGGTCTCGGCATCGCCTGCGTCCTGACGGCCGGCATCGGCGTGGGGCCGTGGGATGCCTTCCATCAAGGGCTGGCGCTGCACCTGCCCTTCACCATCGGCCAGGTCATGGTGGGCGTCGGCCTTGCGGTGCTGCTGATCTCGATGGTGGTGGCCAAGGTGCGGCCGGGCATCGCCACGGTGTTCAACATGGCCCTCGTCGGTCCCTGGGTGGACCTGTGGCTGGCGCAGAGCTACATGCAGACGCCCGATGCCTTGTGGCAGAAGTTGGCCATCTTCGCCGTCGGCTTGGCCATCAACGGCTTGGCCACGGGCCTGTACATCACTGCCGGCCTCGGCGCCGGCCCGCGGGACGGCTTCTACATCGGCTTGGCCAAGCTGACCAAGGCGCCGGTCGCCAGGGTGCGGATGGCGACCGAGGTGCTCGTGCTGGCGATCGGCTGGCTGCTTGGCGGCACCATCGGCTGGGGCA
The DNA here is from genome assembly GCA_964465355.1 of uncultured bacterium. Classification (GTDB taxonomy): domain Bacteria; phylum Deinococcota; class Deinococci; order Deinococcales; family Trueperaceae; genus JAABTL01. The sequence goes on along the minus strand of CAYXJZ010000005.1, from coordinate 23,166 downwards.
CGGTGGTCTTCTCCTTGACCATGGGGCCGCTGATGCAGGCCAGCCTGAGGCTCTGTCGCGGACTCGACCTGCGCTACGCCAGGGCACGGGATGCCGCGCTGGCGAGGCGACCCCGCGCTGCCTGAGGCCTCGCGCCCACCGAAGAAGGCTCGCCCCGGCGCGGTGTGAGGCTTGCGGGTTCGTGGGCGGCGGCGGTTCGTATCATCGGGACCGATGCGATCCTCCTGGGAGCCAGAGCGTGCCCACTAGCGTCCTGCACGTGCTTGGTTCGGGTGCCGCCTACAGCGACGGCCGTCGGACCACCACCATGCTGGCCTTGGACGGCAGCGAGGGCATCGTGCTGGTGGACTGCGGCGGCGACGTGGTGCAGCGCCTGCTTGCCCAGGGCATGGACCCCTTGCGCATCCGCAAGCTGATCGTCACGCACGAGCACGCCGACCATGTCGGAGGCCTGCCGCTGCTCATGGAGCGCCTGTGGATGGCAGGGCGGCGCGATCCGCTGCCGGTCTACGGCATCGAGCCCGCCATCGACCAGGCCCAGCGTCTGCACGATGTCTTCCACACCGCCGACTGGCCCGACTACCCAGGCATCCGCACCCACCTCGTGGCCTACGAGGAGGACGCGCTGGTCTTCGACTGTGTGGACTGGCGCATCACCGCCACGCCAGGCATCCACTCGGTGCCCGCCGTCGGCCTGCGGGTGACCTGCGCCTCAGGCACGGTGGTGGCCTTCTCCGGCGACACCGCCTACACCCCGGCCATCACCAGGATGGCTGGCGGCGCCGACCTGCTGCTGCACGAAGCCAGCGGCAGCTCCGCCATGCACGCATCGGCCGAGGAGGCCGCCAAGGTGGCCAGCGAGGCCGGCGTCGGCAGGCTGGTGCTGGTGCACCTTCCGCCCGTCTTCGACGAGTGCTCGCAGGATCTGCGGGCGGCGCGCAAGGTGTTCCCCGAGCTGACGGTGGGGGCTGACGGGGACCGCTTCGTCCTCTAGACCTGCTCCAAGTAGGTGTACCCCACCAGCTCAGCGTCGTAGAGCTCGGTGACCTCGCGCTTCTCCTCGTCGCTGAGCACGGTGCCGGAGCGCTCCGCCTCACGGATCTCGTCCTGCAGCCAGCCGTGCAGCTCGGCGGTCTCGTAGCCCATGTTCTCGATGACACGCCGCGCCTTCTGCCCGTTGACGAAGCGCTCCAGCTCCCAGCCGCCGTCGTCGGTCAGGCGGATGTGCGCCTCGTTCATGCGACCGAAGAGGTTGTGGGTGTTGGCCAGCACGTCCTGGTAGGCGCCGGTGAGGAAGGCGCCGAGGTAGTACGGCCGCCCAGGCACGAGGTCGTGCACCGGCAGGGTGGACTTGACGTCGCGCAGGTCGATGAACTTCTGGATCTTGCCGTCCGAGTCGCAGCTGATGTCCACCAGCGTGGCCTCACGGGTGGGCACCTCGTTGAGGCGGTGCAGCGGCACGATGGGGAACAGCGTCTGGATGGCCCAATGGTCGGGCATGCCCTGGAAGAGGCTGAAGTTGACCACGTACTGGTCGGCCAGCCGCTTGGGCAGGGCCTCCAGCTCCTCTGGCACGTAGTCGATCTGCTCGACGATCTTGGCGATGCGCAGCAGGGTGCGGTGGTAGAGCTGCTCGACGTGGGCACGCTCGAGCAGGTTGACGTAGCCGAGGTCGAAGAGGCTGTGCATGGTGTCCTTGTTCGACACGGCCTCGTTGTAGACCTCGCGGTAGTTGCGCAGGTTGACGTCGCGCGCCAGCTCCTCCATGTCGGTCACCACGGCGTGCACCTCGCCCGTCAAGGGGGGCAGCTCGTAGGTGGCGCGGGTGGGGCCGATGGCGTCGATGACCGGCAGCACGATCATGGCGTGGTGGGCGGTGAGCGCCCTGCCCGACTCGGTGACCACCACCGGGTGCGGCACCTCGCCGTCGTCGCAGGTCTCCTTGATGGTGTAGACCACCGTGTCGGCATACTCGCTGATGCCGTAGTTGGCCGAGGTGTAGAAGGCGGTCTTGGAACCGTCGTAGTCCACACCTAGGCCGCCGCCCACGTTCAGGTAGCGCACACGAGCGCCCATCTTGACCACGTCGACGTAGACCTGGGTGGCCTCGCGCACCGCGATCTTGATCTTGCGGATGTCGGTGAGCTGGCTGCCGACATGGCAGTGGATCATCTGCAGGGCGTCGAGCTTGCCGAGGCTCTCCAGTCGGCGTACCGCGTGGATGAGCTCGGTGGCGGTGAGGCCGAACTTGGCGTCGTCGCCGCCCGAAGCCTCCCATTGGCCTGCGCCCTTGGCGTGCAGCTTGAAGCGGATGCCCACCATGGGCTCCACACCCGTCTCCTGGCTCACGCGCAGCACGCGCTCCAGCTCGCTCGGCTTCTCCAGTGTGATGCAGACGTTCTTGCCCAGCTTGCGGCCCCAGAGGGCGAGACGGATGAAGTCGTCGTCCTTGAAGCCGTTGCAGCAGATCAGTGCGTCCGGATGGGTGTCCTGCACCAGGATGAGGGCCAACTCGGCCTTGCTGCCAGCCTCGAGGCCGGTGACGAAGCGCGCGCCGTACTCGGCGATGGTCTCCACCACCACACGGCGCTGGCTCACCTTGATGGGGTAGACCCCCTGGTAGTGAGCCTGGTAGCCCGCCTCGCGCATGGAGGCCTGGAAGGACAGGTTGATGCGGTCGAGCCGGTCCTCGATGATCTGCGGGAAACGCAGGATCAGCGGCAGGGTGCGGCCCTCTTCCTTGAGCGCCTCGATGATGGCCGGGATGGAGACGCTCTGCCCTTCGACTCCGCGCATGGTGACGTGCATCTCGCCGTCGGCGCCGACCTTGAAGTAGCCACTCGACCACGACGGGACGCCGTAGATCTCTTCGGCATCCCCGACCTTGAATGGCACCTCGGGGGTGGTGTGGACCAAGGCGAGACCTCCTGGGACGCGCTGATGCGCGACAGCGCAACACCATATCAGAGCAGGGCGGTGCTACCCTGTGATGCTCCGGGGCCGAGCGCCCCGAACCCCTTGGAGACCGTCCCATGGCGCCCATCCCCAGCCCCACCCCCGCCGACCTGGGCTTCCGCATGCCCGCCGAGTGGGAGCCCCACCTCGCCACCTGGACCAGCTGGCCCGCCGACGACCTGCTGTGGGAGGGGCAGCTGGAGGCCGTGCGCCGCGAGTTCGCCAACATGGTGAGCACCCTGGCCGGCTTCGAGCCTGTGGTGGTCAACGTCAGCAGCCCGGAGGCCGAGGCCGACGCGCGGCAGCGGCTGCGAACGGCAGCCGGGCGGGTGCGCTTCCACACCGTCGATCTCGATGACGCCTGGTTCCGCGACAACGGCCCCACCTTCCTGCGGGACCTGACCGGCAAGGTGGCCGCCACTGACTGGCGCTTCAACGCCTGGGGCGGCAAGTACGAATGGGCCAGCGACGACCTGGCGGCCGCCAAGGTGGCTGCCCATCTGGGCATGCGCTGCTTCTCCTTCCCGCAGGTGCTCGAAGGCGGCGCCATCGAGGTCAACGGCGAGGGCACCCTCATCACCACCCGCTCCTGCCTGCTCACCCCCACCCGCAACCCCGAGCTGAGCGAGGCCGACTACGAGGCGCTGCTGGCTGCCGGCCTCGGCGTGAGCCGGGTGGTGTGGCTGGACGAGGGCCTTGAGGGCGACCACACAGACGGCCACGTCGACACCATCGTGCGCTTCGCCGGTGACCGCACCATCGTCTGCTCGGTGACCGACGACCGGGGCGACGCCAACTTCCGGCCCATGCAGGAGAACCTGCGCCTGCTGCAAGCCCTCCGGGCCCCGGACGGTCGGCCGTACCAGGTCGTCGAGCTGCCGCTGCCGCGGGCGCGCATGGAGCTGGACGGTCGCCGCCTAGCCGCCTCTTACGCCAACTGGTACGTGGCCAACGGCGCCGTGCTGGTGCCCGTCTACGGCGACGAGCACGACGAAGGCGCCCTGGCCGTCCTGCGGCCGCTGTTCCCCGGACGCCAGGTCATCGGCGTGCCTGCGGCCGCCCTGATCACCGGGGGCGGTGCATGGCACTGCGTCACACAGCAGCAGCCGGCTGGAGAGGTGGCCCCTGAAGAGTGGGCGGCGACCGAAGCATCCTCGGAGGTGAAGGCATGACGGATCTCCCCGCTTGGGCGTCGGCACCAAGGGACGGCCAGACCGACCGTCGGCTGCGCCTCGCGCTGGTGCAGATGTCCTGCACCGACGACCTGCAGCGCAACGTGGCCGAGGCCGAACGCTGGGTGCGCGAGGCCGCTGCCAAGGGTGCACAACTGGTGCTGCTGCCCGAACTCTTCGAGTACCTCTACTGGCCGCAGGTGGAGAGCGAGACGCTGTTCTCGCTGGCGCACGAGGTGGACGGCCATCCCTTCCTCGGCCGCTTCCAGGCCCTGGCCGCCGAGCTGGGCGTGGTCCTGCCCGTGTCCTTCTTCGAGCGCGCAGGCCAGGCCCACTTCAACAGCCTGATGATGTTCGACGCCGACGGCAGCCGCCTCGGCCTCTACCGCAAGAGCCACATCCCCGACGGCCCCGGCTACGAGGAGAAGTACTACTTCAACCCAGGCGACACCGGCTTCAGGGCCTGGCGCACGGCCGTCGGCAAGGTGGGCGTGGCCATCTGCTGGGACCAGTGGTACCCGGAGGGCGCCCGCGCCATGGCCTTACAAGGCGCCGAACTGTTGCTCTACCCCACCGCCATCGGCTCTGAGCCGCCGGCCTCTGGCGGCTTCGACACCAAGGCCATGTGGCAGCGCGCCATGCAGGGGCACGCGGTCAGCAACGCCATGTACGTGGCCGCAGCCAACCGCGTCGGCCAGGAAGGCGACGCCATCTTCTACGGCTCCTCCTTCGTGGCCGACCCCACCGGCGAGAAGGTGGCCGAGGCCGACCGGAGCACAGAGGGCCTGGTGGTCAGCGACCTCGACCTCAGTGCGGCCGAGCGCTTCCGCGCCGGCTTCGGCTTCTTCCGCGACCGGCGACCGGAGCTGTACGGGCCGTTGTTGACGCAGGACGGGCGCGCCAAGCCCTAGGCAGCCGGCGGCTCAGTTGCCGTGCCGACGCTCCTGCTTGGCCGCTCGCTCGGCGAAGTGGCGAGCGAAGCTCTTGATCTCCACCATCAGGTCCTCGTTGAGGGTGGCGGCGCGGTAGGTGTCCGCCAGGGACAGCAACGTCTGGTACACGAAGTCGTTCATGTCGTCGACGGTGAGCTTCGGCGTCCACAGGTCGATGCGCATGGCGTTGCGCCGTTCGCCGTCCCAAAGGGCCAGGATCATCGCCTCGGCCGACTGCCTACCAGGGTCGGGGGCATCGTCGGCCTGCCAGGCCAACTCTTGGACGCCATCGTCGTCCGTTGTCACGGTCACGCGGATCTCGCTGCTGCGGGGCATGGGGCGCATCCTATCCGGCTCCGATGCGCTCAGCCCAGCCTGGCCTCAGTCCGCGAGCATCTCGAACACCTCGGTGGCCGCCTCCGCCACGTCGAAGCGCTGGGGTGGCAGGCTGCGACCGGGCTGCAGGCCGTCGAAGGCGTAGCTGCTCACGGCCACGAAGTACGCACCCGGCGCCAGGCCCAGGTCGTCCAACGTGGCGCTGGTCCCGCTCACCCGCCGCGACAGCACGGTCGTGGCCGTGCCAGGGGTGCCGGCGAACAGCGTCACCACGTAGCTCTGCGCCCCTGGGTAGGCGTCCCAAGCCACCGCGACCGTCGTGGCAGAGGAGGAGAGCAGGCTCAGACCCTCGAGGCGCGGCACATCGTCGGCCTCCGCCAGCTCCGAGGATGCGACGAGCAGGCCGTCCACCAGCTCCACCTCCAGCTGATAGCTCCCTGGGACCGCCGGACCGCTGGCGACGGCGAACCAGGTGAAGCCGCCTTGGAAGTGGTCGCGCTGGAAGGTGCCCGTCCATGGCTGGTCGTCGTTCCAACCCGGCGGGCCGGAGAGCGTGTATGGGGCGCTGGCAACGGGCCAGTCGCTCCTGGGGAAGTAGAAGAAGAAGCCGAAGGCGGCGCTTGCTTGGCCTCCGCCCGTCCAGACGTAGTGGCCGGCCACCATCGTCAGGCCAGGCTGCACCGTGACGGTGACGGAGCGCGCCGTCCCCGAAGGCGCTTGACCGCCTGCGCCCAATGGCACGACGGTGTAGCTGTAGCTCTGGCCGACCTCGGCATCGTGGTCGCTGAAGGACCTGGCATCGGCGCCGAGTTCCACCTGCGTCTGTGCGCCGGAGGCCGGCACGTCACGGCGGATCACCCGGTAACCGGAGGTCAGGGCGCCGTCGTGCACCCAGGCCAAGGTCACGATGCCGTGCGCCTCGCTGCCGACCAACTCGGTGAGCGCGCCCGGGCCTTGGGTGCCGGGCGCCGAGCCGCATGCAGCCAGCATGACAGCCAGGGAGAGGGACAGGACGCAGCGGGTGGCGACTGCTGTGCGCACGTGGAGGACCTCCTAGACGTCTCGAACCGGATGCTCCATCTCGAGTGTCGCCACCGTACCGTGGAAGACGGTTCGGGTACGCCATCTCATCGGTCGCGACGGATCCCCGGTCAGCGAGTCCAGCAGCACTCATGCAACCGGCATATGCTGTTAGTCACGAAAGAAGGAGGTAGACATGAGACCGATGGCAACGTTGGGGCTGATCCTCATCATCGCTGGGGCCGTGGCCTTGATCCTACAGCTCACGGGCGTGTTCAACGAACGTGCAGGGGTGGACCTCGGCATCCTGGAGGTCGAGGTGCAGCGCGAGCGCAACCTGCCCTGGCTGCCATGGGTGGCGGGCGGTAGCATCCTCGTCGGCATCTTCATGCTGGTGAGCGGGCGTCAACGCTGAACGCCTGAGACGTCTGCCGCAGCGCTCCTGGCCATCGTCGCGGTAGCGTCGTGGTCAGGAGGCCGTCTTGAAAGGACTCATCCTCGCCGCCGGCTTGGGCACGCGTCTGCGCCCCATCACCAGCCTCAGGCCCAAGCCCACCATCCGGGTCGCCGGCAAGGCGCTCATCCACCACGCCGTCGACCACTTGGTCGACGCAGGTGTGACCGACATCGGTGTGGTCGTCAGCCACGACACCATCGAACATCTCAGGGAGTCCTTGAGCGAGGACCGCGGCGCCAAGTACACCTTCATCCTGCAGAACCCCCCCAAGGGGCTGGCGCACGCCGTCGAGGTGTCGCGCGCCTTCTTGGCCGACGACCCCTTCGTCATGTACCTGGGCGACAACCTCTTCGAGCATGGCATCCGGCCCTTCGTAGACGCCTTCCAGCCGGATCGCGGCGTCAAGGCGGTGATGGCGCTGGTGCGCGTCGATGACCCGAGGCAGCTGGGTGTCGCGGTGGTCGAGAACGGGCGCATCACGCAGTTGGTGGAGAAGCCCGAGGTGCCGCCGTCCAACCTGGCGGTGGCGGGCGTCTACGTCTTCGACCCCCGGATCCACGCCTCCATCGAGGGTCTGCAGCCCGGCGCCAAAGGCGAGTACCAGATCACCGACGCCATCGCCCGCATGATCGAGGATGGGCAGCTGGTGGTGCCGGTGGAGGTGCAGGGTTGGTGGAAGGACACCGGCAAGGCCGAGGACATCCTCGACGCCAACCGCCTCGAACTGCTCCGCTTGCGGCGCGACGTGGTCGGCGAGGTGACGTCCTCCGAGTTGGTGGGTGACGTGGTGGTGGAGGCCGGTGCCACGGTGCGCGGGTCCAAGATCTTCGGGCCTGCGCTGATCGGCAAAGGCTGCCAAGTGGTGGACGCCTACGTCGGCCCCTTCACCACCTTGGGCGAGCAGGTCACGCTGTCGAACGCCGAGATCGAGTACGCCGTGGTGGGCGCGCGCACCGTGCTGCGCGATGTGGAAGGGCGCATCCAGGCCAGCCTGATCGGCGAGGACGTGCTCATCGAGGGTGGCAAGCGTAGGCCGAGCACCCATCAACTGGTGGTGGGTGACATGAGCCGCCTCAACCTGGCGCAGTGACCATCACGACAGCGACCATCCAGACCGCGCGCTGAGTCGCGAAGCACGACCTTGGCCCCGCCGTGTACTTGCGGCGGGGCTTCGCTGTGCCTGTATCCGTGCTGTCACTGATTCTGCGCACAGTCGGCCAATCTTGATCTGACATCCTGCACGATTTGCTGATTTTGGCGATTCTCCGTATCACGTGATTGCATCACTATGCACGTTCGGTCTTGACATCCTGCATGAGTTTACGTAGCCTGACGCCCACGCCGACCCGCCGCCATGGGTCGGCCCCCCGAGGAGGCTCACATGCGTTCGCTTGCGGTCCCGTGGTCGCGCACCGCGGTCCTAGCCCTGGTCCCGCTCCTCTCCGTGGCGAGCGCCCAGGGCGAGACCATCATGGATCTCGCCTACGCGCTCGACACCTTCGCCCTCATGGTCTGCGCGCTGCTGGTCATGTTCATGCAGCCGGGCTTCGCCCTGCTGGAAGCCGGCCTGCACGGGGCCAAGAACGTGATCAACATCATGATGAAGAACTTCGCCGACTTCGCCATCGCCGGGGTGGCCTACTGGGCGGTGGGCTTCGCGCTGATGTACGGCGGTGGCCTCTTCCTCGCCAACACCGAGTCCAGCGGCAACTTCCCGCTGGCGGCCGACTTCTTCTTCCAGATGGTCTTCGCCGCCACCGCCGCCACCATCGTGGGCGGCGCCATCGGCGGCCGCGCCAAGTTCAGCGGCTACCTGGTGTTCTCCCTGATCATGACGGCGCTGGTCTACCCGCTGCTCGGCAGCTGGCACTGGGGCGGCGGCTGGCTGAGCGAGCGGGGCTTCTACGACTTCGCCGGTTCCTCGGTGGTGCACGCCGTCGGTGGTTTCGCCGCCTTGGGTGGGGTGCTGGCGCTTGGGCCTAGGCTCGGCCGCTACGTCAACGGCCGCGTGGTCGCCATGCCGGGCAACAACATGGCGCTGGTGGCCCTCGGTGGCTTCCTGCTATGGATCGGCTGGTTCGGCTTCAACCCCGGCTCGGTGCTCTCCTTCAGCAGCATCGACGACGCCCAGGCCTTCGCCAGCGTGGCGCTCAACACCAACCTGTCGGCGGCGGCCGGCGCCCTTGCGGCCATCTTCGTGTCATGGGCCCTGTTCAAGAAGCCCGACTTCTCCATGACCGTCAACGGCGTGCTGGCCGGCCTTGTGTCGATCACCGCCGGTCCTGACGTCATCACCGGCATCTGGGCGGTGCTGGTGGGCGCCATCGGCGGCACCCTTGTGGTGTTCTCGGTGCTCTTCTTCGACCGCATCAAGGCGGACGACCCGGTGGGGGCCGTCTCGGTGCACGGCGTGGTCGGGATCTGGGGCACGCTGGCGGTGGGCATCTTCGGCGGCGCCAACTTCGGCGTGCAGCTGCTCGGCACCCTCTCCTACTCGCTGGCCGCGCTGGCCGCCGGCTTCCTGATCTTCAGCCTGCTCAAGGTCATCGGCCTCGCCCGCGTCAGCCCCCGCGAAGAGGTCATCGGCCTCGACCTCTCCGAGCACGGCGCCGAGGCCTACGTGCCGGCCGACTCCCTCAACCACCCCGTCCTGGTCGCCAGCGGCGACTGAGCTTCGCGACCGATAGCACAGGAGCCAGCATGAAGCTGATCACCGCCATCATCCGACCCGAGCGACTACCACAAGTCAAAGAAGGCTTGTTCAAGGCCGGCGTCCGCGGCATCACCATCAACAAGGTGAGCGGCCACGGCGGCCAGGCAGGCATCACCGAGCAGTACCGTGGCAGCCAGTACCTGGTCGAGTTCCACGACAAGATCGAGATCAAGATCGCGGTCTCCGAGCCCTTCGTGGAGAAGACCATCGCCGCCATCGTCAAGTCCGCCCGCACCGGCAACATCGGCGACGGCAAGATCTTCGTCCAGCCGCTTGACCACGTGGTGCGCATCCGCACCGGCGAGGCGGACAACGAGGCGCTGACGCCGGTGGGGGCGGGGGTCTAGACCAGGGCCACGGCCTCCACCTCCACCGGCTGGGCGTCGGCGTCGCAGCGGCGCCGACGCCCGGTCGGGTCACCCCGTCGTAGCATCGAGGCCATCCGACGGGCAAGCCCACCCACCGTCGGGTATGGAGGCAGGTCCACGATGGCCAACACCGTCAGCTACACACCCGGCGTCTGCAACATCGGACGGGCCGAGATCCAGACCCGCCGCCGCATGGGCTGGGCCGCCACGGCCGTGACCGTGGCCCTGCTGTTGGTGATCGCCCTATGGGGCGGCGCACCCACCTGGCTACGCTGGGTGGTCTTCGTTCCCGCTGCCGGCGCCGCCCAGGGCCTGCTGCAGGCGGCCTTGGGCTTCTGCACCGGCTACGGCATGCGCGGCGTGTTCAACGTCGGTGACCAAGTGGGCCAGACCGAGACCATCGTCGACCCGCAGGCGCTGGCCGCCGACCGGCGCAAGGCGCTGCTCATCACACTGGCTTCTGCGGCCATCGGCTTGGTGGCGGTGGGGCTGGCCTGGCTGCTCTGAGGACGCGGCGGTCCTCCGGCCGAAGCCAGGCCCGAGGCCGGTAGGCTCCGAGCCTCAGCCCTCGCGCGCCTCGCTCCACACCGAACCCGACCTGGCAGGCAGGCGGTAGCGCAGGCGATCGCCATCGGCTTGGACCGAGGCCTCGCCGAACAGCAGCCGTGGCGCCTCACCCGGCCTAGCGGCCGGCAACTCGAAGACCGCCTCCCGCTCCTGGGCGTTGACCATCACCCAGACCTGCTCCGCCCCCAAGCGTCGCCGCATGACCAGCGATCCATCACCATCTGGGAAGAAGGCCGCGCTGCCCGTGCGCAACGCCTCGTGCTCGCGCCGCAGCTCGATGAGCCGACGGTGGTGCGTCAGACGCGCCTGGTCCCAACGATCGTGGTGGTCCCACGGCATGCCAGCCCGGCACGCCGGGTCGTGGCCGCCTGAGAGGCCGATCTCGTCCCCGTAGTAGACGCAGGGCGCCCCAGGCAGGGTGAACTGCAGCAGGGTGGCCAACTCGATGGCGTTGGCGTCCTCACCCAGGATGGTGGCCAGGCGAGGGGTGTCGTGCGAGCCGAGGAGGTTGAGCTGCGCTTGGGTGATGGCCAGGGGATGGCGCTCCAGCTCACGCGTCAGGGCTGCCGCAGCCGCCTGTGCACCCAGGTGCGGGATGTGGTGGTAACCGCAGCGTCCCACTTCCTCCTGGTTCACCCAGCGACCTGCCAGGCCCATGACAGCCTTGCCAAGCGGGTAGTTCATCACCGCGTCGAACTGGTCACCCTGCAGCCAGCGCTCGGCCTCCGTCCAGATCTCGCCCACGATGTAGGCGTCGGGGCGGATGGCCAGGCAACGGCGACGGAACTCGCGCCAGAACTCGTCGTCGTCGATCTCGTTGGGCACGTCCAGGCGCCAGCCGTCGATGCCGAAGCGCAGCCAGTGCTCGCCCACCGACCAGAGGAACTCGCGCACAGCAGGCAGGTCGGTGTTGAACTTGGGCAGCGCCGGGATGCCCCACCAGGCGCTGTAGCGCAACTGGCCGTCACCTTCGCCATAGGCGCCGAGGGGGAAGCCGTTGACGTGCCACCAGTCACGGTAGACCGAGGCGGCGCCGTTCTCCAGCAGGTCGTTGAACTGGAAGAAACCGCGGCTTGCATGGTTGAACACGCCGTCCAGGATCACCTTCATGCCACGGCCGTGGGCCGCGTCCAGCAGCTCGCGCAGCGCGTCGTCACCGCCCAGCATGGGGTCGACGCGGAAGTAGTCATGGGTGTGGTAACGGTGGTTGCTGGCCGACTGGAAGACGGGGTTGAGGTAGATGGCGGTGATGCCGAGATCGCTCAGGTGGTCCAGCCGCTCCGCCAGGCCGCGCAGGTCGCCGCCCTTGTAGCCGTGGTGGGTGGGCGGGGCGTCCCAGTCCTCGAGGCCGCCCGGCTTGGGGACGCGCTCGCTCTTGGCGAAGCGGTCGGGGAAGACCTGGTAGAAGACGGCGTGCTTGACCCAGTCGGGGGTCGTGACTTCGTTGAGCATGGGGGAGACTCTATACCGAGTGCGCATCCGCCCACCGGCCCCCACCTTGGCCTCCGGCCTCTCATGAGCTACCATCTGCCCATGTCCCCCTCCAGGAGCGTGCGTCGGCTGGTCGCGCTGTTGGCGACCCTGGCCATCGGCATGGTGATCGCCCAACCCGTCATGATCGGTCCATGGGCCTACGTCCAGCGCACCGACCTGATCACCGACGCGGACATCTCCTACGCCTACGTGACCGCCCACGAGGCGCCAGAGTCCACCGACGGTGGTGTGCTCTTCGTCGTCTGCGGCGGCGAGATCGACGGCGTGCGACTGGCCTTCGGCGCCGGCACCAACGTGGGCGCCATCGGCAGCGTGACGGTGCACTACCGGGCCGACGGCGAGCCCGCCGTGACCGGCACCTGGTCGGTGCTCGACGACCTCACCTCGGTCGGCCCAGACGCCGATACGGGACGGACGCTGCTCACCACCCTGCGGACCACCCAGAACCTGATCCTGCGCATCGAGACCACCCGCGATGACCGGGCCAGCCTCACCTATCAGGTCAGGCCGGTGGGGATCAACGCGACGCTGGCGTCGATGGACTGCTACCAGCCCTGAGCCTGGCGGTCGGCTGAGCGCACCCAGTAGGAGGTGTGGTTGCGGCGTCCTACGTCGTAGCAGGCCCTAGATGTGCGGGGCGATACCTTCCCGACCTACGGTCGAGTCCGACGATGCCTCTGCCAACTTCCATTCCTCCATGGCCTCGATCATCTCGACCGTCGGGTACGCCTTGATGTCGTCATCCGAAGCACCAGTCGCCCGCTGGTGCTCCCAGTACCAGGCCTGGAAGTCCTCGTACCTACTGAGGATCTTGCTTGGGCCGACGCGACACGCACCTGCCTTGGCCACCAGCCACCTTCTGACTTCCCGGACGGCTTTCTGGTACTCGGACCCATGGGCGCTGACATCCCATCCCGAAATGTCTGATAGAGCCCGCTTCGAGTCGTGAGAATCATGTTCTAGAACCAGGATGGCTTTGGAGGCGCACCGGCCCCGAGCGAACGCTCGACAAGCGAAGTCCAAGCCTAGCTCGAACGGCATGTTCAACCGAGCGAACTCCGTTCCAGGATCGGGCCGTGACCTTGAGAGGTCATGGATTCCGTACTTCGACCCCTTGATGAGTTTCAGGATCCTCTTCAACCGAGGCTTCGCGTTGTCCGCCTCTTCCGGTGCTAAGCGCGGGTGGAACCCCATGAACACGACACAGAACGCCACCGCTTGGAGGATGGGCTCGTACGCCTCATCGAACGGACAGTTGATGAAAACCGACCGATCGAACGGAGGCACGTGCCATTAACCCTTGGGCGGATGCGGGTCGTTACCGTACGAGTTCCGCTCGCGGATCCGGCCGTCCTCGCCGTGAATGTAGAGTTCTGCCCGTTGGTTGATCGCCGTCTGGCGTGCTGCTTCGATCGCCGACTTCTGGGTCGGATGCAAGCTCGTGACCTTCGAGGCCCCCGACTTGCGAACACCCCACTGGTCCCCACGAGGCACCACATGTTGGCCTTTCTTCGCCATGACTCGTCGACCTCCATTCCACGATGACGCTCATGCGTCATCTGCACTGCACAGAAGCAGTCTAGCCCAACCGAGCTCTCGGCCATGTGCGAGCTAGGCAGCTGCCAAGGCCGCATGGAAGAGGTGTCAGGGATGGCACTCCTTGGCTGAACCTCGTGGAGCGCTGATCCAGTGAACCCACCGCCAAGAAGGTTCGGCGCGGCAGCCACAGCAGCGTCCGCGCCTCTTCAGCATGCCGTCATCGGTGGCGATCATGGCTCCCCAACTCGTCATGATCTCGCCCCTCTCTAGTGGATACACCAGCTGATCGCACAGTCAGCTGCCCCGGCAGCGTCGGTCAACCCGGCCGCATCAAGGGGAACAGCACCACGTCCCGGATCGACGGCACGTCGGCCAGCAGCATGGCCATGCGGTCGATGCCGAGGCCTAAGCCACCCACAGGCGGCATGCCGTACTCCAGCGCCTCGAGGAACTCCTCGTCCAGTGGCTGCGCCTCGTCGTCGCCGGCCTCCCGGCGGGCCATCTGCTCCTCGAAGCGGCGGCGTTGGTCGATGGGGTCGTTGAGCTCACTGAAGGCGTTGCCCAGCTCCATGCCCACCACCACCGGCTCGAAGCGCTCGACCAGGCCGGGGCGCGAGCGGTGCGCCTTGGCCAGCGGGCTGATGAGCAGGGGGTGGTCCATGACGAAGGTGGGCTGGACCAGATCGGGCTCCAAGTAGATGTCGTAGAGCTTGGCGATGAGCTGGTGGAAGGGCTGTTCGCTCAGCGCGGGCCCGTCGCCTCCCTTGCGTGGGTGACGCTCCGCGGTCCAGGCGCGCAGCTTGGCCTCGTCCAGCAGGTCGAAGTCGATGCCGGCGCGTTCGGCGAGGCCCGTCGTGTAGTCCACCCGTGGCCAGGGGGGCGTGAAGTCGAGCACCCGCCCCTGGTAGGGCACCTTGGTGCTGCCAAGCAGCTCGGTGGTCAGCTTGGCGTAGAGGTCCTCGACCAGCGCAAGGATGTCCAGGTAGTCCTTGCCCGCCCAGTACAGCTCCAGCATCGTGTACTCGGGGTTGTGCTTGTAGCTGATGCCCTCGTTGCGGAAGTTCTTGCCGATCTCGTAGACCGCTTCGAAGCCGCCCACCACCAGCCGCTTGAGGTAGAGCTCCAGGCTGATGCGCAGGTGGAAATCGTGGTCGAGCGCGTTGTGGTGCGTGAGGAAGGGACGCGCGTCGGCGCCGCCCGGCACCGCCTGCAGCACCGGGGTCTCCACCTCGAGGAAGCCAAGGTCGTCCAGGTAGCGGCGCACGAAAGAGGTGGCGCGGCTGCGCAGCACGAAGGCGCGGCGCACCTGTGGGTCGGTCATCAGGTCGAGGTGCCGCTGGCGGTAGCGCGCTTCCTTCTCGGTCAGGCCGTGGAACTTGTCGGGCAGTGGTCGCAGCGACTTCACCAAGGGCCGGAAGCCGTCCACCAGGATGGAGAGCTCGCCGGTCTTGGTGACGAAGGGCGTGCCCTCCACCTCCAACCAGTCACCCAGGTCGATGGCCTTGAGGTCGGCGTAGGTCTCCGGCAACCGATCGCGCTGGAAGAAGGCCTGCAACCGCCCACTGGCGTCCTGCAGCGTGGCGAAGGCCACCTTGCCCATGCGCCGCACGGTCATCATGCGGCCGGCGAAGACGTGCCGCTCCTCTGGCCATGCATCGCCGGGCTGCGCGCCCACCTTCTCGGCCTGGAGTGCAGCAGCAGTGACGGTGGCGCGGTAGGCATACGGGTAGGGCTCATAGCCGCGCTCTTGCAACTGGCTCAGGTTCTTGATGCGTTGTTCACGCTGCTCCTGCAGCGAGGTCTCTGACATAACCTGCCCAGTCTACGTGGTGACGGGTGGCGGGCGTGGGGCAGCCTCATGGGGACGTGACGACTGGACTACGTCTGAACGTCCCCATGAGGCTGCCCCACGCCCTTGTGGATCGAAGGGGAAGTCGCGCAGGGCCGCTCGCACGCCCGCTCGCACGCGCCTACAAGGAGCTTGCTTGTGGAGGAGCTCGCAAGGCAGGGGGGAAGGCCGGCGGGGACGTTCAGACGTAGTCCAGTCGTCACGTCCCCGCCGGCCTTCCCCCCTGCCGCCCCAACACCTACCCGACAGCCACCACCTTGTAGGCCTTGGTATTGCTCCCGACCTCCACCTTCACCGTGTCCCCGACCCGTCGCCCGATCAGGGCTTTGCCGAGCGGCGACTCGTCGGAGACCTTGGGCACGTCGCCCTCCAGCACGCCGGCCTCGACCGGTGAGACCACCTGCACCTGGCGGTCGGCCTTGCGGCCGTCCTCGCGCAGGGTCACCATGGCGCCAAGGTCGATGCGGCCGCCGCCTGCCTCGGCCTGGATGATCTCGGCGCGGGCGAGCTGGTCCTCCAGGTCGTCGATGCGGTTCTCGATGCGCGCCTTCTCCTGCTTGGCGTCTTCGAGACCGGAATCGTCGTAGTCGTCGCTGGAACCCGTCAACCCTTGAAGGATCTGGGTTGCCTCGTCCAGGCGAACGTGCTCCTGCGCCAGGGTCGCCCTGAGGCGGTCGTATCCCTCTTGAGTCAATCGAACGATGCGCGTCATGGCATGCCTCCGTGGGGCCCGCAGTGGGCCTGGCTGAGCGTTCTTCGTGGCTAGGAAGCGGCTTGCCCCAACGAAGGGGGCAAGCCGCCCGGTCGAACCGAATGTGCCCGAATCTTACCCCGGGTTGATGAGAAACACCAAGCGTTCAGGCGACAGCGTCCGCAGCGGCAGGGAGCCGGGTCCACCCCTGCGTCGGCCGGACTCAGCACCCGTTCAGCGCCCTCGCTTAGGCTGGGGGCATGCGCCGTGCGCCCACCCCCACCACCCGAAGGACGACCATCGCCCGGAACAGGGGCGCTGTGCAGCTGATCGTGGGGGCCGTCGTCCTCTTCGGCTCGGTGGCCGTGCTGTGGCCGCTGACCATCTCGCGTGCCGTGTCGGTCGACCCCTACCAGGCCGAGCCCCTGTTGGGCTACGGGCAGTTCCGCCGCGCCCTGCTCGACGTCGACCTTGGCGCCATGAACGAGCTGGCGCAGAGCGGCGATGGCTACCTGGCCTACCGGGCGGCCCTCACCGTGGCCAGGGATCCCGCGCAGCCAGCCGGCCTGCGCTTGCAGGCATTCGACCGAGCCATGGCCCTGCATCTCGATGATCCTCTGGAGCGGTCCGCCAACCGAGCACTGCGGCTCGAGCAGGCGCAGTTGGCCGAGGCCGCCGCCGAGGCCGGCGTGACCGGCGCCGCGCAGCAGGCCATCGCCGCCTACCGGGCGGCCCTGCCCATGGCCGAGGCCATCTCTGCCCTTCGCCGATTGGAACCCGATCCCTACCGCCTGGCCAACTACTACTTCCAGGGCGGGCAGAACCGCCTGGCCATGGAGGCACTCGGGAGCCTGGCCGCGCCGTCCATCGAAGGGCCGGCGCTACGAGCGCTCGGCCGGCACGAGGAGGCCTTGGACGCCTTCCGCAGGTGGTTGGCCGAGGCGCCAGGCGATGCCGCCGCTCTGGACGGCGAGGCATGGTCGCTGTTCTCGCTGGAGCGCTGGGCCGAGGCCGAGGCCGCCTTCCGCGCGCTGGGCGGCAGCACGGCCGCCTACGGCATCGGCTTGATCCGCGCTCGCCTCGGTGACATCGACGGCGGGGTGGCGCAGATGGTGGCCACCGGCCAGGCCAGCCGCATGTGGCTGGCCACCGGCTGGCTGGAGACCCGCGACCGCTGGGCCGAGGCGGCCGAGCTCTACCTGCGCATCGCCGCCGGCCGCGACGCCACCTACGCCGACGACGCCGCCTACCGCGCCTGGGTGGTGGCCGGCCGCCTCGGCGACGACGACCTGGCGCAACGGGCGCGCTCCCTCATCCCGAGCGGCTCCTACTTCGACCTGTTGCTGGGTGGCGAGCCACGCCTGCCCCCCGCGCCGGCCACGGAAACCGAGCTCGTCCCCTCTGCGGCCGCCCAGGCGGCCCTCGACCTTGCCTCCGCCCTGATGGCCGTGCAGGACGATGAGGCCGCCAAGGGCGAGCTGCTCTTCGCCTTGCGCACAGCCAGCGAGGCCCAGGCACGCGACGACGTGCTGCTGCTGGCCGACGCCCTGCAAGTGCAGCACGACGAGTTCCGCCAGAGCCAGCGCGCCGGCCAGGCCTTGGTGGCCGCCGGTGAGGAAGACCTACGCGCCTGGCGCCTCGCCTACCCCCGCGCCTACCCCGCCTCCACCCTCAGGCACACCGCCGACCTTGGTGTCGAACCGGAGCTGGTGTGGGCCATCATGCGGCAGGAATCGGCCTTCTCGCCGGTGGCGGTGTCCACCTCCAACGCCCAGGGCCTGATGCAGGTCGTCCCGACGACTTGGGACTGGCTGGCCGAACTGCAGCGGGAGTCGCCCGGCGACCCCTTCGATCCAGACACCAACATCCGCTACGGCAGCTTCTACCTGCGCTGGCTGACCGACTACTTCGGCGGCGACGTCGGCCTGGTCATCCCCTCATACAACCGCGGCCAGGGCTACATCCGCCGCCTGTACGAGGGCGACGCGGTGGCCTTCGACAAGGACGAGCTGTTGCGCCAGATCGATGCGCTGGAGACGCGGGAGTACCTGCAGCGGGTGGGCGTCAACCTCGAGATCTACCGGAGGCTGTACCCGGCCGAGGTCCAGCAGGCCGGGCTCCCCGACTCACCGTAGGGGGGTTGGGATGCCCCGCCCGGGACATGACGACTGGACCACGTCTGAATGTCCCGGGCGGGGCATCCCAACCCCTTCAGCGCAGGATGTGTGGGGCGCCAGGCAATCGATCGACCGTAGTTGCCGAACTCGATCGTCGATCTCACTAGAATCGCGTCATGAAACAGGGCGATGGTCTTATCGAGATCTACGCCGAGGCCTGACGAAGGCTTCGCCGTTGTGCGCGATGCTCTGTCGGCGTGCTCAAGCTACAGGCAGGGGAGAGCGGTGGCGCGCCGCGCCGATGCCGGCGACGACCAGCGTGATC
Organism: uncultured bacterium; assembly: GCA_964465355.1. Lineage (GTDB taxonomy): Bacteria > Deinococcota > Deinococci > Deinococcales > Trueperaceae > JAABTL01. The sequence goes on along the minus strand of CAYXJZ010000005.1, from coordinate 4,631 downwards.
ATGCACGCGAGGCGGCCAAGGGGCAGGAACAACGAGGCGTAGAAGATGGCGATCGACAACAGCGAGAGGACGGCCAGGCTGCCTGCGATCAAGGCGACGACGCGCACGGGTGGGCTCCATCCAGGCGCGGCGATGATGGCCAGCACGAACAAGCCGAGTGAGGCCACGTGCGTCACCCCGCCCGCGTAGAAGGAGAGACCGCGGACCGTGGCAACGACCTCGGTGCCTGCGGTGGGCGCGATGAAGCCGAGCACGATCGCCAGAGCAGCGCTGGTCAGGATCGCAGCCACGGCGATCCAGCCCGCCGCCTGCCCCAGCACACGCCGCTGCGCGTCGATCGCAACCCTTCCTCCGGCTCGGGCCAGCGGCCCCGCGACGACGATCGCCAGGCCGAGACCCGAGATCCCCTGTAGAAGTCCTGTGAGCAAGGAGGCGGTCGTGTTCGCCGCAAGGTAGGCGTGGACCACGTCGGGCGATGACCCGGGAAGTGGGAACTCCCCCACGCTGACGGTCCCGGCAACCGGGGATACCGCCAGGTAGAACAGGAAGAAGATCGAAGCGCCGATCAAGGGTGACAGGGTGCGTTGCGTCATGGCGCCCAGTCTGATCCCACCACCGCCGCACGTCGCCCTGCCGGCAGCGTAGCCCCGCTACGCCTGTCGACGTACCTACCAGCCCTCGACAGCCGCGGCTCGCAGGCCTGTTGCCGTTGCGGTGGGGGGCACCCCGGCAGGGACGTTCAGACGTCGTCCAGTCGTCACGTCCCTGGCGGGGTGCCCCCCACCGCCAACCACCTCTCCAGGCGCACGACCGTCCGCCTCCAGCCCTGCTCGAAGCCCATGCAACTCACCTCGTCAGGCAACCGCTCGTGCTCGATGACCATGCGGGTGAGCGATGGGCCTTCCGGCGTGAGGCTGACCCGCACCTCGGTCTCCACCGGCGGGTCATCGTCGTCCCACACCCAGGTGAAGGCCAGACGCGTTGGGGGCGACACCTCCAGGTACACGCCGCGCACCGTGCGGCTGCCCATGGTGATGCGGTAGCGCCCGCCCACCCTGAGGTCCAGCTCGGCATCGGCCTGCACACCGTCGCTCGGACCGAACCACTGCGCGAGCAGCTCGGCGTCGGTCCAGGCCTGGTAGACCGCGTCCACCGCGGCCTGCAACTGGTAGACCAGCTCCACCCGCGGCGGGGAGGGTGCGTCGGCCACGCTAGGCTCCGACCGCCCGCTGCCTCAACCGGGCTGCCCTGGCAGGAACTCCATGAGGCCGAAGAGGTTCCCCTCGGTGTCCTCGACGGAGGCCAGGTTGCCCACACCGGGCACGAGGTGCCCGGCATCGAGGACCTTGCCGCCGGCCTGGCGCACCTTCTCCACCGCCTCGGCCAGCGAGGCCACGCCCAGCGTGAGGACGGCGTCCTTGCTGTCCGGCTTGCGTTGCACCACCGCACCGTGGATGCCTGGCGCCTCCTCCGGCCCGGTGAGCAGGAAGCGGTAGGCCGTTGGCCCGTCCCAGTCCTGCACCCCCCAGCCGAAGGCCTCCTTGTAGAAGGCCGACGCGCGATCGACGGACTCGGCGGTGATCTCGAAGTGCACGACCCTGCTCATGACGACCTCTTCCCTGCCGCCAGCACGCTCTGGAGCCTGGCGGCCCGCTCATCCCAGAAGGCTTCGCAATCCCGCATCCAAGCCCGCGCCTCACGCAGCGGCGTCGGCAGCAAGCTACAGATGGTGCTGCGCCCACGCCGCGTCATGGCCACCAACCCCGCCTCAGACAGCACCTTCAGATGATGGCTGACAGCCGGCTGCCCGATCTCCAGCGGCGCAGCCAACTCCCCCACCGTCGCCTCCCCCACAGCCAACCGCTGCACCAACCCCCGACGCGTAGGGTCAGCCAAAGCACGAAACACCGGATCCAAATCCATCAACATAGATCGATCTTATCAGCACCCATCGATGAATACAATCCCATCACCCGGAGGCCGCCTTGGCGATGAGGCGGGGTCGGTCGCCGTCGAAGGGGTGGGGGGCTCCGGCCGGGACGTTCAGACGTGGTCCAGTCGTCACGTCCCGGCCGGAGCCCCCCACCCCTGGTACGCTCGAACGATGTCCGACTCCCCCCCACCCCTCCTCATCAGCAACCTCGGCGTCAGCCTGGGTGGGATGGTCGTGCTGGAAGCCGTGGACGCCGAAGTGCAGCCCGGCGAGCGCTGGTGGCTGCAAGGCGCCAACGGCGCGGGCAAGAGCACCCTGCTGTCCTGCATCATCGGCGCGGTGCAGACAAGCAGCGGCCGGGTCGAGGTCTTCGGCCAGACCCCCGACCGGCTGGAGGCACGGAGCCGCATCGGCTACCTGCCCGACGAGCCCCCCCTCTACGACGACCTCACCTTGGAGGAGCAGGCAGTGCTGCTGCCACGGCTGCGCGGCAAGCCGCAGGCCACGCCGGCCGTCATGGACTGGTACCGCCGCTTCGGCCTAGGTGAGCGCCTGGAGGGCTACCCTGGCGCGCTCTCCCGCGGCATGCGGCAGAAGGCCGCGCTCTCGGTGCTGCTTGGCGTCGCGCCATCCCTGCTGCTGCTGGACGAGCCCTTGAACGCCCTCGACGCCGAGGCCCAGGGCCTGCTGCTGCAAGGGCTTGGCGAGCACGCGGCCGCAGGCGGCTCCGTGGTGCTCAGCGGCCATCAGCTCGACCTCGACCAGAGCTGGGTCGGCGGGCGATGGCGCCTGGCCGAAGGACACCTTGGCGTGGAGCGACCAGCCGAAGCCGCGTAGAACGACACCCATCCGCCCGCTGGATGCGAATGTATGTCCATGCCCATCCATGACGAGTTGAACCAGGTGCTGTCCGGGATCGAAGGTCACACCGGCGTGATCGCCTACGCCATCGCCCCTCGCTCTGATGGGACCGATGCGCCGGAGCCTGTGGCGATCCACGCCGACCGCTCCTTCACCCTGGCCAGCGTGGTCAAGCTGCCGCTGCTCATCCACCTGCTGCGCAAGCTGGACCGTGGAGAGATCGACCTGGGCGCCCGCACCCTACTCAAGGACGATGAGCGCGTGGCAGGCAGCGGCCTGATCCAGGTGCTGGACGCCGGCCTGCAGCCCACCGTCCACGACCTCATGCGGTTGATGATGATCATCAGCGACAACATGGCCACCGACCTGCTGCTGGCGCTGAGCAGCAAGGAGGCGGTGCAGGCCGACATGCATGCCCTCGGCTACGACAGCTTCCACATGCCCCACAGCATCCGCCAGATGTTGGGCAGCTTCCTGCCAGGCGGCGAGCACATGCCGTACGCCGATGTCATCGCCACCTTCAGGCAGGCGGATCGCCCCATCCCAGACGATCCGGACGGCAACTCGGCCGAGCGCGGCGACCGCGCCACCCCGCGCCACTTGGCCGCCATGCTGGTCGACCTGCACGACGGCAAGCTGGCCAGCGCCAAGGCCACCGAGGTGGGCATGACCATCCTCAAGGCCTGCCAGACCAACAGCCGCATCCCCTACGACCTACCGAAGGGCACCGAAGTGGCCCACAAGACCGGCACCCTGAACCGCCGCACCAACGATGTCGGCATCGTCTTCGGGCCGAAAGGCCCCTATGTGGTGGCGCTGATGAACCACGGCGAGTTGGACGAACGCAAGGCCAGCGCCACCTTGGCCAAGGCCTCGCGTCTTCTCTACGACCACTTCGCCTGATCTTTGGCGAAGTGGCCACTTCGCCGCCTGAGTCGACAGCCGGCCACCAAGGCCCCGGGACCAAGGCCCCGCCGTCGGGTGCAAGGTTATGCGCTAATGTGTCGATCTAGGCGCACAGATGGGTCAGCCCGACCCGCCCGCGCGCCTGGGCGGCCAGCCCCACCATAGGAGGAACTGCGCAAGTCCATCACCACGCTGCAAAGAAGCTCGCGATCCGAAGCCTCGTCATCCTCGCCTGTGCCCTGTTCCTAGGACTCGCCGCTGCCGCCGGCAACCTCCGCATCGCCCTCGCCACCGAGGCGCCATCGCTCGACGTGCACGTCACCTCCTCCGCGGTCGTCTACCACAGCCTGATCTACGCCTCGCTGATCTCCCGCGATCCCTACACCGGCGACTTCGTGCCCTACCTGGCCACCGACTGGGAAGTGCTCGACGACGGCCTGCGCATCCGCTTCTGGCTGCGTGAGGACGTGACCTTCACCGACGGCACGCCGCTGACGGCCGAGGCCGTGAAGGTCAGCTTCGAGCGCCTGATGGACCCGGCGATGGCCGCGCCTGCCGCCTCCAACGCCGGCGCCCTCAGTCACGTCGAGATCGTCGACGACTACACCGTCGACGTGGTGTACAGCGAGCCCTTCGCCGCTGCGCTGCTGAACATGACCAACGCCTACTTCGGCATCATCTCGCCCACGGCGCTGGCCACCCAAGGCTCGGCCTTCAGCCAGAACCCGGTGAGCGCCGGCCCCTTCAAGATCCGCGAAGTGGTCTCAGGCGACCGCATCGTGCTGGAGCGCAACCCCGACTACGCCTGGGCGCCGCCCTTCTTTGAGAACCAGGGCGCGGCCTACCTCGACACGGTCACCATCCTCTTCATCCCTGACGACGCCACCCAGCTCCTGCTGCTGCAGACCAACGGCCTCGACATCGCCAGCGC
>CAYXJZ010000004.1:74071-77133 GCA_964465355.1 uncultured bacterium | reverse complement strand
TGTAGTTCCCCGTGAGGTTGTGAATGCGTGAGGCTGGGGTTTGGCCTCCGATGCCGGTGTGATGCCTGTGGTGGTTGTAGTGATGGAGCCAGGCTGGATAGGTCGCTGCGCGGGCTTCGTCGCTGGTGTAGGTGCTCTGGTAGGCCCATTCGCTGAGGAGGGTGCGGTTGAAGCGTTCGACCTTGCCGTTGGTCTGCGGCCTATAGGCGCGGGTGAAGCGGTGCTGAATCTCTCCTAGTGCCTTGCGAAACGCGTGTGAGCGGTAGCAGGAACCGTTGTCGGTCATCACTGCGGTGATGGTGATGCCGGCGTGCTGGAAGAAGGTCTTGGCTCGTTGCCAGAAGCTGGTGGCGGTCTCCTTGCGCTCGTCACTTAGGATCTCTGAGTACGCCAGTCTTGAGTGGTCATCCACTGCGTGATGGAGGTAGGCGTAGCCGCGACCTCGCTTAGCGTTGTTGCGGTTCCCGGCTTGCCGTCCGAGCTTGCGATGCCCGCCACCCTCGGGGATGCGGCCGAGCTTCTTGATGTCCACATGCACCAGCTGACCCGGCACAGCGACCTCGTAACGAGTCGGTTTCGGCTTCCGCACCGGCAGTCCGGTGGCTTGATCGAGGTGCTTCAGCAGCGGCATGCGGTAACGAGCGAGGACGCGACCCACCGTCGAACGTGCCAGCCCCAAGTGATAGGCGATGCGGTGCGGACCCCACTTGCGTGTGACCCGCAGACCGATGATGCGTCGCTCCAGCCGCCTGGAGCAGCGGGTCGGTGAGGACGCCGGGCGTGAGGAGCGGTCGGTCATCGGCAACCCAGCCCGGTAGCGTCTGGCCCACTTCGAGGCGGTGGCGGGTGAGCATTGGAATCGTTCCGCAGCGCTCTTCACCGTCCAACCGTCATCGACGATGAGCGAAGCGAGACGAAGTCGCCCCTTGGGCGTGAACGGTGCGTTAGCGTGGATCACGAAGGCCTCCGTGTCAGGCGGTGAGTGTCGCTACCCACATCCTGCATGGAGGCCTTCGTCCGCCTCAAGTGTTCACAACGTCCAGAGGAACTACACCTAGCAGGCCTCAGCCCAAGCCCAGCACCCGCCCGGTCTCCTCCTCCGGCTCCATCCCCAGTTCCTCCCGGATCCGCTCCGCGAACGCCGCGTAGTGGCGCTGCGCCTCGCGCATCCTGCCGCGCCCCACCAGGTGCCGCAGCAGCGCGCGCAGCGCCTCCTCGTCGAAGGGGTCGAGCTCGATGACCTTGGCCAGGTAGGACTCGGCCACGCCGGCTTCGGCGTCGTCGGCGGCTGCGCTCAGCACAGCTACGACCTGCTCGCGCAGCCAGGCGCGATGCTCGTCGATGGCGTCCAGGTTCTGGCCGGCGGCGAAGGGTTCCCGGTAGGTGGCCAAGACCCCTGCCGCGTCGCCGGCCTGGATGGCGGCCAGCAGCTTGGCGTGATCGGAGGCCACCCGTCGCAGCCCGTCCTCGAACACGAAGGTGGTCGTGCCCCATGGCTCGACCACGCGCCGCAGCAGGCTGAACTGGACGCCCATGTTGTTGCGTTGCCTCGTCTGGTCGACCTCGGGCCAGATCGCCTCAGCCACCTCTTCACGGCTCAAGCCGAGCAGGAACAGGACGACCAACTGTTTCTGGCGGTCGGTCAGGTCGAGGCTGCGCCCCATGTGACGCAACTCGAAGCCACCGAGCAGCCTCAGCTCCAGCTCGGGCAGTTCGCCGAGGCGTAGGGTCATGGCCTCTTTCCAGGAGGACGCCATGACCTCCTCGAGGGGATAGGCCAGACTGAGCTCGGGCCGGTCGTGCGGCAGCTCATCCAGCGGGATCAGCCCGGGCAGAAGGCGGGCGCCGGCGGTGGTGAGCGCCAGGAAGGCCTCCAGGTCGGCAGCCAGCCGCGTGATGGTGTAGCGGGCAGCCGCCAGGTAGATCTGGTACGCGCGGGGGGTGTAGGTGCTGGCGGCAGTCGCCAACAGGCGCAGGGCCTCGGCCTGCTCGCCGGCATGGGCGAGGCGCTTGGCGTAGGAGGCCACCGCCAGGCCGGAGGTGCTGAGGGCCTGATAGGCCTGCGTTGCCGCGGCAAGCAGGGCGTCGGCCGGTAGCGTGTCGATGGCGTACATGGTGATGACGTCGACGGTGTAATCGCTGCCCCACGTCCTTGCGCTCTCCAGTAGCGGGGGGAAGGCGGTCTGGTCCCCGTCCATCGCCGCCAGCGCCGCCCGCGCCTCGAGTCCGACGATGGGGTTGGCCCGCTCGCCTCGCCGCGCCTGCTCGAGGTAGGAGCGGGCGGTCGCGCGCTCGCCGGCCCAGGCATGCAGCATGGCCAGGTCGCGGCACTGGCCCGGGGCGTCGCTCGGGTACATGCGCCAGACGGCTTCCAAGGTGCGTGTCTGGGCCGCAACGCGGCCGTCGTAGTCGCCGTGCGCGTCCCAGCGGTTCAGCGCCAGGTTGATCTGGGTGGCGCTGCGGAAGGCGCTGTCAGTCGGCAGCCTTGCCAGCGACCGCTCGAGCTTGACGGCGGCCTCGTCGTAACGCCCCACCACCGCGTCGACGAAGGAGGCGTCGGAGAGGAAACGACCCGCCAGCTCCGGCTCGACCTTGTCCAGCAGCGCTTCGCCTCGCTCCAACACGGCCAGTGCCTGGTCGTTGTCGAGCAAGGCAAGCGACCAGGACAGCTCCTTGAGCGCGAGGATCTCGTCGTTGGGCGCCAAGCCGCCCAGTTCGAGCGCCGCCCTGAGCCGTGCAACGGCCTCCTGGTGGTGACCAAGCACCTTGTGCGCCGCCCCGGCCGTCACGTGCCTCAAGGCGCTGGGCGGATCGTCGACCAGCGCATCCCAGCGCAGGTAGGTCTCGGGCGCCTGGCGGTAGACCTGCGCCCTTGGTTCCTCCAACAGGTGCAGCAGGGCCTGGTGGTCACCGAGGCGCTCCAGCGCCTCACCGAACAGGACCTTGGGCAGGCGCCCGGCGGCGCGCCTCAGGGCTGCATGGGCCGCCTCGGTGTGGGCTGCCACGATCGACTCGGCCACCAAGGCATGCAGGCGGTAGCCGGACTCGCCCAGCTGCACGAA
>CAYXJZ010000004.1:18431-73971 GCA_964465355.1 uncultured bacterium | reverse complement strand
TCCAAGTGGCTGAGCCTGCCTGAGGTCAGCAGGCGCGGCATCTCCGAGGCGCGCACGGGGCCGCGGCTGGCCAGCAGCAGCAGGCCGCGCACGTCCCTGAGCAGGGGGGCCAGATCCTCGTGATCGTCCAGGCTCTCCAGGTCCTCCAGGACCAGCAGTGTGCGTTGGGACCACAGCAGGTCGAGCGTCACGCTCCATGGCGAGCCGGCAGGCAGGCCGAGCTCGGTGGCGAGCTGCGAACGCGGATCGCGGCCACCGGCGGCCAGCCAGGTGGTGCGCCAGCCGTCCTCCTCCAAGCGTTGGGCCCACTGACTGGCCAGCACGCTCTTGCCATAGCCGTACGGCGCCTCCAGCCACACCACGAAGCCGGGCTCGTCAGGGAGCTGATCGAGCAGCCGTGGGCGCGTGAGGTAGCGGCTATCTGCCTGAGGACGGAAGCTGCTCATCACAAGTCAAGGAAGTATAGCCAGGGCGCAGAGGCGGGCTCCCCCAGCGCCCACATGCCTGAAGGGGGCGGTGGTCGCCAAGCCAGAGCGTTTATGGCCGCCTTAATCCGCCGCTGCGTAGGGTTTCGTCAGGCGGCTGGGAACAGCCGACAGGAGGAGGAGCGGTTGGCCAGCCATGACCACGACATCGGGCCAGTCGTCGAGGCCATGGGGCACGACGAACTGCTCGCGTTCAGCGAGGCCCTCGACCTGCGCGTCAGGAGCGGCACCGCCACCCTCGAGGACTTCGGCGAGTTGGCCCGTGCTCGCCAGGAGCTGGCGCGGCGGGCTGAGGACGGTTCGCACGGCCCGACGAGGTCGATCGGCCCGGTGTAGCCGACTGGCAGCCTCAGCCTGCCGGCGGGGTCTGGAGGTCGGGCGATGTCGCCTTGTCCCTCACCACCTGCCCGAACCCCAGGTCATGCCTATCGAGGTCCTGCACGCCGAACTCCAGCACCCCGTAGTCCTTCAGGCCCAGCCCGTAGTCGATGGTGGCACCGCGTCCCACCATCTCGTCGTACAGCGCGCGAGCATCGTCCACCCAGAAGTAGGCGGTCCAGGTGTTGCGTACGACCTGCCAATGGGGCGTGACCACCGCTGACTTGGCCAGCATGACGGAGCAGCCGTCGCGGGACTGGATGCAGAAGTCGGGCGGGTGGTTGTAGAGGCGACCCGGTTCGAAGCCCAGCCTCTCGCGGTAGTAGGCTTCGGCAGCGACGACGTCGCGCACGAAGATGACGGGGGCGACGGCCCTCAGCTTGGCCGACGCGGAGTCGGCCGGCTGGTCGGATGCGGCTGGGTTCACTTAGCCATCCGCCGGATCGGGTCCGCCCCCTGGCGTCTCTCCTGCGCTGAACACCTCTGCGAACAACCCCGTCCCCTCCGGCAACCGCAATAGCCCCTCTTCGGCCAGCTGCGATAGCACGGTGGGGATGTCGAGCCCCACGGCAGCGGAGCGGCCCAAGCGCCGCCGCACCCGGTTGATCAGCGTCAGTACAGGCACCGACTCCACGTCGGCGACCGCCAGCGCCAGCTCCTCCAGCACGATCTCGGATACCTCCACGGTCCCACCTCCCACGACGACATCTGGTCGAGGCTACGCCCCCGCCGCACCCTTGTTGCCGGGTTGTACCGTTGGTCCATGCACGTCATCTGCCTGAACGGCTCCATCAACGCAGGCAAGAGCACCGTCGGCCGCGCGCTGGCAGCGGCCTTGCCCGACGCGGACTTCGTGGAGGGCGACGACCATGGGGTGCCGGAAGGCACGCCCTTCCTCGAGATGCTGGAGATCGCCGTGGCGCGGCTGGCGCAGGCCATCGAGCAGAGCGGAAGGCGCTTCCTCGTCCTGGCCTACCCCTTGCGCGACGAGGACTTCGCACGCTTGTCGGCGGCGGCGCGCGAGCGGGGCGCGCGGCTTTCGGTGGTGACGCTGGCCCCGCGGCTGGCGGTGGTGCTCTCGAACCGCGGCGGCAGGGCGCTGAGTGAGGATGAGCTGGCACGGGTGCGGGAGATGGTCGAGGAAGGCTACGCGGAGCGCGCGTTCAGCGACCTGGTGCTGCGAGGGTCGACCGGGGTGGAGGAGACGGTGCGGGAGATCAAGGCCAAGCTGGGGCTGGATGATGGGTCGCGGTTGACGGAAGCGAGGTGAGGGTTCGCCGGCAGGTGGTCGGCTGCGGCGGGTTCGCCCCTACTTCCCCTCCAGCGCCAAGCTGAACCGGGCGACCTCGCTCTCGGCGTCCTGCTTCAGCCTCACGTAGAGCGCGTTCATGACGTGCTCCCGGGCCAAGCGCTCTGCCTCGACCTCGTCCCGCTGCTCCAGCGCCTCGATGATGCGCCAGTGCTCGGCGTTCGACTGCTCTGCCCGGCCGGGGTAGCCCACCGTCGTATGTCGGAAGCGCACCAGCGTACCTTCGACCTCGCGCAGCAGCTTCGTCAGGCTCTCGCTGCGCGCCGCGCGGATGATGTCGTCGTGGAAGCGGGCGTTCACGGCAGCCATGGTGCTGAGGCTGGTGGTGCCGGGTGTCTGGGTGTCCATCTCGTCCTGCAAGGCCCGTAGGGTCACCAGCTCGCGCGGGAGGATGCGCACGGCTGCCAGTCGGGCGGCCAAGCCGTGCAGCACCGAGCGCGTGGTGTAGATGTCGTCGAGCTGGTTGGGGTCTAAGTCGACGGCCACGATCCCGATCCGCGGCAGGCGCTCGACGAGGCGCTCGCTCTCCAGCAGGCGGATCGCTTCCCTCACGGGTGTGCGGCTGACCTTGAGCTCCGTGGCGACGGCGTTCTCGGTGATCCGGGATCCAGGGAGGATCGTGCCTTGCGTGATCGCTTGGCGAAGCGTCTCGTACACGAACTCGACGATGGACCCATGACGATGGGTATGCCGGCCCACATCGAGGCTGTCGGAAGCCGGTTCATGGGTGTCGGGCGGGTTCACGGGGTCCAGTCCCTCCTCCAAGCGTTGCATCACTCTCGTTCGTGGTGACACGTGTCTCCGTACCGCTAGGGCGGTCGCATCATAGCGTCCGACATGCGCTCGGCGGTGCTGCCTTCGCGCCTCGGCCCGAGGCGGCCATCAGCGGTAGCCGGGTGGCACCCCCTGCCCATGCCGGCTGGTGACGTCGAGCACGGCCATGGTCTCGTGGATCTGCCGACCGACGTCCACCACCCAGCGGGCCTGCGCCTCGGGATCTTCGGGTCCGAAGGTGCTGAGCACCGCCATGGCATAGGGGCGGTGCGGCAGGTAGACGATGCCGGCGTCGCAGCGGACGCGGTCCATGCCGCCTGGCTTGTTGGCGTGCACCGTGCCCGGCGGCAAGGCTGAGGTGAAAGGGCTCTTCTTGGGCTTCTTCATCACATCGAGGGCCCAGACGGCCGCCCCTGGCGCGAAGGCTTCCCCCGCATGCAGCAGCCCGAGCATCTGGACCAGGTCGTCCGGGCTGGCGAGGTTCTCCAGGCCGGCAGCCACGGCATCGTGGTCCTGCATCTTGCGCTGCACCTTGGTGTGGGCCAGGCCCCAGTTGTCCAGGTAGCCGCGCATGCGTTCCAGGCCGACGCGGTCGATGATCATGTTCGTTGCCGTGTTGTCCGAGACGATGATCATGAGGTTGGCCAGGTCCCGCCACGACAGCTCGACCCGGTCGTCGAGGTAGGCCAGCACACCGGATCCACCGGTGGGTCGGTCGACGACCACCCGCTCGTCCAGGCTGGCGACGCCTGTCTGATGAAGCACTGCCAAGGCGGTCAGCAGGTGGATCTTGGCGGTGGAGGCGATGGGGAAGAGCATCTCCCCACGAACCGAGACCTGCGTGCCGCTGACGAGATCGCGCACGGCGACACCGCCCACCGCTTCGCTGGAGGCGACCGCCTCGTCCAAGCGCCTCTGCAGGCGATCCCAGAACGCATCTTCAACCATCGGCACCGTCCCCTTCACTGAGCGTGCACACACCAAGGAGTGTATCCCAGAGGTATCACGATGTCCTCAGCAAGACATGGGTGTATACATTGGATTGCTTGATGTCGACTATTTATGCGACATAGCGGCTATCTTGACGCAGCGACCCCTGCGTGCTGCCTGAGTGGATCCGTCGGCGAGGGGTCGCCCAGCCCTCGGTCAGCGAGGAGAAACGAGGAACGGCATGAGGTCGAGAAGCGCCGGGGTCTTGACGATCGCGTTCACCTGTCTCATAGCGCTCACCGCGGGAGCGACGCTCGCGCAGCAGAACGTGCTGGTGGTGGGCTCGCAGAACGACGCCAACATCCTCGATCCCGTACGGCTGGGTCCGGTGGAGACGGACGTGGCCTACAAGGTCTACAGCAGCCTGGTGCGGTTGGCGCCAGGCAGTGTCGACGACTTCGTCGGCGACCTGGCCCACAGCTGGAGCGTCTCCGAGGACGGCCTGGTCTACACCTTCGAGCTACGTGACGACGCGCAGTGGCACCGTGGCTTCGGTCAGGTGACCGGCCACGACGTCAAGTACTCCTTCGAACGCCTGAAGGACGAGAACCTCGGCTCTGCCCTGATCGAGGAGGCTCGCCTCATCGACGAGGTCGTGGTGGTGAACGATCACCTCATCGAGGTTCACCTGCTCGCGCCTTGGCCCGACTTCCTCATGCAGTTCGTCGGCTACCGTGGCGGCTTCATCGTCAACCAGCAAGCCATCGAGCAGTACGCGGACAACTACGAAGAGAACGCCGTCGGCAGCGGCATGTACACGCTGGAGCGCTGGAGCCCGCGCGAAGAGATCCTGGTGCACAAGAACCCCGACTACTACGGTGAGGAGCCCTTCTTCGACGTCATCCGCTACGCCATCATCCTGGAGGAGACGGTCCTCGAGGTGGCGCTGGAGCGCGGCGAGATCGACATCTTCTACGCCACCGATCCCCTGGTCCAGCTCTCGGTGCTCGACAACCCCAACCTGAAGTCCACGCGCTTCCTGGCTGAGCGCATGTTCACCGCCTACATCAACGTCGAGCATCCGCCGTTCGACGACGTGCGCGTGCGCCAGGCGCTGTGGTACGCGCTGGACAAGGAGACCATCGCAGAGGTGGGCTTCCAGGGCCTCGCCCGTCCCAGCGACACCCTGCTGGGCGAGCACATCCCCAACCGTCTCGACAGCTCCCCCTACACCTACGACCCCGCCTACGCTAGGCAACTGCTCGAAGAGGCCGGCTTCGACTTCGCCAACACCGTCATCAACATGCCCATGGACGACCGCAGCGTCCTTGTCTCACCCATCATGCAGGCCATGTGGGCCGAGATCGGCGTGCGCTCGGTGACACCGATGGTTGAGCGGCTGCAGCACGTGGACGTGATGACGGCCGGCGACTTCGACGTGGCGGTTCGCACCGTCTCGCGCCCCACCGCGGACCAGGTCTTCTCCTGGTACCTCGAGGAGTCCAACATCCCCTACCCGGCCGCCTCTCGTTACCGCAACCCCGAGTTCAACGAGCTGCTCGCGGACTTGCGGACCTCCGTCGATCCGGAGCGCCTGCGCGAGGTCACCTACAGGATCCAGGAGTTGGTCCACGAGGAGGCGCCGGTCATCCCGCTGGTGAACGTGGAATGGGTGCTGGTCATGCGGCCGGACATCGAGGGCGCCTACCCAGGGGTGTTCCGCATCACCGCAGAGACCATCCGCCGCGACCCTTGAAGGCGTCGCGCGCCCGGATACCGAAGGAGCGAGGCTGATCGGTGGCCGCCTACCTGGGACAACAGTTGCTGTCGATGGTCGTGACGCTGTTCATCGCTGGCATCTTCGTCTTCTCCCTGGTGCGGCTGGTGCCTGGCGACCCGGTCATCGCCGCGATCGGGGTGGAGGACTACAACCCGGCGCTGTACGAGGCCACGGCCCGCCGCCTTGGGCTTGACCTGCCGCTGCACCAGCAGTTCATCGACTACGTGCGGCGGCTGCTGACGCTGGACCTCGGCAACTCCTTCCGCGGCAACCGCCCGGTGCTGCAGAACATCGCCGAGCAGTTGCCCCACTCCATCGACGTCACCGTGCTCAGCCTGGCCATCTCCATCCTCATCGGACTGCCTGCCGGTGTCCTGGCCGCCGTCAAGCGCAACACCTGGGTCGACCGCAGCACCATGATCACCGCCCTGCTGGCGCTCTGCGCGCCGAACTTCCTGCTTGGCCTGCTGCTGATCCTCTTCTTCTCGGGCTACCTGCAATGGTTCCCGACCTTCGGGGTTGGCTCCAGAGAAAGCCTGGTCAGCATCGTTCAGCACGCCTTCCTCCCTGCGCTGGCGCTAGGCGCCAGCGCAGCGGGGGTGCAGGCGCGCATGGTGCGCTCCTCCCTGATCGAGACCCTGTCGCAGGACTACGTGCGCACGGCCAAGGCCAAGGGCCTGGGGCCTCGGCTGGTGCTCTTCAAGCACGCCTTGCGCAACGCCCTCTCGCCTGTGATCACCTTGATCGGTATCGACCTGTCCCGATTGCTGACGGGCACGGTGATCATCGAAACCATGTTCGCGCGGCGGGGTGTTGGCAAGATGCTCATCGACGCCATCCACTTCCGTGACTACCCGCAGATCCAAGGGACGCTGCTGGTCTTCATCGGCATCGTCATCCTGGCCAACACCTTCACCGACATCGTCTACTCCATGCTCGATCCGCGGGTGCGCTATGCCTGAGGAAGCGCACTCATGATCCGAGCCCTGTTCAAGCACGGCAGCGGCGTCCTCGGCATGCTGCTCTTCGGCGTCCTGGTGTTCATGGCGCTGTTCGCCCCATTCATCACGCGCCATCCTCCGGAACGGACCAACTTCCAGACCAGGAACCAGCCGCCCAGCCTGCAGGCGCCGATGGGTACCGACAACCTGGGTCGCAACGTCTTCGAACGCGTGATCTGGGGTGCGCGCCTCTCCATCGCCAGCGGCCTCGGCGCCCTGGCTGTAGGCGGGGTGCTCGGGGTGGCCATCGGCCTGTTGGCCGGCTACGTCGGCGGCATCACCGATCGCATCCTCATGCGCGTCATCGACGTGCTGCTGGCCTTCCCCACGCTGCTCATGGCCCTCATCGTGGTCTCCATCCTCGGGCCAGGGGCCTTGCAGACCGTCCTGGCCATCGGCTTCGCCATGGTGGCCTCCTTCGCGCGCCTGGCCCGCGGCGAGGCGCTGCGGGTCCGTGAGTGGGACTTCGTGCAGGGCGCCCGCGCGGTGGGAGCAGGGAACTGGCGCATCGTGCTGCGCCACGTGCTGCCGAACATGATCTCGCCCATCCTGGTCTACGCCACCCTGCGCTTCGGTGTGGTCATCCTCACCGAGGCCTCGCTGAGCTTCCTCAGCCTCGGCCCCTCCTCGCCCTCGCCTGCCTGGGGGCTCATGGTCAACGAAGGCCTGCGCTCCATCCGCACGGCCTGGTGGATCGCCGTCATGCCCGGTGTGGCCATCCTGTTCACCGTCCTCGCCGCCAACCTGCTGGGCGATGCCCTGCGGGACGTCCTCGACCCGCGCACCACCTCGACCAGGCGGCCGGAAGCCGCCAACGCCTGACGTGGCCCGCAGAAGGAGAGAACCATCCAGATGAACGACGATCCAGCCGACCGCCAGGGCATCCGCATGCTCGGCTACCACGACCTGCAAGGCAAGGGCGATGGCCTGCAGGTCATGCTCAACGGCCACCACCTCTACGTCGGGCGCCAGAACCCGGGCAACCCCATGCTCATCCTCGACGTCTCCGACCCGCGGCGTCCCTACCAGGTCGGCCAGTTCCCCTGCTACCCGGGCACCTGGCACAGCAAGTGCCAGCTGGCCAACGACATGCTGATCGTGAACTACGAGCAGCGTTTCGAGAACGAGCCGGAGGGGCGCACGGGCTGGGGCATCTTCGACGTCTCCAACCCCAAGGAGCCGCGCCAGATCACCTTCGTCCACACGGGCGGCAAGGGCGCCCACCGTATGTGGTGGGCGGGCGAGCGCTACGTCTACATCTCCTGCAGGCCCGAGGGCTACGGCGAGCGCATGCTCGAGATCTACGACCTCCAGGATCCAACGAAGCCCGAGCTGATGAGCCGCTGGTGGACGCCTGGCCTGTGGACCGCAGGCGGGGAGCCACCGCCCAAGCCCTCGCTGAACGGCAGCCGCACCTTCATCCACCACGGCATCCACCACGACGGCCGCCTGTACTGCGGCTACTGGGATGGCGGCATCCTCATCTTCGACGTCAACGACCCGCGCGACCCCAAGGTCGTGTCGCACCTGGAGTGGGAGGAGGGGGGCGGCGGCATGAGCCACACCACCCTGCCGTTACCTGGACGCAAGATGCTGGCGGTGACCGACGAGGCCGGCCAGGTCGGCGACCCGCAGAACCCCAAGTACTTCCGCATGGTGGACATCGCCGACGAGAGCAAGCCGGCTGTGCTGTCGCGCTGGCGGCCCGACCCCGAGGTGTATGAGGCGCGTGGCGGCCGCGTGGGGCCGCACAACCTGCACGAGAACCGGCCGGGCACCTTCCAGAGCGAGGAACTGCTGTTCGGGACCTTCTTCAACGCCGGTTTGCGCGTCCTGGACGTGAGCGACGCCAAGAACCCCAAGCAGGTGGCCCACTACGTGCCGCCAGGCACGCCTGGGCAGCCCGTGTGTGCCACCAACGACATCCTGGTGAGCAAGGACGGCCTGATCTTCACCACCGACAAGTGGTCAGGCGGCCTGCACGTGTTCGAGATGGAAGGGTGAGCCAGAGCCCCACCATGGAGAGCCCGTCCGTCGCGGCCCCGCTGAACGTGGCCGTCATCGGAGCTGGCTTCGCCAAGACCGCCATCCTGCCGGCGCTGGTCCACGTGCCTGGCGTCCGGCCGGTGGCCGTCGCCAGCGCCCGTCTGAGCAGCTCCTCCGAGGCCGCCGGCCTGTTCGGCGTGCCCAAGGCCTACGACGACTGGCGCAAGATGCTGGCCGAGCAGCCGCTCGACCTGGTGTGCATCGCCACGCCCACCCATCTGCACGCAGCCATGGCCATGGCCGCGCTGGAGGCAGGGGCACACGTGCTCTGCGAGAAGCCCATGGCGCTGGACAGGCACGAGGCCTCAGCCATGCTGGCCAAGGCCAAGTCGCTAGGGCGGCTGCACATGGTCGACCACGAGCTGCGCTTCAACCCCAACCGCCGCAAGGTCAAGGCGCTGATCGACGAAGGTGCGATCGGTGAGGTCAGGCACGTCCACATCCACAACATCACCAGCACCTACGGCGACGTAGGCGCGCGGCGTGAGGACGACTGGCT
Organism: uncultured bacterium; assembly: GCA_964465355.1. Taxonomy (GTDB): domain Bacteria; phylum Deinococcota; class Deinococci; order Deinococcales; family Trueperaceae; genus JAABTL01. The sequence continues at coordinate 64,769 of CAYXJZ010000004.1, read as the reverse complement.
CTCCAACGCCGCCACCGGCGGCGGCCGCCTTGGGGCCAACGGATCGCACCAGATCGACCTGCTGCGCTGGTGGCTGGGCGAGGTGCGCGCCGTCAGCGGGCAGGTGGCCACCATCACGGCGGAGCGGCGGGATCCCGAGAGCGGCAAGGCCTGGCAGGCGACGGCAGACGACTTGACCCAGTTCTCGCTGGAGATGGAGAACGGGGCGCTGGTGCACGTGCTGAGCAGCGGCGTGGCGCGGCACGAGCTGGGCAACCACACCCAGGTCTTCGGCAGCGAGGGCACCATCCTGCTCTCAGACGACGACGAGATCCTGCGCCTGGCGCGTGCAGGTCAAGGCTTCGAGGACGTCAGCGAGACGGACCCACACGCCAAGCTGCCCGGCATCCGGCCCCGGCTGTGGAACATCTCGGTCGTCGGTCTGCTCAAGGAGCTGACCTCGGCGATCCGCGAGGGCCGCTCCGTGCGCGAGGGCGCCACCTTCGAGGACGGCCTGCGCTGCCAGGAGGTCATGGACGCGGTGCGTCTGTCGTCGACCGAGCGGCGCTGGGTCGATGTCGCCGAGTTGCAGACGGAAGGCGCATGAACGCCGAGGCCTCCCCTAGCAGGGCCAAGGGCGGCGGCCGCGTTCGTCCGTACGTGGTCTGTCCCGTCAAGGATCTGCCCCCGGGCAGTAGGCGGATCGTGGACGCGGGAGGCCGGTCGATCGGGGTGTTCAACGTCCATGGCCGCTACTACGCCCTGCGCAACACCTGCCCACACCAGTTCGCGCCGCTGTGCATCGGCCCGGTGACGGGCACCAACGTGCCTCTCGGTCCCTACGAGCTCAGCTACGAGCGCGATGGCGAGATCGTGCGCTGCCCTTGGCACGGCTGGGAGTTCGACATCCTCACCGGCCGCTCGATCTTCAACCCGCACAAGGTGCGGGTGCGGTCCTATGAGGTGACCACCGGCGCGGCCGACCCCCAAGCCTTGCAGACCGACGACGTGCAGCTGGAGACCTTCGAGGTCACCGTCGAGGACGACTTCGTGATCCTTCATGCTTGAACGGAAGACCCGACAGAGAGGTTCCCCATGAGCGACATCCCCAACATCATCGACTGCGATGTCCACCAGCGGTTGGGCTCGGTCTCCGACCTCTATCCCTACCTCCCGCGCAACTACGTGGAGGACGTCAAGGCCTTCGGTCTGAAGATGCCTGGCGGCGGCTACATCAACGGCGGCGACCGCGGCTACCGCAGCGACGCATGGCCCCAGGACGGGAGCATGGTCGGCTCCGACCTCGACCTCATGCGCAGGCAGCTACTGGACGTGTACCCCATCGAGTACGCCGTCCTCCTCGGCCAGGAGTTGCGGCCCGTCTCCTCGCTGCCGGACGCCGACTACGCCGGCGCGCTGGCCACGGCCTACAACGATCTCATGCGCGATCAATGGCTCGATCAGGACGACCGCCTCAAGGGCTGCATCCTCATCGCCCACCAGAACCCAGAGGCGGCCGCCAAGGAGGTCCGCCGCGCGGCGCAGCACCAAGACATGGTCGGCGTCCTGGTCTCCAACGGCGCTCGCATCCCCTACGGCCAGCGCTACTACGACCCGATCTACAAGGCCTGCGTCGACCTCGGCCTGCCGTTGGTGCTGCACACCGGTAGCGAGGGCGCCGGCATCAACGCCGCCGCCAGCCCGGCCGGCCCGCCCAGCTACTACGTCGAGCTGCGTCAGGGACGCTCCGTCGGCTACCAGATGCACCTGACCAGCATGATCTTCGAGGGCCTGTTCGAGCGCTACCCGACCCTGAAGGTGGTGTTCGTCGAGGGCGGCTACGTATGGCTGCCTGCCTTCTTGTGGCGGCTCGACAGCGATTGGCGTGCCCTGCGCTCACAGACGCCGTGGGTCAAGCGGGCGCCGAGCGAGTACGTCTTCGACCACTGTCGATTCGCCTCGCAGCCCATGGAGACGGCCGAGAACGACCGGCAGCTGCTCACCACCTTCGAGTGGGCGCGGGCCGAGAAGACGCTGATGTTCGCCACGGACTACCCGCATTGGGACTTCGACTCGCCCGAGGGCGCGCTGCCGCCCCTGCCTACCGGCCTCAAGGAGCGGGTGTTCAGCGAGAACGCGCGCGAAGTCTTCAACCTGCCCAAGCGCGAGGTCGAGACGGCCGCCGTGGCGGCACCGTCTTGAGCTCGGTGCGGCTTGGCGAGCTGACCTGGCGCGAGGCGGAGCGGGCGCGCGACGCAGGCGCCGCCATCCTCTTCCCGATGGGCTCGACGGAGGAGCACGGGCCGCACTCGCCCTTGGGCGACTACCTGGCGGCCCAGGCCATCGCCGAACGTGCAGCAGAGCAGGGCGGGGACCTGGTGGTGCCCTGCCTGCCATACTCCTACTCCGAGTACTTCCGCGACTTCCCAGGCACGATCAGCCTCAGCGGTCCGACCTTGTCTGCGGTGGTGCGTGAGGTGGTCGAGGGTTTCCTCGACCAGGGTTTCAGGCACCTGATCCTGGTCAATGGCCACAAGGGCAACGAGCCGACGCTGCTGCAGCTGACGCGCGACCTCAGACGCCAGCGGGGCGTCATGCTGCCCATCACCAGCCCCTTGGGCTTCGGCCTGACACCTGAGATCAAGCGCGAGCTCTATGGCGACCAGTACATCGGCCACGGCGCCGAGCCGATGGGCTCACTCATGAAGCACCTGTTCCCGCATCTGGCGAAGCCGGAGGCGGTGGAGGACTTCGGCCGCGGCGACTACTTCGGCGTCGAGATCGGTGGCCTCACGGGCCTCGCCTTCGAGGGCAGCGAGGTGCTGCTGCCGATCAACATGAGCGATGCAGCGCCGCCTTCCGGCAGCTTGAGCGATCCGCGGCTGGCCAGCGATGAGCGGGGACGCCGCATCGCGGAGACCGCCGTCGGTAAGCTGACGCGCTTCACGGCCTGGTGGAAGACGGTCGATCCGCGGGCACCGGAGGCGAGGGAGGGCGGGAGCAGGGGCTAGGGCGGCGGCCGGTCATGGTGCCACCCCCCGCCCGGCGTCGCCATGGTCAGAACGCGACCGTGTACGTCTCCCTGCGCGGATCGGCGCCGCCCCACAACACGCCGGTGGCCGGGTCGCGTTTGACCACGCACACGCCGCCCATCTCACCCGCCCAGTCGGGGACCACCTCGACGCGGTGGCCGCGCCGAGCCAGCTCCGCGCGCGTGGCCTCGGGCACACAGGCCTCGATACGCACCAGCCCAGGCCGGCAGGTGTAGGGGAACTGCGTCTCGGGGAAGGAATAGGTGGCCACCCGTGGCTGCTCCACCGCCTGCTGCGGCGACATGCCGTAGGCCTCCATGTACAGCAGCACCTGCAGCATGGCCTGCGGCTGGCAGTTGGCGCCCGGCGTCCCCATGGAGACGTAGGGCTTGCCGTCCTTGGTGATGACCACAGGGTTGGGGGTCAGCCTCGGCCGCTTGCGCGGTGCGACGGTGTTGGGGTAACCCGGCTCCAGCCGCGTCTGCGCCCCGCGGCGGGAGAGGTGGACGCCAAGGCCTGGCACGATGGGGTTGACGAAGATGCTGTCGCTCGGCGTGGCGGCGAAGGCGTTGCCGAAGTCGTCCATGACGCTGACGAAGCTGGTGTCGGGCTCGATGCGCAGGCGCTGCATCGGCGGGACGCCGCCCGCCGCGCCGGGCAGCGGCAGGTCGCCAGCGGCGGCCAGGCCGCGCCGTGGATCACCGTAGGGCGCCATGCCGGGGAAGGCCTTGCCTTGGTCGATCAAGGTGGCGCGGGCCGCGGTGTACTCGGGGCTGAGCAGTTCGGCCATGGGGACGTCGACGAACTCGGGGTCGCCGCAGTGGGCCTCCAAGTCGGCGAAGGCCAGCTTCAACGCCTCGACCACCAGGTGGAAGAAGTCGGGGCCGGCAGGCTCGATCTGCGAGAAGTCCTGATCGCGCAGGATCGCCAGCGCCTGCAGGAACACTGGCCCCTGGCTCCATGGTCCACAGCCCCATACGTCCAGGCCGCGGAAGTCGACGGTGATGGGCGCCTCGCGGCCCACGCGGAAGTCGGCCAGGTCGTCCAGCTCGAGCAGGGCGCCGAGCTCGCGGTAGTGGGCGACCATCTCGCGCGCCACGTCGCCGCGGTAGAAGCGGTCACGGACGGCCGCCATGCGCGCCTCGCGGGACAGGCCGGCCGCTGCGGCCTCGGTCTCTGAGGCGTCCAGCCTGCTCAGCAGCTCAGCCAGTTCCGGCTGCTCGATCACGGTGCCCGGTGCAGGCGCCTCGCCGTCCCGCAGGAAGATGCGCGCGTTCTCCGGCCAATCGCGGTAGCCCTTGATGTTGGACCGCACGTTCTCGCTCATGAAGTGGTGGACGGCGAAGCCCTTCCGCGCCAGCTCCAGGGGGTAGGCGGCCAGCTCGCGCCAATCCATGGTGCCGAAGGCCTCGAGGGCGGTGATCCAGGCATCGGCGGCGGCGGGCACCACGGTGCACTCGATGCCGGCCAGCCTGCCGACGGCGTAGTCGGCCATGATCCGCTCGGCGTCGGTGGACGCCGGCCAGCGGCCCACGCCCGAGATGGTGTGCACCCGGCCGCTCGCGCCGTCGAGGTAGACGATGGGGGCCACCCCGGAGAGGGTGGCCATGTCGTTGTGGACCACGTTCAGCACCAGGCCGGCGGCCACACCGGCGTCGGCGGCGTTGCCGCCGCGGCGCAGGATCTCCGCACCCCACCAGGCTGCCAGCGAGTGGCCGGCAGTCACCATGCCCCCCCTGCCCATGACGTGCGGCCGGAAGGCGCCGCGACCGGGGGGCGCGTAGGTCAGGGGGCGGTCGCCTGGCTGGCTCACGACGGGTCGGACAGCTCCGCCGCCGACTCCTGGTCGAGGTAGACCTGGGCGTTGTCGACGCGCCTCAGCACCGAGCCGGGACGCTGCTCGCTGATGGGCTCCTCCAGGCAGCGCTTGACCGAAGCAGCCTTCCTGGCCTCGGGGACGATGCAGAGGATCTGCTTGGCCGCCAACAAGGCGGGGATGGTCATGGTGATGGCCTGCGTCGGCACCTCGTCCAAGGAGGCGAAGCGCCCCTCGCTCACCGGCTGCTGCCGACTCTCCATCGACAGGTCGACCACCTTGACCCACACCGGGTCGTCGAACAGCGCGTTGTGGGGGTCGTTGAAGGCCAGATGGCCGTTCTCACCGAAGCCCAACGAGACGAGGTCGGCCGGATGGCGCCTGAGCAGGGCCTCGAAGTCGCGGCAGGCCGCCTCAGGGTCCTCCGGCCGGGCGGGCACGGGGTGCACCGAGCGAGGCGTGACCGCACCAAGCAGGTGCTTGCGCAAGAAGGAGATGGTGCCGAGCCGGTCCTCGTCGACGCCCAGGTACTGGTCGACCAGGAAGACGTTGATCTTCGACCAGTCGAGGTCGGGGATGGCCCGCAGCGTGGCGATGTAGCTGAGCTGGGAGTTGCCTGTGGCGATGATGACGTTCGCCTCGCCGCGCTCGGCCAGCGCCTGACGGATGACCTCGGCACCGTCGAGGGCGGCGGCCGCGCCGACATCGGCGTTGCTACGGAAGACGGAGACGGGGAGACGGTCGTACTGGCGCGTCTGCAGCGCGGTAGGGCGGTTCACGAGGGGGATCCCTTCTGGGTGGAGGCGAAGGTCAGCGGTCCGCGTGGGGCTGCTCGCGGACCGCCAGCCAGTGGGTCGGTGCCCGAGCCGAGGCTCAGGGGCGCTGGTAGAAGAACTGCTCCGGACGGGCGTTCCCTGGCGTACGCAGCGGCCAGTCGTTGGCGAGGAGGTCGGGGACGTTGCGGAGGTCGGCATTGATGACCACCACACCTTGGACCATGGGGCTCAGGCCGATGGTGCCGATCTCCCACTGCTGATCGACCCAGATCTCGAAGAGTTCGTGGGCCAGCTCCACCTGCCTCGCCTCGTCGACCTCCATCGCCTCCTGCATGATCTGAACGATGCGCTGCAGCTCGATCGGCGGCTCCATGCCCTGCTCCCCGCCGCTGGCGTACCACTGACGGAAGGGGGTGGAGGCGAAGGCGGTGGCCACGGTGCGGCGCGGGTCCATCCGCGGTTGGCCGCTGAAGGGGAAGCCGGTGTTGGTGTTGTTCCACACCTCAGCCACGATGCTGTTGGAGTCACGCAGCTGCGTGGCGAATGCGCGCTCCCTGATCTCCATGTTGGTCCTGACGCCGACGTTCTCCCAGTCCTGCGCCACCAACTGCCCCACGTCGGACCATGGCCCGAAGGAAGGCACCACCGTGATCTCGATGGCCAGACGCCCGCCTCCTGGCAGGGTGCGGTAGCCCTGGCCGTCGCGCTGATCGAGGCCGATGGCGTCGAGCATGGCGTTGGCCTGCTCCGGGTCGAACTCGGTGAAGCGGGCGGCGAGCTCATCGCCAGGATAGAAGGGATGCCATGGCGCCGGCACCGACTGGCGCGGCTCGCCAAGGCCGAGGAAGGCCGCTTCACGAATCTCGTCGCGGTTGATGGCATAGGACAGCGCCACCCTGAAGTCGCGGTTGCGCAGCAGTTCGCCCAGGGCGGGATCGTCGACGTAGCTCTGGTTGAAGGTGATGGCCGCGTCCGAACCGCCGTAGGTGGGCCAGGTGATGATCCGGTAGCCGCCGCGCTGCTGGTTCTCGATGAGCACGGGGTAGTTGGTCATCTCGATGTGGCGCGCCTGCAGGTCGAACTCGCCGGCGACGGCGGCGAAGTTGAGCGTTTCGATGCTGGAGAAGTAGCGGAAGCGCACCTCGTCGAGGTAGGGGAGCTGCTGGCCGGCGGCGTCGACGCCGATGTAGTAGGGGTTGCGCCGCAACACGAACTCGGCGTCGCCCACGGTGGAGCCGGAGGGCACCCAGGCCCCCATGGTGGGGCGTTCGGGGTTCTCGGCCGGGGTGGCTTTGTTCATGAAATGGTCGACCCAGTTGGCGTAGCTGCTGCCCTGCACCAGTGCCTGCAGGTCGGCCTCGGCGACGTAGGCGGGATGGAACTGGCTCAGATAGTGCTTAGGCAGGAAGGAGGCCAACCGCCGGTCGGCACCGTCCTGGTTGGCCAGCTCGATGAGGAACAGGGTGTTGGGCTGGGCGAAGGTGTAGCGCACGGTGTAGTCGTCGATGCGCTCGACCAGCGCCGCGCTGCCGTCGGGGTTCCTGAACCAGGAAGGGACGGAGGGCGTGAGGTCGGTGTTGAGGATGGTGTCCTCGTACCAGAACATGATGTCGTCGGCGGTGAAGGGGGCGCCGTCTGACCAGCGCGCGCCCGGCCTCAGGTGCAGGGTCCAGGCGGAGAAGTCGTCGGAGACGTCCCAGGAGGCGGCGATCTTCGGCTCCACCGTGCTGCCGTCGGGCGAGAAGCGGACCAGGGCGTCGTAGACGATGCGGACGTAGCTGTTGGCGTCCGATGGGCCGAGGAAGGCCTGTCGCCAGACACCGCCGTACTGCCCGGTCTCCTCGACGACCTCCACCAACAGCGGGTTCTCGGGAAGGCGCTCCTCCACCGGCGGCAGCTCACCAGAGGCGACCAGCGGGTCGAGGATGGGTGCTTGGCTGTAGGAGGCCTGGGCCCATGCCCAGCTCCCGGCCAACAGCAGGGCAGGCAAGGCGGCTCGGAGCAAGGCCCGTCCCGCCGACCGTGCCTTGGTCATGCCATGCGAACGAGTGACGTCATCCATCCTGGGCCTCCTTGGTCCAGCCGTCCCCATCGTCTTCGACGCGGTTATCGGTCATCCTAGGCGGCTCCGGATATTGGTGCAACCCGAGTTCGCCGGCTCAGGTAGTCAGTTCGGGGCGATGTCGTCAGGGAGGTGCGCGCCGATGCTAGCCTGGGGAGCAGCCATTCATACCAATGAAGCCGATTGGTCCGGATCGGGCTTCGTTCCATTCCGGACGACGAAGGCGGGAGGTCGAGATGAGGACGGTGCAGCGCGAGGTGCTCGAGGAGGTCGCGCGTCCTGGGCGAACGGTGCAGCGTGCGGTGGGTGCGGCCGACGTCCTGCGCAGCGAGGTGCTGAGCGTCGGCTTCGCCCGTTACCGCGGTGAGGAGTCGGTCCCGCCGCACGCCCACGACGAAGAGGTCCTCTACGTCCTGGCGGCCGACGGCGCGACGCTGCGCGCCGGTCCCACCGCCGATGCCCTCGACCGAAGCGTTCGACTGGAGCGCGGGATGGTGGTGCTCATCGACGCCGGCGAGTGGCACCGCATCGAGACGGAGCCGGGAGGAGCGGCGGACGTGCTGTACATTCACGGGCCGGCACCGGCATGAGGCGAGTGCAGGACGGTGCCGTGCGCCTCGCCGGGTCGTCGTCCAACGCGGTGCTGGAGGTACTCAGGGCCTTCATCGCCGACCGCGGCTACCGCGACGGCGACCGGCTGCCCCCCGAGCGGAGGTTGGCCCAGGAGCTGAAGGCCTCGCGCCACGCCCTGCAGGGCGCCTTCAGGGTGCTGGAGGCCGAGGGCAACGTCTGGCGCGGCGTCGGCCGTGGCACCTACGTGGGCAGGCGACGCCCCTCCGCCGGTGCCGGGCTGCCTTCGATCACCGGCCTGACCAACCCCACTGAGTTGATGGAGGTGCGTCTGGCGCTGGAGCCGCAGATGGCCTACCTCTGCGCCCAACGGGCCAACGTCGAGGAGATCGAGGAGCTGCGCCTCTGCGCCGAGCGGAGCGGGTCGGCAGACAGCTACGCCACCTACGACCTGTGGGATCGCCGCTTCCACCACGGCATCGCCGACGCCACCCACAACCGCGTCATGGTGGCCATGTACCGCAGTATCAGCGAGGTGCGCCTGCAGACGCCTTGGGGCAAGGCCAGGCAGAGTGCGCTCTTCGAGGCCAGCCGCAGTGAGCGAGGGGAGCAGCACCGGGCGGTGCTAGCCGCCATCGAGGAGCGCGACGCGGTCGGCGCCAGGGAACGGATGGCCGAACATCTTCAGACAGTGCGGCTGCATCTGTTAGGCAAGATGGCGTGAAGGGGGCTCTGAAAGGCTCAACGGCTCAGGTATGTGGCGCGCTGCCACCGCTGGTCAGGCGCAGGCCCACCAGGGCGACCAGCAGCAGCAGCAAGAAGGCTGCCCGCTGCGGCGTCAGCGACTCGCCGAACAACAGAGCGCCGAGGATCACCGCACCTAAGGCGCCGATGCCAACCCAGACCGCATAGGCCGTTCCGATAGGCAGGGTGCGCACGGACCATGCCAGGAGAACCATGCTGATGGTCAGCGCCCCGATGGTGAGGACGCTGGGTACGAGGCGGGTGAAGCCGTCGGTGTACTTCAGGCCGACGGCCCAGGCCGTCTCGAAGAGACCGGCGACGATGAGGACGATCCAAGCCATGGTTGCTCCCCGGTCTCCGTCGTCGGCGGTCACAAGGTGAACGGATCTGACGCCGACGGCGAGGTCCAGACGCGTCGCCCGAAGCCTACGGCCGAAGGTCGCCTCAGGGCCTCCAGGTCCCCCAGCGGGTCTGCCTCCAGGGCGATCCAATCCGCCGCATAACCTGCCGCCAGCCTGCCGATGCGGTGGCCGAGGCCCAGGATGTCGGCAGCTCCCCAGACCGCCGTCCCCAGGGCGTCCCATTCGCTTAGACCCGCGTCACGGATCATGCGGATCTCGTCAACGATGTCGCCGAAGCCGTCGGTACCTGCGCCGATGGTGACACCGGCACGTATCGCTGCCCGCAAGGACTCGGCGTGCGGCTGGAGGGTGGACTCGGCGATGGGCACCCATGCCCTCGGTAGGTTCAGCTCCTCGGCCCTGAAGGCGATGCCGTGCATGGTGGACATGGTGGGGACCAGCACCACCTGGTGCTCGGCCATGAAACGCGCCTCGTCGTCGCCCATGTAGATGCCGTGCTCGATGCAGTCCATCCCGGCCTCCAGCGCCTGACGCACGCCTGGCACACCGTCGGCATGGGCGGTCGCCTTGAGCCCTGCAGCATGGGCTGCGTTCACGGCGGCGCGCATCTCCTCCACCGTCATCTCTGGCTGGGTCGGCTCCTCGCCCTCGCGGGTGACGCCCACGCCGCCGCTGGCCATGAGCTTGATCCAGTCCACGCCGGCCTTGATCTGCAGGCGGGCCGCGCGTGCAGCTTGGGCGGCCCCGTCCACCTCCAGCCCCATGAACCAACCGTGCCCACCTGTCATGCAGATGGGCTGGCCTGCGCAGATCATGCGGGGGCCGACGGCGACGCCCTTGGCGATGGCCCGTCGCAGATCGAGGTCCACATGGTTGGGTGCGCCGACCAGCCGCACGGTGGTCACGCCACGAGCGAGCACACGCCGGGCCTGACGCGCGAGCACCAGCCCCCACTCGGCGTCGGTGGGATGCACACTGCCGTCGCTGAAGGCGTACTCGTCATCGCCGTTGAGGTGCTCGTGCAGATCGATCAGTCCGGGCAGCACCACGCGCGAACTGTGGTCGTGAACCTCACTACCAGCCTGCGGGCGACGCAGGCCATCGGCGACCTTCTGCACGACCCCGCCCTCGATGGTCAGGGTGGCAGGTCCTGGGGTGCGGCCGCGCTCGCCGCTGATGAGCGTGCCGCAAAGTACGGTGATCGTCATATCGATGGGCGCCTCCTGTCCTGCGCCTCAGCTGTAGCGGATCCTCGGGTCCACCACGCCGTAGAGCAGGTCCACTGCCAGGTTGACCGCCAGGTAGGTCCCGGCGATGACCAACACAGTGCCCTGCAGCAAGGGGTAGTCACGGTTGTTCACGGCCATGAGCGCCAAGCGCCCGAGGCCGGGGACGGAGAAGATCTCCTCGATGATGATGGTGCCTGACAGCAGGTAACCGGCCGAGAGGCCGACCACCGTGATGACCGGAACGAGGGTGTTGGGCAGCACGTGCCTCCAGGTGACCGCGGCGGCTGCCAGCCCCTTGGCCTTGGCAGTGCGGACGTAGTCCTGGTCGATGACGTCCAGCGCCATGCCGCGCACCATCCGCATGATGACGGCTGCCTCGACGATGGCCAGGGAGGTCACCGGCAGGACCATCAGGCGCAGGTTGCGCACCGGGTCCTCGGCGAAGGCCACGTAGCCGGCCGAGGGCAGCCATCCGAGCCAGAGGGAGAAGACAAGCACCAGCAGCGTCCCCAGCCAGAAGTTTGGGATCGACATGCCAACCAGCGCGAGCAGGGTGGCCAGGTGGTCCATCCAGCCGTCGCGCCGAAGCGCGGCCAGGATGCCGAGCGGCACGCCCAAGGTCAGGGCCAAGGCCAGGCTAAGCAGGGCCAACTGCAAGGTGACGGGGATGCGAGCAGCCAAGTCGGAGGCCACCGGACGCTGGCTGAGCAGCGACGAGCCCAGGTCCCCGCGCAGGACGCCGCCCAGCCAGGCCAGGTACTGCTCTGGGATGCTGCGGTCAAGGCCGAAGATCCGCTCCAGCTCCGCCCGGCGCTCCGGCGTGATGCGCACGTCGGGCCCCATGATGCGGTCGATCACGTCGCCCGGCACCAGGCGGATCATGGCGAAGACCAGGATCGACACGCCGAGCAGCACCGGGATGGCCAGCAGCAGCCGGCGGAGCAGAAAGGTCGTCATGCCAGGCTCACCAGTCGATCGGCGTCTCGGCGGCGGGGCGGGGCGAATTCGTGAGTGAGGTGCTTCCGTCCTCCGTCACCAGGACCGTGTCGGCGATGAGGAAGCCGGCGTAGCCGGCTTGGTAGAGACCAGGCTCGACGCTCACCACCATGCGAGCCGCCAACAGGGTGGGATCACCGCTCTCCAGCCAAGGCGACTCGTGTCCCTCCAGGCCTATGCCGTGCCCGATGCGGTGGCGCAGCAGGCCACCGAAGCCGGCCAAACGCAGTTGCTTGGTAGCGGCGGCGTCGACATCGCAGCAACGCGTACCAGGCGCCACCATGGCGCGGCCTGCCGCCTGTGCCGCCACAACAGCCTGATCCAGCTCGCGCGCCCGGGGTTCCATGGCGCCCAGCCAGTAGGTGCGGGTGTTCTCGGCGCGGTAGCCGTCTACGGTGGTGCCGAAGGAGAGCATGACAGCCTCGCCGGAGCGCAGCGTGCGCTGGGAAGTGAAGCCATGGGGGAAGGCGGTCTTGGGGCCGGAGACCACGGCACCTGAAACCAGGCCACGGGCCGCCGCCAAGTCGCGACGCTCGCGCACCATCTCGGCCTGCACCCGCGCCTGGATGGCCACCAGCAGCTCGTACTCGGTGCTGGCCTGGCGGCCGCGCAGCAACTCGACGCCCACCTCCTGGCAACGGTCGGCGTAGTGGGCGGCGGCGCGGATGGCCACCAGCTCCTCGGGCCCCTTGACCTGGCGCAGGGCGCCGAGCAGGTCGGGTGCCGGGACCAGGGTCGCCTCCGGCAGCCCCGCGGCCAGGAGCGCCTGCTCACCACCTCCGAGCGGGCCGCCCACCACCCCTATGCGGCCGCGGGGGGCGATGGAGGCGAGCTGCTCCCCCATCCAGGCGATCGGCGGATGGAGGCCGGGGAACTCGGGGTAGGTGCGCACGTCCTCGACCCAGCACTCTGCTGCTGCCTGGTCGATGTCCAGCAGAGGAAGCAGAAGCACGGGCTGGCCCTGGCGTGGCACCGCGATCCCGGCGGGACGCTCGGTCTGGGCGAAGAAGAAGCCGGTCAGGTAGGAGACGTCGGCGGCCCGCAGCGTGAGCAGCAGGTCGATGTCGTGCGCCTCCAGGCTCTGCTGGAGGCGCACGACGCGGGAATGGTAGGGCAAGGTGGCGGCCACCGGCCGGCTCAGCGGTCGAGCCAGGTGGTGCGCAGGCCGAGGTAGGAGGTGTTGGTCCAGTGCTCGAAGCCCCTGACGTCAGCGGCCATGGCCTCGTACTGGGTGCTGTGGAAGAGGTAGACCAAGGGCACCTGGTCGAGCAGTCGTCGTTGAGCCTCGTCGTAGATTCGCTTGCGCCCGTCCTGGTCAACGGTCACACGGCCTTGCTCCACCAGGCCGTCGAACTCGGCGTCGACCCAGTTGACCTGATTCCTGCCCTCGGTGGAGTGGAGTTGAGTGAACAGGTAGGAGTCCGGGTCAGAGAGCCCCGAGGTGCCGAGGACGGTGATGTTGAAGTCGCTGCGGTTGACGCTGTCGATGTAGGAGGTCCACTCCTCTAGGCGGATGCTGAGCTGGATGCCCACTTGCGCCAACTGTGCCTGGACGACCTCGGCAGGGGTGCGCAGCATGGCGAAGTTGCTGTTGATCAGCATCTCCATGCTGAAGCCGTCGGGCAGGCCGGCCTCGGCCAACAGCGCGCGGGCGCGGTCCTGGTCCCGGGTGTAGGCGACCTCGGGGTAGTGCGCCCAGTGGCCAGGCGGCACCGGCCCCCCATCGATGGTCACCCCACCGACACCGAAGAGCGCGATGTCGACGATCTCGTCGCGATCCAGCGCCCATGCGATGGCCTGCCGCACGCGCACGTCGTCCAGCGGGGGCCGGTCCATGTTGAGGTAGAGGGCCCGGAAGTTGGTGCCAAGGCCGCCCACCACCGTGAACTGCGGGTCGGCCTGCAGGAACTCGACGTCACCGTCTGGGACGTACTCGATCCAGTCGACCGCGCCGGTCCTCAGGGCATTGACCTGCGCCACCGGGTCGGGGAAGGGGAGGAACTCGACGCGGTCGAGATAAGGCAACTCGCCCATCCAGTACTCGGCGTTGCGCTCGAGGACCAGCCGTTGGCCGGGCAGGAACTCCACGAAGCGGAAGGGACCGGTGCCGACGATGACCTGGGAGGCGTCACCGTCGCCCAGCGCCTCTCTGCTCATGATGGCGTTGAAGGTCTTGGCCAGGTTGTCGAGGAAGGGGGCGAAGGGCTCGCTGAGCTCGATGCGCAGCCTGTGGTCGTCCTCAACGACCAGGGCGCTGACGCTGGCGAAGTCGGCCGCCCAGGGCGAGGCGGTGGCCGGGTCGGTGATGCGCTCGATGGAGAAGACCACGTCATGAGCGGTGAAGGGGTGGCCGGAGTGGAAGACCACATCGTCACGCAGCTCGAAGACGTAGGTCGTGGGGTCAGGCACCTCCCAACTCAGGGCGAGGGAGGGCACGATGTTGCCGTTGGGATCGAAGGCCACCAGCGTGTCGTAGACGTTCTCGAAGATGTTGCGGGTGGTGGTGTCCGTGCTCCGGTGCGGGTCCAGCGAGCTGGGGTCGGCGCTCATCCCGGCCCGGAGCGTGCCGCCGTGGCGGGGGGCGTCCTGCGCGAGCGCGGCCCCAAGGGCCGCGACGAGCAGGGTCAGGGCGAGTAGTAGCACGTTGCTTGGCTTCATGTTCTCCTCCTGGTCGAGCGGTGGATTCGAGTGAAGGGGCGTGGACGGTGGCGTCCGCTCAGGCGGGCCTGCGGGCGAGCCGAGGATCGAGGGCTGCACGGATCCCGTCTGCGAAGAAGTTGATCGAGAGTACGGAGAGGGAGAGCACCAGCCCGGGGAAGATCGCGGCCCAAGGTGCGCGCTGCATGATCGAACGGCTGGAGGAGAGCATCTCGCCCCAGCTCGGCGTGGGCGGCTGCACCCCCAGGCCGATGAAGGACAGAGAGGCTTCGGTGAGCACGGCGTAGGCCAGGTAGACCGAGGCCTGGATGATCAGTGGGCTCCAAGCGTTGAGCAGCACGTGGCGCAGGACGATGCGCCGCTGCCCTGCCCCCAGCGCGCGGGCGGCGTCGACAAAGTCCAACTCCTTGACGCTCAACACCCCGGAGCGCACCACCCGGCTGAGGGGCGGCGTGAAGACGATGGCGATGGCCAACACCACGTTCTGGATGCCTGGCCCGAGGAAGGCGGCAAGGACGATGGCGAGCAGCAGCGACGGGAAGGCGAAGAACACGTCCATGACCCGCATGAGGACTTCGTCCAGCAGGCCGCCGACGAAGCCGGCGAGGGTCCCGATGAGCAGGGCAGCCAGGCTGGCGAAGGCGACCGCAGCGAAGGCCACCAGCAGCGAGGAACGGGCCCCCCAGATGACACGGCTCAGCACGTCACGCCCGAACATGTCGGTGCCGAAGAGGTGGTCGAGCGAGGGTGCCTGCAGTCGCTCGGCCCCGCGCAAGGCCAAGGGATCGTGGGGCGCGATGACCGGAGCCAGGAGCGCGACGGCCAGCAGCAGCGTCAGGATGACCGCGCCGGCCAGGCCGAAGCGGTGGCGGGCGAGCCGGGTGATCCATGTCGGCGCGATGGACGAGCCCTGCCCGCTGAAGACGCTCATCCCCGTCCAGCCCTGGTAGACGGCCCCTCAGCCATCTCTGCCCGCCGAGACCCATGGTCGACTGTCCTTGCCCCAGTCATAGGTGTACTTCGACAGCTTGATCACCTGGTAGGAGTGGGTGCTCACGATGCCAGGGATGCCCACCAAGGTCTGGGTCATGAAGTGCAGCAGCTCCTCGCGACTGCGGAACCAGGCCTCCAGCATGAGGTCGTACGACCCTAGCGTCACGCCGAGGAAGCGCACCTCGGAGAGCTCGGCCAGCGCCTGCTCCACGTCCTGCATCCGACCGTGCTGCACGTTGAGGCCCATGATGACGATGAGCTCGAAGCCCAGCTTGAAGGGGTTGGTCACCGCCGCGATCTTCATGACGTTGGCCTGGATCAAGGCCAACATGCGGCGGCGCACGGTGGCCTCGGAGGTGCCCAGTCGTTCGGCCAGCTCCGACTGCGAGACGCGTGCGTCCTCGTGAAGGATGGCGAGCAGACGAAGGTCGAGATCATCCAGATTCATTCACTCAGCCCTTCTAGATAGCGGATAGGCGTCATCCTACGGGCTGTTTGTGACGGCGTCAAGACGGCGTTGACGATCTGGACGAAGGGATTGGCTATGAATGGTGGAGTTGGTGGTGGTCAGCGCCCAAGCGAGCCACCCCCAGGCCTAGCACTGCCCACTTCAGAACGTGACCCTAGCCCCGCCCTCTGAACGTCGGATCCAACACGTCCCGCAACCCGTCCCCCAGCAGGTTGAAGCCCAGCACCGCCAACGTGATGGCCACCCCTGGCGCGAAGGCAAGGATGGGATGAGTCCGCAGGTAGAGCTGCGCATCGCTGAGCATCGCCCCCCACTCGGGCGTGGGCGGCTGCAGGCCAAGGCCGAGGAAGGAGAGGCCGGAGGCCACCAGCATGGTCACGCCGGTGCGCAGCGTGGCGTAGACCAGCAGCGGCGAGAGGATGGCGGGCAGCAGGTGCTGCAGCAGCAGCCGGGCGTGGCTGCTGCCAAGGCCGCGGGCAGCCTCGACGAACAGCCGCTCCTTCACCGCCAGCGTCTGGCCGCGCGCCAGCCTGGCGAAGAGCGGCACGCCGAACACCGTGGTGGCCAGCAGCACCGGCCAGAAGCCGGGACCGGTCAGGGTGATGAGGCCGATGGCCAACAGCAGGCCGGGGAAGGCCAGCATCACGTCGACAAAGCGCATGGACAGGCCGTCGACCAACCCACCCATGTAGCCGGCCAAGAGCCCCCAGAGGCCGCCGATGACGGCCGCCAGCAGTGCGGCGCTGACGCCGATGCCGATGGAGTAGCGCGCGCCGTAGAGCAGCCGGCTGAAGGTGTCGCGGCCGAAGGGGTCGGTGCCGAGCAGGAACTGGGCGCTCGGGCCCTCGAGCGCGTGGATGTAGTTGGGCCGGGCGAACTCGTATGGAGCGACGAGGCCGCCGAAGACGGCGACGAGGACGAAGGTCAGCGACAGCGCAAGGCCGACGGCGCCGCTGCGGTGGCGCAGCAGGCGGCCGAGCGCCGAGCTGCGGAAGCGGGCGCGGCGGCTGGCGGGTGGGCCGGCGGCCATGCCGGGTGTCATGTCCGGTGTCATGCCTGGTGTCATGCCTGGCGCGGCATCAGCCATAGCTGATCCTCGGGTCGACGATGGCGTAGAGCAGGTCGACCACCAGGTTGATGACCAGGAACTGCAGCGAGAACACCAGCATCAGCGCTTGGATGACCGGGTAGTCGCGGGCGTCGATGGACTGGATGAGCAGCCAGCCGAGGCCGGGCAGGTTGAAGATGGTCTCGACGATGACGGCGCCAGACACCAGCGAGCCGAACTGCAAGCCGGCCACGGTCAGGACGGGGATGAGCGCGTTGCGCAGGGCGTGGTGGGTGATGACCACGGTGGGTGAGCGCCCCTTGGCGCGCGCGGTGCGTATGTAGTCCTCGCCAAGCACCTCGAGGACGCTGGAGCGGGTGAAGCGCGCGATGGTGCCGAGCGAACCGAGGCCGAGGGTGATGGCGGGCAGCACGAGGCCACGAACGCTGGTGCTGCCGCTGACCGGCAGCACGCCCCAGGCCACGGCGAAGACGTAGATGAGGAGCAATCCAAGGAAGAAGGAGGGCACGCTGATGCCAAGCACCGAGACGCTGGTCACCGTCAGGTCCCAGAAGGAGCCCTGCCGCAACGCCGCCAGCGAGCCCATGAGCACGCCGCCCACCACCGCGATGGCGATGGCGGCCAGAGCCAGGTAGAGGGTGGGCACGAGGCTGCGCTGGATCAGCCGCTCGACGGGCTGCCGGCTGCGGAAGGAGACGCCGAGGTCGCCCTGTGCCAGGCGCGACACGTAGACCACGAACTGCCGCGGCACCGAAAGCGTGAGGCCGAGCCGCTCGCGCAGCGACTCGACCTCCGCCAGCCCGGCGTCCTGCCCGGCGAAGAGCCGAGCGGGATCGCCGGGCAGGGCACGCACGAAGAAGAAGACGACGATGAGCACACCGAGCAGGGTGGGGATGGCTTGAAGGAGCCGCTGCAGCAGGTAGCCGGTCGCGCCCTTCATTCGCCACCCTCCCTATTCGCTTCGTCGCGGGCGGCGCTGCTCAGTCGCGGTAGGCCCAACGCGCGTCCAGCGAACGCTCCGGCATGACGTGGATGCCGTGGACCGAGGTGTGCGTCGCCGCCAGGGCGGTGGCGCTGTAGAGGAAGACCCACGGCGCGTCGGCCCAGATGATCTCCTGCGCCTCGGCGTAGATGGCCGCGCGCTCCTCTGGCGCGGCGGTGGCGATGCCGGCCCGCAGCAGCTCGTCGACGCGCTCGTTGCTGTAGAAGCTCCAGTTGTTCGAAGCCGGTGGGAAGGACCAGGTGGCGAAGGAGGGTACAAGGCCGCGGTCGGCGTCGCTGGTGGCGGCGGTGGCGCCGACCAGCGCCAGCTCGGTGGGGTTGCTCTCCACCGGCAGGAAGATCTGATCGACCAGGGCGCCGCGCTCCTTGGCGTCGATGATCAGCGTCACGCCCACCTCGGCGAAGTACTGCTGCAGCATCTGGCCGGCGGAGGCGTACTCGTCGCCGATGAAGGTGAGCATGGTGACGGTGAAGCCGTCGGCGTAGCCGGCCTCGGCCAGCAGCGAGCGGGCCAGCTCTGGATCGTAGACGTAGTCGGGCTGCTCGGCGTAGCCGAAGACCGGGTCAGGGATCGGCGCGGTGAGCGCCACGCCTAGGCCCTGCAGGGTGATGCGCACGATCTGGTCGACGTCCACCGCGTGGTTCAGCGCATGGCGCACACGCACGTCGTCGAAGGGCGCCTTGGTGGTGTTGAGCTGCAGGATGCGCGAGGCGGTGCCGATGCGCTCCAGCAGGATCAGGTCGGGGTCGGCCTCCACCGTGCTGACCAGCTGCGGCGCCAGGTTCTCGATGAAGTCGGCCTCGCCGCTCTGCAGCATGGCAAGGCGGGTGGAGTTGTTGGGCACCTCGAGGAAGACGAGCGTGTCGGTCAGCGCCGGCTCGCCCCAGTAGTCGGGGTTCCGTTCCAGGGTGAGGCTGACGCCGTCCTCCCAGCTCACGAAGCGGAAGGGGCCGGTGCCCACCGGGTTGCGGCCGATGTCCTCGCCGTAGAGCTCGATGGAGGCGGGGCTGGTGATGCGGCTGTTCGACAGCGCCAGGTTGAAGAGGAAGGAGCCGTTGGAGGAGTCGCGCGTGAAGGTGAGCTCATAGGGACCGGTGGCCTCGACGCTGGTCACGCCGGCCAACTGCGCGCGCCCGCGGGCGCCTGAGCTGCTCGGATCGAGCACCCAGTTGTAGTAGGCGGCCGCCGTCTCGGCGTTGAAGGGCGTGCCGTCGTGGAAGCTCACACCTTCTCGCAGGGTGAAGGTGAACACCGTGGCGTCGTCGTTGACCACCCAGGAGGAGGCCAGTTCGGGGACCAGGTTGCTGTCGGGATCGAAGCCCACCAAGCCCTCGAAGACGTGGCGGATGACGGTGGCGTCGGCGATGCCGGTGGACTCGGCAGGGTTGATGTTGGCCGCGCCGAGGGAGAGGCCGATGCGCAGGGTGGACTGGGCCATCACGGCCCCGAAGGACAAGGCTAGGATCAAGGTGAGGGCGATGCGCTGGATCATGGTGCTGCCTCCTTGGGGCGACGGGTCGCCCGCCGCTAATTCATACCTTATCGGTCACTAATCGGTGGTGGCCTCACGGTAAGCGGTGGGGACGCGGTTCTTGAGGCTGGGCAGCGAGGCCTGGATACGCGCCTGCCGCTCGGTGTCGATCTCGGCGATGGTCACGCCCACGCCGTCGGATGCCGTGGCCACCACCGTGCCCCATGGATCGACCACCATCGAGCGGCCGTAGCTGTTGAAGTCGTCCGACTTGCCGATGGTGGCCGGCGCCACGATGTAGACGCCGTTCTCGATGGCGCGGGCGCGCAACAGCACCTCCCAGTGGTCCTTGCCGGTGAAGAGGGTGAAGTTCGAAGGCACGAAGCAGAGGAAGGCGCCGCGCAGGGCCTGGATGCGGAACAGCTCGGGGAAGCGCAGGTCGTAGCAGACCGTCAGCCCAACGCGGCCGAAGGCCGTGTCGGCCGTGACCACCTCGTCGCCTGGCCGGTTGCGCGCCGACTCCTTGGCGCTGACGCCACCGGCTAAGTCCATGTCGAACATGTGGATCTTGCGGTACTTCGCCAGCAGTTCGCCGTCTGGGCCGAAGAGGAGGCTGGTGTTGTAGGTGCGCGGGTCGGACTCGTAGGAGGGGTCGTCGGCCCCGGGCCGCTCCGGGTAGCTGCCCGCCAGCAGGTGGATGCCAAGGCGCTTGGCCGTGGCGGAGAGCCGCTCAGAGAGCGGGCCGGGGATGGTCTCGGCGGCGGCCCAGCGTTTCTCCATGTCGCGGGCGCGGTAGACGAAGGCCTCGGGCAGGGTGACGATGTCGGCGCCGGCTTTGGCTGCAGCTTCGATCAGGCCGAAGGCCTCCTCGACGTTGCGGTCGCGATCGTCGCCTGGGTTGGTCTGGAGCAGGGCGATGCGCAGGGTACCCATGCGGGATGATAGCCCAATGGAGATCCGCAACGATTTCATCCGCGTGAGCCGGGAGATCATCGAGACCTACCGCCAGATCGTGCCTGCCACCATCGGCCACCTGGACAACGCCCGCGTCATGGCGGCCGCCATCAAGCCGTTGGCCAGCCGCGTGCACATGGTGGGGCCGGCCTTCACCGTGCGCACGGGCGGCAACGACCTTGGCGCGCTGAACCAGATCGAGGAGCTGGTGCAGCCAGGTGACGTGCTGGTGGTGGACCGCGGCGGCGACGACGAGCACGCCGTGATCGGCGAGTTCCGCGCCCTGCGCTACGTGCGCTGGGGCCTGGCCGGCTGCATCGTCGACGGCGCCATGACCGACATCATCGAGATCCAGACCATGCGCTTCCCCACCTTCTGCCGCACCGTGTCGGCCAAGGTGGCCAAGAACATCGGGCGCGAGGGGGCTGTGGGTGTGCCGGTGCTGTGCGGCGGGGTGATCGTCAACCCTGGCGAGCTGATCGTGGCGGACGACAACGGCGTGGTCGTGCTGTCGCAGGCGGAGGCGGAGCAGCACGTCGAGCATGGGCTGATGGTGGCTGAGCGGGAGCGGAAGTGGCGGGAGGAGTTCGCGGAGGACTACAAGAAGTTCGCGGAGTAATACCGACGTCCGCCGATGAGCGAGTCCGGCACACCCTGGGTGTTGGGGCCATTGAGATATTAAGGTGACGCATGCGTAGCACGGATGAGGTACGCGTCCTGCTGGATCGACTCGACCATGAGTGTGCAGACGACCTCGAAGGTCAGGATCTCGATTTCAAGCAATGGGACATCGGCAGTATGCGTGCTGCGGTGGCAAAGGTTGTCGAAGCGGTTGTTTGCATGGCCAACGGCGGCGGTGGGACAGTCGTGCTTGGTGTTGCTGACCGGATAGTGGGTCGATCACAGGCGATCTTGGGTGTACCGGCTGGTGTGGACGCTCCGACTCTTCGCGGAGCCATCCATGAGCGAACGGATCCTCGCTTGATACCTGAGATTCATGAACTCGCTGTCCCTGAAGGTTCTGGGCGGCTCCTTGTGGTGCAGATCAATCCTGGTCGACCACCGTACACGGACAGTGGCGGTCGCGCGCACATACGCGTTGGTACGGACTGCAAACCGCTCACTGGGAGCACCCTTACACGTCTCGTAGCCGAAGTTGGCGAAGCGGATTTCACGGCCGGGTTCGTTGAGGGTCGCGTCGATGACCTCATTTCTCCCGCTGCCATGGAGCAATTGCGCGACATTGCTCGGCGAGACCGGGCGCCTGAGGAGTTGCTGAGGTCCACGGATAGCGATCTGTTGACGGCCATTGGCGTCGTTCGCGACGGGCGGCTGACACGAGCAGGTGTTCTCTTAGCTGGCAGGGCGAGCGCTATCAGGGCTGCGGTTCCTCAGTTCTCATGGACGTACCTGCGTATGCGCAGTGAGGATGACTATTCAGATCGGATCGATGGTCAGGATGCTTTGGCTTTGACGTTACCGAGGTTGGAAGATCGTATTCAGGCGGAGAACCCGATTCAAACGGTTCAGCAAGGCCTTTTCCATTTTGAGGTCAGAACGTACCCCGAAGTCGCATTGCGCGAAATCTTGATGAACGCCTTTGGTCATGCTGACTACCGAGTTCCCAGCCCTATCCTCATGAAGCACTTTGACAGACGGCTCGAAGTGAGCAATCCAGGTGGGTTGATCGGTGGCGTGACACCACAGAACATTCTTCACCATCCGCCGGTGACGAGGAATCCTTGCTTGGTTGAAGCGCTCGTTCGCCTACGCCTAGTCAACCGCAGCAACTTAGGCATTCAGCGTGTTTATCGGGCGTTATTGATGGAAGGTAAGGAACCTCCTGTGATCGAGGACTTTGGCGAAGTGGTGCGGGTCATGGTGAGAGCGTCTGATCTGTCTGTGCGGTTCAGAGCATTCGTTGAAGAGGAAGAGGTAAGGGGAGGGCGATTCTTAGGGGCTGATCATCTTCTCGTCCTGCAGTTTTTGACTCGACATATCGAGATTGACACGAACACGGTCGCTCGGCTGTGTCAACGTACGGAGCCGGAAGCTCGCGAGATCTTGGCTGAGATGGAACGCACGTTTGGCTTCTTGGATCGGGGAGGTTCAGGGACTGGGTCTTATTGGGTGCTGCGTAGGCGTGTGCATGAGAGGTTGGCTTTGCCGGGCCACCCAGATCGAGATCGGCGGCTTGATTGGGAAGCGGCCAAGGCGCGGGTTCTGAGCGTTCTGCGGAGTCGCGCCGAAAGTGGAGAAGGCGGGCTTTCGAATTCAGAGATTCGTAGGATCACTCAGCTCAGTAGGTCCCAGGCCTGGCAGCTTATGACGCAACTTCGGGCGGAGTATCCCCAGATTCAGTCTCCAGGACGTGGGCGTAGTGCTCGTTATGTTTGGTTGGATTAGGTTCGATTGACTTTATGGGCATGTTGCCTAAGTCTTTTGGATAGACGAGTTTGCGGTACTTCATCCTTACTTGTCCTTAAATGTCCCGTAAATGCCATCAAGAATGTTGCGATGACATTTACGGGCATTCTTGGCATTCTCGGGATGAGCAAATGAAGTCAAGCTCTTGCTAGAGCATGAGCAAGCTGTACAACCTTTAACTGGAATTGGTCGACGAGTAGTTATCAATGTAGAACTCGACTGTCGACAGAAAGCCAGCTGAGAGCTTTGCTATCGGTCACATCGAACTCAGGCGCCTGCGCCTCATGGACGAAGTTGCTTCGGCTAGCCCCCTACAGCCCTGCAGGCCCCTTGCGGCGACCACGCTAGGCCATCTTGACAGATATCAGATATCTGCACTATCCTGCCCTGAACGGTCGGCAACCTGACCACGGGGCTTCGGCCCTAGATCCCTCTTGCCTGGATTGGTGGGACCATGAGCGGTTCGATCACGCGTCTGGAACGTGCGCCCTTGCTTCGGAACTCGGTGCAGGCGATGGTGCGGGACTTCATCGCCGACCAGCGCCTTGCCCCTGGTGACCCGCTTCCGCCCGAGGGTGTGCTGGCCACGCAGCTTGGTGTCAGCCGCAGCTCGGTGCGCGAGGCCATCCGTGGCCTGGAGGCCGTCGGGGTCATCGACGTACGGCATGGCGTCGGCGTCTTCGTGGCCCACTTCTCGCTGCAGCGCATGCTCGAGAAGGCGCCATACGGCCTGCTGCAGGACGTCGACGAGCTGGCCCAGACCCTGCAGGTACGCCGGGCGGTGGAGGTGGGCGTCATCGGCGACGTGATCGAAGTCATCCAGGCCAACCGCCTCGCCGAGCTGGACGCCGTGGTCGAGGAGATGCGGGTGCACGCCAGCCGCGCCGAGACGCTGCGCGACCAGGACCGCGAGTTCCACCGGCTACTGCACGTCGACCTGAACAACCGCATCCTGCTCGAGTTGCTCGACGCCTTCTGGTTCGTCCTGCAGCGCGCCTCTCAGCGCGTGCCGCTGACCGACGACGACCCCATGAAGACCTACATGGATCACCTGGCCGTGGTGGATGCGGTCAAGGCGCGTGACGTCGAGCGGGCGAGGGCCGCGTTGGATACCCACTACGACGGCATCGAGCAGCGGCTTCAGCGCGCCCACCAACAGGTGCTCGGCTCGTGAGCGGCCGCCTGCGCGTGGCGGGCGTGGTGCCGCCCATGATCACCCCCCTGCTCGGCGACGGCCGCGTCGACATTGACGCCACCCGCCGCCTGGCCGGCGCGCTGGTCGAGGCAGGCGTGGGTGGCCTCTTCGTCCTTGGCAGCAGCGGCGAGGGGCCCTGGTTGCGCGCAGATGAACGCGCCGAGGTCATCCGGGCAGCGGTCGAGGCCGCCTCCGGTCGCGTGCCGGTGCTGGCCGGCGTCCTCGAGCCCAGCGCAGCGCGCGCCATCGAGGCCACCGCGCAGGCCGAGGATGCAGGCGCCGACGCGGTGGTGGCCGCCGCCCCCTACTACTTCGCCGCCGACGCCGACGCTCAGCACGACCACTTCGCCGCCATCGCCGCCGCCAGCCTCCTGCCCGTTCTGCTCTACAACATCCCCTCGATGACCCACAATCCGCTCAGCCCCGCCACCGCTCAGGCGCTGCTCGGCGTCGACCACATCATCGGCATCAAGGACAGCGCCGGTGACGAGGAGGCCTTCCGTGGCTTCCTCGCCCTGAAGGCCCAGCGCCCCGACTACTGCGTGCTGCAGGGCGCCGAGCGCCAAGGCAGCGCTGCCCTGCGGGCGGGTGCCGACGGCCTTGTGCCCGGCCTGAGCAACGTCGAGCCTGCCTTGTTCGTGGACATGGTGCGGCGCGCGGCAGAAGGCGACTTCGACGAGGCCGACCGCTTGCAGGCCGCTGCCGCCGAGCTGTGGCAGCTCCACAGCCACGGCTTCTGGCTGGAGTGCCTGAAGTTCGCCACCGCCGAACGCGGCTTCGGCAGCGGCCTGGCCTACGGCCGCACAGCGCGCCTGGACGAGGCCGCGCGCGCGGCCATCCGCCAGGTCCTGGAGCGAGCGCGGGCCTAGCATGTCGGTGTACGCCGTCCGCCGCATCCTCGTCAGCGTGCCGCTGCTCATCGGCATCACGCTGATCGTCTTCCTCCTGGCCGCCATGATGCCAGGCGACGCGCTGCTGGCCATGTTCGCGGACGAGGCCGGCTTCAGCCGGGAGATGCTGGCCCAGCAACGCGCCCGGCTCGGCCTCGACCAACCACTGGCCTTCCAGTACCTGGCCTGGCTTGGGCGGATCGTGCAGGGCCAGTTCGGCTACTCGCTGGTGAGCCACGAGTCGGTGGCCCAGGCCATCGGCCTGCGGCTTGGCCCCACCCTGCAGCTCATGGGTGTGGCCCTTGCCTTCGCCCTCTTGGTGGGCGTCACCCTCGGGGTGCTCTCTGCCCTGAAGCAGAACACCTGGATCGACCACGTGCTCACCGTGCTCGGCTTCATCGGCCTCTCGATGCCGGTCTTCTTCCTCGGGCTGCTGTTCGTCTACGTGTTCTCGCTGAAGCTCGACTGGTTCCCCTCCTCCGGCATGCGCACGGCGGGCCAGCCATACGACCTGCTCGACAACCTGCGCCATCTGGTGCTGCCCGCCCTGGCCATCGGCCTGGTGCGCATGGTCACCTTCATGCGTTACACGCGCAACAGCATGTTGGAGGTCCTGAGCTCGGACTACCTGAACACCGCCAGGGCCAAGGGCCTGGCGGAGCGCAAGGTGATCTGGGGGCACGCGCTGCGCAACGCGCTGTCGCCGCTGGTCACCGCCATCGGCCTTGCGCTGCCCACCCTGCTGGCCGGCGCGGTGTACATCGAGACCGTCTTCCAGTGGCCTGGTACGGGGCTGTTGTTCATCCGCGCCGTCAACACCCGCGACACGCCGATGATCATGGGTCTTGCGCTGGTGTTCAGCCTGGCGGTCATGGTGGCGAACCTGCTCACCGACCTGGCCTACGCGGTCATCGATCCGAGGGTGCGCTATGACTGATGGGGCCACCGCCGTGGCCGATCCCGGCAGGGCTACCGACGGCCGCAGCCTCGGCCGCATGGCCTGGCGCCGCTTCATGCGTCGGCGGCTGGCCATCTTCGGCGTGGTGGTGCTGCTGGTGGTCCTCGTCGGCACCGTCTTCGCGCCGTGGCTCACGCCCTACGGCCCCGCCGAGCTGAACCTGCGCCAGCGGCTGCAGCCGCCCAGCGCCGAGCACCTGCTCGGCACCGACGGCACCGGCCGCGACACCCTGACGCGGCTGCTGACGGGCGGGCGGGTGTCGCTCACCGTCGGCTTCGTGGCGGTGGTCATCGCCACCACCCTCGGCGTGGTGCTTGGTGCTGCCTCAGGCTTCTTCGGCGGCCTTGTGGAGAGCCTGATCATGCGCTTCACCGACCTGATCATGAGCATCCCGCCGCTGGTGGCCATCATCGCGCTGGTGGCGGCTCTGGGGCCCAGCATGACCAACACCATGCTGGCCATCGGCCTGCTCGGCTGGCCGGCCATCGCCCGTCTTGTGCGCGGCGAGGTGCTGGCCGCCAGGAACATGGAGTACGTGGCGGCCGCCAGGGTGCTTGGTGGCTCCTCCTGGCGGATCATCGCCCGCCACGTGCTGCCCAACGTCATCAGCTCGGTGTTCGTCGCCGCCACCCTGTTCATGTCCTCCGCCATCCTCATGGAGGCCGGCCTCTCCTTCCTCGGCCTCGGCGTGCAGGCGCCCACCCCCAGCTGGGGCAACATGCTCCAGCAAGCCCAGAGCTTCACCATGCTCGAGCGCGCGCCCTGGTTGTGGCTGCCGCCCGGGCTGGCCATCGTCGTCACCGTGCTCAGCATCAACTTCATCGGCGACGGGTTGAGCGACGCCTTCAACCCGCGCCAGCGATCGCAGGGACGTCGCTGACAGCGACGGAACGAAGGAGGTGAACGATCGACAGCCAAGCGAATGACCCCGCGCCACGGCGCGGCCCATCCGACCCAGACGTATCCGACCCTAGGAAGAAGAGGAGAGACCGATGACCCCCAACCGCATGCCCCGACCACGAACGACCCGCCGTCTGCTGGCAGTCCTCTGCCTGCTGGCGCTGGGCGCCGGCGCCATGGCCCAGTCCGGCGAGCAGGTCTACCGCGAGGGCTTCCTGCCCGGCGGCCCCATCTCCTCGCTGCAGACGGGCTTCGCCCACCGGCTGGACATCTACGTCAACGAGCCGCTGGTGGCCATCGACTGGCAGGGCGAGCTGCAGCCCCTGCTCGCCGAGAGCTATGACATGCAGGAGGACGGCAAGGTGTGGATCCTCCACCTGCGCGAGGGCGTGACCTGGCACGACGGCGAGCCCTTCACCGCCGACGACGTGGTCTTCAGCATCAACGCCTACGTCGATCCGGCCATCGGCTCCCGCCGCGCGCCGTGGGTGAACACCGTCCTCGGCTACGACGCCTTCCTCAGCGGCGAGGCGGATGCGCTCGAAGGCGTGACGGCACTGGACGACCACACCGTGCGCATCGAGCTGACCGAGGCATCGGCCCTGTGGGTGCGCATCCGCCTGCCCTACCTGGTCATGCTGCCCGAGCACATCCTCGGCAGCGTGCCCAAGGCCGAGGTGCTGAACCACGGCTACTGGACCGACCGCGTCGGCACGGGCCCGTTCTCCTGGGGCAGCTACGTGCCAGACCAGTACATCGAGCTGCTGCGCAACGAGGACTGGTACCTTGGCGCGCCCATCCTCGAGCGCATCATCCTGCAGGTCTACGCCGACGGCTCGGCGCACATGGCCGCCATCGAGACCGGGGCGCTCGACACCACCGCCTTCGAGACCACCATCGTCGGCATGGACGACGTCGAACGCATCTCGGCGCTGCCGAACGTCGACGTGGTGGTCATGGACAAGGGCTCGCCCGCCTTCGTGCGCCTCAACCACAACGACCCGTACTTCGCCGATGTGCGCTTCCGCCAGGCCTTCCGCTACGCCATCGACGTGGCCACCCTGATGGACACCATCTACGTCGGCGGCATCGCGGCCACCACCATGTACCCGCAGTCCTGGACCTGGCCAGATGGCTTGAACGACTACGCCTACGACCCGGACCGCGCCCGCGCACTGCTGGCCGAGATCGGCTGGCCGAGCCAACGCGAGATCGACTTCATCTACTACTTCACCGACACCCTCAGCGCCGACCTGGTGGTGGCCATGCAGGCCTACCTGGCCGAGGTGGGCATCCGCATCAACCCGCGCCTGGTGGACAGCGCAACGCAGAACGACCTGATGGTCAACAACACCCTGGAGATGGGCCTGTTCGGGATGGGGCTGGCGCTCGATCCCTCGGCGGGCGACGCCAACATGCTCTGCGGCGCCGTGCTGGCCATGGGCTACTGCAACCCTGCCCTCGACGACCTGCTGAACCAAGGCGTGCTCTCGGCCGACACCGATGTGCGGGCGGGCATCTACCAGGAGGTCAGCGCCATCCTCAACGAGGAACTGCCCAGCATCTGGCTGTGGCTCGACCTGCGGCCCCTTGCCTTCAACCGCCGCGTGGTGGGCCCCTTCGAGCACTACGCCGAGCAGGGCATCATCTACTTCAACATGCCGGTCTACAACCGGGTCGAGACCTGGTACGTGCGCGACCCCGAGTAGGACGGTTGCAGGGGGGATGACGATGGACCTTGGCGTGGTGACCGCGATGCTGCGCTGGCTGCCCAGCATCGAGGCCCAGATCGCCTGGGCCAAGGAGGAAGGCTTCGAGGCGGTGGAGCTGTCCCTGTGGCACACCGCCCCGGCGTCCTTCCAGGGCCTCTGGGCCCGTCGCAAGCGCCCGGTCGCGGAGGTCGCGGCCGGGCTGCTGCCCCTGTTGGAGGGGCTGGGCACGCGGCATCTGCACGCCAGCTTCTTCCACGCCTTCGATCCCACCTACGCCACCTTCCACCCCCTCTTCCGCGAGGCCGCCATCGACGAGGTCGGTCATGCGCTCGAGCTGGCCGCCGCCATCGGCGCCAGCGTGGTGACCTGCCACCCCAACGGCCTGATCCACGGCCGTAGCGAGGCCGAGCGCAGCGCGAGCTTCCTGGCGGCGCTACAGCGCTTGGACGCCATGGCCGAGCGCCAAGGCGTGCGCATCGGCGTGGAAGCCATCCAGTTCCTGCTGCCCTTGGAATGGTGCGAGCTGGTGCGCGATGCCGGCTTGCGGCATGTGGGCCTGACCCTCGACCTTGGCCACGCACACCTCCGCGCCGGGCCGCCGCCCCTGTGCATGCACCCCTTCGAAGGGCATGCCTTCGATCGCTACGGCTCGGTGGCCGGCTTCATCGACGCCATGGCCGAGCAGATCGTCCACGTCCACCTGCACGACAGCGACGGCGAGCACTCGCACCTGGCCTTGGGGGCCGGGAGCGCGCCGCTGCGTGACTGCCTGATGGCGCTGCGGGCCAACGGTTACCGTGGCACCGTGTCCATCGAGGCCGAAGGCGACGAAGGCGAGCAGCGACGCTTCCTGCGCACCGTGCGGGGCTGGCTGAGCGATGCCTGAGGCCACGAAGTCCTTGGAGCCCCAGCTCTATGAGACCCACGCCCACACCCCGCTCTGCGGCCACGCCTCAGGCGAGCCAGGCGACTACGCCGCGGCCGCGGCCAGGCGCGGCCTCAAGGGCATCGTCATCACCTGCCACAACCCCATGCCCGAAGGCTATTCCGCCCGCACCCGGATGGCGGCCGAGCAGTTCGGCGACTACCAGGCCATGGTGGCGCGGGCGCAGGCAGAGTTCGCCGGCGAGGTGGACGTGCGGCTGGGCCTCGAATGCGACTACCTGCCGGAGTTCGAGCCCTGGTTGCGCCAGCAACTGGCCTCGGCGCCCTTGAACTACGTCCTCGGCTCGGTGCACGCGCCTTACGCCGAGTACCGCTCCCGCTTCTGGACCGGCGACCTGATGGCCTTCTGGCAGGGCTACTTCGGTCACCTGGCGCAGGCCGCGGAGACCGGCCTCTTCGACTGCCTGGCGCACCCTGACCTGGTGAAGATCATGGAGCCAGAGCGTTGGGACCCAGACGCCTGCCTCCCCTGGATCGAGGCCAGCCTCGACCGCATCGCTGCCACCGGCGTGGCTATCGAGCACAACACATCTGGACGGCGCAAGGCACCTTTCGAGTTCTACCCGGGCGATGCCTTCCTGCGCGGCGCCATCGAGCGCGGCATCCCCATCGTGGTGGGCGCCGACGCGCACCAGCCCGAGCGGGTGGGGGCCGACTTCGAGGAGGCCCTGGACCGGCTGGCGGCCATGGGTGCGCAGCAGGTGTCCGTCTTCCTGGAGCGCAGCCGCGTCGACCTGCCCATCGCAGCGGCGCGGGCCAGCCTCAGGCCGCTGGACGGTTAGCGCACCGGACGGCTAGCGCGCCGGGCTACTAACGCACCCAAGCAGCAGCGCCCGCCGACGCCGCGTCACGGTCGCCCGTGGTGGGCGGCTCATCAAAGGGCAGTTGGCCGATGGTGTCGATGGCGGCCAGGTCCGGTCGCCCAAGCGTCTGGCCCAACTCGGCCCCCTGCTCCAACAATCGGTCGCGCAGCTGGCCGAAGCCCAGAGTCCGCACGTCGGTCCCCTGGACCACGGCCATCCCGGCCGCCGTGCCCGCCGCTTGCCCCTGGGCCATGCAGATGGGGATGACCCGGGTGGAGGCCACCGCCTCGTGCGTGGCGGACAGGCACTTGCCCGCCATCATCAGGCCGTCCACATCGCGTGCGATGAGGCTGCGCAGGGGGATGCCGTAGGCCTGCACGTTGTGCGACTCCACCCATGTTCCTGCCGGCCGGTGGATGTCGATGTGGTAGGCGCCCATGGCCACCGTGTCGTCGGGCACGCGGCCGTCGACCAGGTCCTCCATCGTCATGACGTAATCGCCCATGATGCGGCGGCTCTCGCGCACGCCAAGCATGGGGGCGATCTCGCGCAGGTTGACGGCCTCGGCGCCTGGCACGTAGCCGCGGAAGAAGGCCAGCAGCCCGTCCACCTGGCCGTAGAGCTTGAGGTAGGCCGCCGACATGCTGGCCACATCGGTGGGGTCCAGGCCGAGCACCCGCGTCATGACCACGGTGAGCTCGTCGGCCACGTGCGTCTTCACGCCCACCACCCGCGTCTGCGGGAAGTCGGCCACGCCGTCGCGTCGCGCCCGCTCGATCAGGCCGGCGAAGCCGCCGAGGACGATGGCCTGCATGCCGTCAAGGCGCTGCTGGTTCTTGGCCCAGAGCACCGGGTCGTCGGCGATCCACTCGCGGTAGCGCAGGCCGGGGTCCTTGCATGCCTCGACGAAGCGCGCCCTGTCCAGCCCGCCCAGGCGGAACACCAGCGTGGGCGCCTGCACCAGGCCGTCGGCGGTGCGGCCCTTCTCCCATGCCACCCCGCCGCGGGCGGCCACGTCGCCGTCGCCGCTGGCGTCGATGATCACATCGGCACGGATCTCCTGGCGTCCCGACTTGTGCTCCACCACCACGCCGCGGATGCGGTCGCTGTCGCGCAGGGTGGCCACCACCTGGGTGTGGAGCATGAGGTCGACGCCGGCCTCCTGCACCATCTGCATGGCCAGGACCTTCCACTGATGGCTGTCGACACTGACCAGCGAGCCGCACTTGATGTCGAGGACGTAGTCCGATGCGCCGCCCCGCTGCTGCAGGCGCTGGACGAACTCCGCCGCCAGGCCCTTGACCACCTGGCGGTAGTCGCGGTCGTGGAAGCCCAACCATGGCAGGGTGGAGGAGATGCCGCCGACGAAGCCCTGGTACTCCACCAGCAGCACCTTGGCGCCCTGCCTGGCAGCGCTGATGGCAGCCGACAGGCCGGCCGCCCCGGCGCCGACGACGAGGACCTGCGTGCTGTGAGGACTGAGTTCGGCCATGGTTCCACCCCGGTCCGTGGCTGGTCCCGTCCGAACGCGACCCCACGTTGACAGATATCTGATATGTGGCTACGCTACCCCCAAGAGACGGCATCGTCAAGCACTGGCGGCGGCTTCCCGGGACCGGGATCGACCGCCGCCGCGCATGGAGGAGCATCCCGATGGTGAGCGAGCGATCGGTCGACCTGCTGGTGTTCGGCGAGAGCGCGGCTGGTGTGGCGGCAGCCATCCAGGGCGCACGTGGCGGCCTGCGCACCTTACTGGTCACCGCCAAGGAGCAGTTGGGCGGCGTGTTGGCCTCCTTGGGTGCGTTGGAGACCCACTACGACGGCGCTCGCTCGCCGCTGGTGGAGGAGTTCAGGGCGCGCATCCGGGCGCACTACCGTGAGCGCTACGGCGAGGACTCGGCGGCCTACGCCCACTGCGTCGGCGCCGACCGCAGGCATCCCATGCTCAGCTTCGAGCCCAGCGTGGCCCTGCAGGTGATCCGGGAGATGGTGGCTGCAGAGGGGGGCATCGAGCTGGTCCACCGCATGCGGCCCGTCGGCGTGGAGCGCGACCGTCGGCGGGTGCTGGCGGTGCGTTTCGCCTCGCTGGAGCCGGACGGCCCGACGGTGCTGGTGCGCGCCGCCACCTTCGTCGACGCCTCCTACACCGGCGACCTGGCGGCCGTGGCCGGCGTGCCATACCGCATCGGCCGGGAGTCCAGGACGGCGTTCGGCGAGCTGCATGCCGGCAAGCTCTTCACCCGCTGGGTGGACGGCGACTACCCCATCGAGGCCGCCGAGGGGCGGCTCAACATCCACCCCAAGCGCAGCACCATGGGCATCCTGGCCGGCAGCACGGGCGAGGGTGACGACGAGGTCCAGGACTACAGCTACCGCCTCTGCCTCACGGACGACCCGACCAACCGCGTCCCCGTCCCACGGCCCGATGGCTACCGGCGCGAGGACTACCAGGCCATCGCCCTCTCGCCGGAGGAGATCGGTACGCGGCCATACGCCTTGCACCACCGCTTCCTTACCCGCACGCTGGAGGCGATGGTGGCCGAGGACCACCTGATCCACGGCCACCGCCTGCCCAACCGCAAGCGCAGCTGGAACGCCAGCAACTTCACCGGGGCTGGCAAGGCCTACGCCGACGGCGACGCGGCCACGCGGCGCGAGATCGAGAGGCGCCACCTGGACCATGCGCTCGGCATCCTCTACTTCCTGCAGAACGACGAGGCGGTGCCGGTGGCCTTGCGCGAGCAGGCCAAGGCCTGGGGCCTGGCCGCCGACGAGTTCGCCGACAATGGCCACGTGCCCTACCACCTCTACGTGCGCGAGGCGCGCCGCATCGTTGGCCGCGCCACCTTCACCGAGCACGACGCGTTGCTGGCCCCCGGCTGGGAGCGCACGCCGGTGCACGCCGACAGCATCGCCATCACCGACTTCCCGCTCGACTCGCTGGCCTGCACCACCGAGCGGCGGCCAGGCACCTGCTGCGACGGGCAGTTCTTCCTACAGGAGCAGACGCGGCCGGCGCAGGTGCCATACGGGGTGCTGTTGCCTCAGGAGCTGGACAACCTGATCGTGCCGGTGTGCGTGTCGGCCAGCCACGTGGCCTGGGGGACGCTGCGGCAGACGCCGACGCTGATGCAGATGGGCGAGGTGGCGGGCTGCGCGGCGGCGCTGGCGCGGCGGACGGGGCGTGAGGTGGGCACGCTGGACGTGGAACTGCTGCAACGGGAGCTGGTGGAGGGCGGGCACATGATCGCCTTCTTCAACGACTTCGACATGGCGACGGAGGGGCCTTGGGTGGCGGCGGTGCAGCTCTTGGGGGCGAAGGGCTTCTTCCGGGGCTATGACGCGCGGCTTGGGGAGGCCTTGGGTTCGGAAGAGGAGGAGCGGTGGCGGGTACGCGCGCGGGAGCTGGGTCTGGGTGAGGAGACGATCGCGAAGGTGGCGGCAGAGGCGACGATCGGCGACGTGGCGTTGGCGTTGTATCGAGCCTTGGTCTAGCCGCCGCTGCCCATGGCATGGGCCTCGTCGACGTCGACAGGTAGCCGTCCCGTCGGCAGGATCTCGCCCAGCAGAGCCTTGAGGAAGGACTCGAGGTAGATCTGCTGGTTCCCGAACCAGCCCTGCTCCCCGTAGCCGACCAGGAAGGCGGCGACACCCGGCAGACGCCGCAGCAGATGGGGGTTGCCGTAGGCCATGGCCACCACCCTTCCCGGCTTCTGGGCGACGAGTCGCTCGATGAGCTCCAGGTCCTCCCTGCGCAGGGGCGCCGCCTCGCCGTACTTGTCGCGCTGGACGAAGAGGGACAGCAGCACCAGGTCAGCGGACAGCGTAGCCTCGTAGATCATCGCCCGCTCGGCTGGCGTCGTACCCGGGCGTAGAGTCCAGCTCCCCCTCCCCGGCAGGGCCTCGAGCAGCTTGGCCGACAGCGCCTCGGGCAGCGGATCGTCTTGCAGCTTCTGCAAGTTCAGGTTGACGATGGCGGGCCGGTCGTCTCCGCTGAAACCGGCCAGGGGCAGCACGCCATCGTTCCTGAGCTGGGTCAGCGAGCGGTCAGCGACCTCCTGGGCCAAGGCCCGGTGGGCGGGGATGCCCACCCGCTCCTCGACGCGGTCTACGTCGACCAGGCGCCCACGGTGCAGGCCCAGACCGGCCTTCACCGCCAGGAACCTGGCCAGCGCCTCATCCACCCTGCGCTCCGTGATGCGCCCGGAGCGGACGGCCTCGGCCAGCGCGGCGATGGATGCCACGGGGTCGCGGGGCTTGAGGATGAGGTCGTGGCCTGCCTCGAAGGACCGCACCACCACCTCCTCGGCGCCGTAGCGTTCGACGACGTGGTCGTACCAGAGGTCGTCTGAGGTGATGATCCCGCGGAAGCCGAGGCGTTCCCGAAGCCAGCCGCTGGTGATGCGCGCCTCGACGCTGGCGGGCTCGTCCGAGCCGTCGGTGAGCGAGGGCACGGCCAGGTGCTCGGTCATGACGAAGTCAACCCCGGCTTCGATGGCGTGGCGGAAGGCGCGGAACTCCAGGCGCTCCACCTCCGCGGCCGGTTTGTCGATCCAGGCCCAGCCCGGGCGGTGCGGCACCGGGTCGACGTCACCCCGCCCGGGGAAGTGCTTGGCGGTGACGAGCATCCCCTGCTGGTGGAAACCGCGGACGTGGGCCCGCACCAGGCGGCCGAGCAGGTCGAGGTCGGCCCCGAAGGAGCGCACGCTCTCGGCGGGGTTGTGCGGCTGCAGCGAGAGGTCGACCACAGGCGCGTAGGCCAGGTGGATGCCCATGGCACGCCCCTCGGTGGCGTAGATCGATGCCGCCCGGTGCATGAGGTCGGGGGATCCGATGGCCGAGAAGGCCATGTTC
This sequence comes from uncultured bacterium, assembly GCA_964465355.1. Taxonomy (GTDB): domain Bacteria; phylum Deinococcota; class Deinococci; order Deinococcales; family Trueperaceae; genus JAABTL01. The sequence continues at coordinate 29,902 of CAYXJZ010000004.1, read as the reverse complement.
GCCGGGAACTCGGTGGCGTCGCCGACCGCCTGGCCGGCGCCTGCCTCGAAGTCGGCGGCGATGAGCAGCGGCAGCTCGGCGGCGGCCTGAAGGCGGTTGAGGAGCTGGGCCACCTCCTTCGACCTGCCGCGGTAGAGGACGAAGGAGCCTACGCCGTGCTCGGTGGCGAGGGCGACCGCCTGCTCGAGCTCGGTCGAGCCCTCTACGGCCAGCGCGCCATCCAGCGGCACGGTGATGAGCTGCGCCAGCTTCTGTTCCAGCGTCAGGTGCGCCATGGTCTTGGTCGCCCAGCGCTCGGCCCCGGTCATGCCTTCGTCCCTCCGCCGCTGCGCGCCAGGCCGTGCACGATGGGCTTGGTGGCCTGGTACAGGGCCCGGAAGCGCTCGTAGGCCTGGTCGTAGACAGCGCGCGGCGCCGCGTCCGGCTCGATGCGCCTTGCCCCGCCCACCCAGTCGCGCAGGTCGTCGCGTCGCAGGAGGCCGGTCGCCATGCCGGCGAGGAAGGCGTCGCCGTAGCTGGCGCCGACCGTCGTACGCGGCACCTCCTGGGGGACGCCGCTGGCGTCGCTGACGATGCGCAGCCAGGTGTCGCCGCTAGCGCCCCCACCCACGGCCACCACCCGGCGCAGGGTCTCGCCCATCTCGGCGAAGGCCTCCAGGTTGTGGCGGATGCCGAAGGCCACCCCCTCCAGGACGGCGCGGTACAGGTGGGCGCGACGGTGGTGCAGCGAGAGGCCGGCGATCACCCCGCGGGCCAAGGGATCTTGGATGGGTGTGCGCTCACCGCTGAAGTAGGGCAGCATGACCAGGCCGCCCGCGCCGGGGCCGACCTCCTCCGCCTCCTGCGACAGCCGTTCGTAGGCCTGCTCGAGTGGCAGCTCCTTGGCGAGCTCGTCGACGAACCAGCGGGTGAGCGAGCCGCTGGTGGCCGTGCCGGCCGCCAGCAGTTGCTGGCCGGCGAAGGCTCCCGGTGTGCTCCAGCCTGTCGGGCTGGGTCTTGCGCCTTCGGTCACCAGGATGAAGAAGGTGGTGCTGCCGTACATGACCATCAGCTCGCCGGGATCCAGCACCCCGACGCTGAGCGCCTCGCTCAGGGCGTCCACGGTGCCGACCGTGACCGGGGTCCCCTGGCGCAGCCCGGTGGCCTCGGCGGCCGAGCCTGTGACGCCGCCGGCCATCTCGTCGCTCCAGCCCAGCCTAGGGAGCAGCGACAGCTCGGCAAGGCCCTCGGCGAAGCGCTCTGACCAGCGGCCGGTCGCCGGGCCGTAGAGCGGCATGAAGTGGCTGGCCGTGTGGTGGTCGATGACCTGCTCGCCTGTCAGGCGCAGGACCACGTAGCTGCTGGCGGTGGTGAGCCTGGCGGTCCGCTCCCAGACCTCCGGCTCGTGACGCCGCAGCCACAGGATCTTGGGGCCGATCGCCTGGCTGCTGAGGTGCATGCGGGAGAAGGCGTAGATGGCCTCCTCGCCCCAGCGCCGGTTCAGCTGTTCGATCTCCTCCGAGGCGCGGGTGTCGACGCCGTAGAGGATGCCCTTCCTCAAGGGTCTGTCCTGCGCGTCCAGCGGCAGCAGGCAAGGGCCGATGGCGCTGATGGCCACCGCCGCGACATCGGCCCCGCCGTAGGGCCGACCGTCCAGCAACTGGCGGCAGAGGGCGACGGTGTCCGCCCACCACAGCCCGTCGGCGTCGTGCTCCGCCCAGCCCGGCCGCGGCAGCTCCAGGTCGTGCTGAGCCACGGCGCTGCGCAGGATCTCGCCGCCGGGTGTCGCCAGCACCGCCTTGCTGCTGTAGGTCCCGATGTCGATGCCCAACAGCAGTTCGGGCCTCATGGCTGCCCGACGCCGCAGAGATGGACCTCCAGACCCATGGCGTGGAAGGCTGCCGCCTTGGCGGCCAGCGCCAGGTCGGCTCCCGCAGCCTCAGGCGCGTAGGCCACCTGCAGGTGGTTGGACTTGTGGCGGGCCATCATCTGGTCGCGGCTCACGCCGTCGAGCGCGGCGTGCAGGATGGGCCAGGCGTAGGTGGTCGAGCGGCGTCTGCGTTCGGTCTCCGCCTCGGGCAGGCGCAGCGCCCGCCCCCGCCCAAGGTCGGCGTGCAGCCTGCCGTCCTGCACGAAGACCCTCGACCACACCAGCTCGCCCGGCCGGCAGACGCCGGAGAGGGTGCTGCCGCCCCAGGGGAAGTACATGGCAGGCTGCCGGTAGCCCGTGGCGCCTGCGTAGCCGCCCTCCAGGTGGGATGCAGGCACGGCGCCGGAGATCTGCAGGGTCCAGAGGAAGGCGGTCGAGCCATCCAGGTCGTAGTCCTCGCCCCAGCGCAGGTCGTGCAGGGTGTTGCTCGGGTCGAAGCCCAACCGGCGCCAGATGCGGTCGGTGACCAGGCCGTCCACGGCCGCGCACTCGTCCACCTCGTTGAAGTGGGTGAGCGGCCGGCCGGGGTACAGCTCCTGGCCGTCCTCGGCGCGTCGCACCGGCGGCCGATCCGCGTCGTTGAGCAGGCCCTCCACCAGGTCGCTGGCGGGCGCCATGTCCTTGAGGCCCTGCTGGTACTGGATGCCGATGGCGTCGCAGCCGAAGCGGTCGGCCAGCCGCACGGCGGCCACGTACATCCGGCCCTGCTCGCGCAGTTGCGCCTCGGTGAGATGCTCGTCCTCGTCCTCGCCCAGCTCGAAGCGCATGCCGCGGCCCCTAAGCCAGGCGATCACCGCCTCGGCCTCCTGGTCGGCCACCGAGCGCATCTCCGCCAGCAACGCCGACTGCGAGAGGCGCTCCTTGAAGATCCCCATGGGGTTGAGCAGGCCGTCCTCGAGGATGGCGTTGCTCATGCCCATGCAGCCTTCGTCGAGGACGCCGATGATGGCCTTGTTGCGGCGCAGGTCGGCGGCCAGCGTCTGGCCGAGCTCGCGCGCCTGCGTCGGCGCCCTGTCCGGGTCGAAGCGGTGGACGTGCGCGTCGTCGTGTTCGATGCAGCCGTGCAGCAGCCAGTGGTCGAGCCTGGCGCCGAAGGCGGCGTCCTCGAAGGTCTCGCTCCAGAGCGTGGCGTATGGCTTGCCCGCCTTGGTCAGGCAGGCGTTGAGGTTGAGCAGCCCCACCAGCCCTGGCCAGGCGCCGCTCCAGTTGGCCACCGTCAGGATCGGCGCCTGGCGGTCGAGCAGGCCGGCGAGCAGGTGATGGCTGTACTGCCATGCTGCCACCGCCACCACCACCCAGGCGTCATCTGGCACGGAGCTCAGCACGTCCATGCCGGCGCGCTGGCTGTCCAGGAAGCCGTGGCCCTTGCCGGCGTCGAAGGCGTGGGCGCGCACCACCTCCACGCCGTGCTGCGCGAAGGCGGCGGTCAGACGGGCCTCCATGTCGCGCTGGGCCGGCCAGCACATCCGGTTGGCGCTCTCCCGTTGGTCGCCGCTGGCGACGAGATGGACCCGGGTCGGTCGCCCGCTTCCCTGTCGATGCATGCCTTGGGTGCCTCCGAACCACAGCCTGGGCCTCGCGGAGTGGGTCAAGCTTGGCTGCAAACGCTGTCATCGATGCTGGCACTTGCACCGCGGGCTGTCAAGCGACCACTTCGATTGACCCCCCTCAGATGGCCCCGGTATCCTCCGAAGGATGTCGCAATCGCTGTCATGGTCGGCCACCCTCCGCGATGTGGCGGTACGCGCCGGCGTGTCGCCTTCCACCGTGTCCCGCGCCCTGTCCGCCCCCGACATGGTGGCGCCGGCCACCCGGGCCAAGGTGCTGCGGGTGGCCGCCGAACTGCACTACCAGCCGAACCAGCTCGCCCGCAACCTGCGCAACCAGAACACCACCACCATCGGGCTCATCCTGGCCGACATCCTCAACGAGTTCCATGCGCTTGTGGCCCAGGGCGTGCAGGACGCGGCCTTCGCCCATGGGCTCACCGTCATGCTCTCCAGCACCAACGAGGACAGCAAGAGGGAAGAGGCCTTCCTCGGCGAACTCCAGCGCCACAAGTTCAGGGGTCTGATCATCGTGCCAACCGAGCACACCGCGCGCCACCTGCGGCGTTACCTCAACCACCCGGTGGTGGAGGTCGACCGGGCCTCCGGTGTGGAAGGCGCACACGTCGTCCTGGCCGACAACCACGGTGGCAGCCTGGCTGCGGTCAGGCACCTCGCCGAGCTGGGCCATCGGCGCATCGCCATGATCAGCGGCAAGCCCACGATCACCACCGGGGCCGAGCGCTTGCGCGGCTATGTGGACGGCATGGTCGCCGCCGGGCTCGAGGTGCCGGAGCGCTGGATCGAGACGGCGACCGGGCACGACGAGGAGCATGGCCTGGAGGCCGGCAGGCGCCTTCTTGCCCTGCCGGCCGACGAGCGCCCAACGGCCGTCTTCGCCTTCAACAACGAGCTGACGGCGGGCCTGCTGCGCGCCTTGCGTGCGGCGGGCTTGCGCGTGCCTGAGGACGTCTCGGTGGTTGGCTTCGACGACTCGCGCTGGGCGCGGCTGATGGCGCCGGCCCTGACGGTGGTGGCCCAGCCGGCCTACGAGATGGGCTACCTCGCAGGTGAGCGGCTGGTCTCGCTGCTGGAGCGGCCGGGCGTGCCCGGCACCGTGACCCGCCTGCCCACCGCCCTGGTGGTCAGGGAGTCCACCGCAGCCCCGCGATCCGATCAGGCCTGACGCGTCGGCGCGCTGGCGCCGCCTTCACCGCCACCCTGGCTGAAATCCTTTGCACTGGATGGCCTCCCGTGCCGCAGATGCCGAGCGCGGGTCGGTGAGCGACTCTCTGGGCTTTGCCTGCCTCGAGGGCGATGGATTGACACACCCATAGGCGGGCAGTATCCTTCACATGTCTGCAATCGTTATCAGAGCCGCTTTCACCGCCCGCCCGCTGCAACCGACGTCGTTCGCACCGCCATGGGGGTCGCGCTTGCTCCTGACCGTTATTCACCCGAACCGGGACCCGGATGGAGGCTGAGCCGTCGTGACGGCCTTCCTCCTTCGGCGACTGGGCCGGATGGTCATGGTCTGGCTCGGGGTGACGCTGGTGACCTTCCTGCTGCTGCGCATGACAGGCGACCCGGCTCGCGTGGTGCTGGGTGAGTTCGCCTCCGCGACCGCCATCGAGACCTACAGGGCAGAGCAGGGCTTGGACCGGCCATGGCCGGTGCAGTACCTGGGGTTCGTGGCTGGGGCGCTGCGGGGTGACCTTGGCACGTCCCTGCGCTTCAGGGAGCCCAACCTCAAGGTCGTGCTGGAACGCCTGCCCGCCACCCTCGAGCTGGCCGGCGCCAGCCTGCTGATCTCGGCGCTGCTCGGCCTGCCCCTTGGCGTGTGGACGGCGCTGCGGCGGGACTCTGCGTTCGACGTGGCCGCGCGCGCCGCCGTCCTGCTGGCGCAGGGCGTCCCCAACTTCTTCCTGGCCATCCTCTTCGTCCTGCTCTTCGGGGTGGCGCTTGGCTGGCTGCCCACCGGCGGCCGGGGCGAGTTGCGCCACCTGATCATGCCTGCGGTGGTCCTGAGCTTCCTCATGCTGCCGCTGACCGTGCGCGTCACCCGCTCCTCGATGCTCGACAACCTGGCCAAGGACTACGTGCGGACCGCGCGCAGCAAGGGCCTGAGCCTCGACCGCGTCGTCTGGCGCCACGTGCTGCGCAACGCGGCGCTGCCCATCATCACCGTGATCGGCGTGCAGTCGGCGCTGCTGTTCTCCGGCGCGGTGGTGACCGAGACCATCTTCTCCTGGCCCGGGATCGGCCGCCTGCTTGTCAGCTCCATCACCGGCCGCGACTTCCCGCTTGTGCAGAGCACCATCCTGGTGATCTCCACCGGCGTGGTGCTGGTGAGCTTCCTGGTGGACCTTTGCTACGCCGTGCTGGACCCGAGGATCGGCCATGGTCGGGACTGAGGGGCTGCCTGGTCGTCGGCGCAGCGCCATCCGCGCCTTCGGCTCGAGCCCGGCCAACCTGGTGGGGCTCTCGGTGCTGGTGGTCTTCCTGGCCTTCTGCCTGTGGCCCACCGGCTGGCTGCCGCACGATCCAACGGCCGTCGACCTGGCGCGGGCGAACCGTCCTGGCTTCTGGACGGGGAACTGGTCGGAGCCCTTGGGCACCGACTTCCTCGGGCGGGACATGCTGTCGCGCTCGGTGCATGCGACCCGGCTGACCCTGGCCATCGGCCTTGGGGCCGTCGCCCTGGCGACCGCCTTCGGCACCTTCATGGGGCTCCTGGCCGGCTACTTCGGCGGCTGGGTGGACGAGCTGGTGAGCTGGCTGATCGACGTGCAGCTCGCCTTCCCGATGATCGCCTTAGCGGTGGCGGTGATCGCCATCCTTGGCGGCAGCCTGGCCAGTCTGGTCGGGGTGCTTGCCGCCACCAGCTGGTTCACCACCGCGCGGGTGGTCCGCGCCCAGACGCTCACCGTGCGCACCTCGCTGTTCATCGAGGCGGCCGGGGCCCTTGGGGCCGGGTCGGCCAGGGTGATCCTGAGGCACGTCCTGCCCAACGTGATCTCGTCGGTGCTGGCGGTGGCCACCTTCGAGATGGCCCGCCTGGTGCTGACCGAGTCAGCCCTGAGCTTCCTCGGCCTCGGCGTGACCCCGCCCAGCACCACCTGGGGAGCCATGATCGGCGACGGCCGCTCCTACGTCTACGACTCCTGGTGGATCGCCACCGTGCCCGGCCTGCTCATCGCCCTGCTCGTCATCTCCTTCAACTTCGTCGGCGATGGGCTGCGCGACGCCGTGGATCCCGAGGCCGCCGGCCGCTCGACGACGGGAGGTGATGCCTCGCCAAGTTGAGAGCGGTCCCTCCGGTGGCCCCGTCCATCGACACGCCCCCCTGCATCCAACGAGAGGTTGGCAACCATGCGCCACATCGCCCGAACCCTTGTCCTGCTGCTCGTGTCATGGGCCGCCCTTGGCGCCGCCCAGAGCACCCTGACCGTCGCCCAGTCCGTCGACCCGCCCACCCTCAACCCCTTCGACACCACTGCGCCCTACATCAGCGTCTTCGCGCAGATCTGCGAGCCCTTGATGTTCTGGGACAGCGACGAGAGCGGAGCCGCCTACATCCGCATGCACCTGGCCACCGCCTACAGCTGGCTGGACGAGACGACCCTGCGCTTCGATCTTCGCCAGGGCGTGCGCTTCAGCAACGGCGAGGTCTTCGACGCGACGGCCGCCAAGCTCAGCCTGGAGGAGCTGTTCTCGGCCTTCAACTACAGCCAGTGGCTGGAGGGCCTGCTCGACGAGGTGCGCGTGGTCGACAGCTACACGGTGGACGTGGCGCTGACGCAGCCCGCCGCCTTCCTCCCCTCGGTCCTGGCGATGGGCAGCTTCCAGGTGGCGCCTGCCGACTTCCAGGCCCGTGGAGCGGAGGCCTTCAACCAGTCGCCCGTCTGCACCGGTCCCTGGGTCTTCGGCGACCGCGTGCGCGACGATCACATCACGCTGACGGCCAACCCGGACTACTGGGGTGGCATACCCAGGTTTGAGCACATCGTGTTCCGGGTCATCCCCGACGACAACGCCCGCGTGGCCGCGCTGGAAGCGGGCGAGATCGACATCGCCGTGAACGTGCCGCTGGCGGCGGCTGCGCGCATCGAGCGCAACGCCGGCCTGCAGCTCATCACCGTGCCAAGCCTGCGGCAGTTCGCCACCTTCTTCGACACTGACAACCCCAACGCGGAACCGCTGCGTGACGTGCGCGTGCGCTTGGCGCTGAACCTGGCGGTGGACCGGGCGTCGATCTGTGCCCAACTCTTCTCCGGCCGCTGCGAGCCGATGGAAGGGCAGTTCCTGACCAACAATCACTCTGGCTACAACCCCGACCTGGAGTCCTACCCCTTTGACCCGGTGCGTGCCCGCAGCCTGCTGGCCGAGGCGGGTTACCCCGACGGCTTCCCCATCGAGTACACCTACACCGTCGGTCGCTACCCGCAGGACCGCCAGGCAGGCGAGGCGATCTCCGCCTACCTGCGCGGCGTCGGACTGCAGGTCACCGAGCGCACGGTGGACTTCCCGGAGTGGGCGCGCCAATTCGACGCCCGCCCGCGCGAGACCACGGCGCTGTACACCGTGGGCTTCCTCTTCGGCCAAGACGGCTACCTGTCGCTGCTGGGCTACGTCGAAGGCGCCCGCTTCCGCACCAGCCCGATGCCCCAAGGCTTCGACGACGGGATGGCCGGCGCGGCACAGGCCACCGACGAGGCCGAACGCATCGCGCATCTTCAGTCGGCCATGCAGGCCATCCACGACGAGCCCTTCGCCATCTACCTCTACGCCTTGGACGACCTCTACGGGGTCCGTGCCGGCATCGAGGGCTTCCGTCCGCGGCCCGACCAGACCCTGAGGCTGCTCGACATGGGTGTAGCGCGGCCTTGATCGCGTCTTCGCCGGGGAGGGGGGACGGGATCCGGTCCCCCCACCCCACCGCCCGGAAGGTGGGACGCCGGTGCCCCGCGCCTTGAGGTGGGGCGTGCTCGGCTGCGCCGACATCGGCCTGCGCGCTGTCGTCCCCGCCATCCAGCGGGCGAGGGGGGCGGTGGTCGCAGCCATTGCCAGCCGCGACCTCACGCGGGCCCGCCTGGCGGCCGGCCGGCTGGGCATCGAGGGGGTGCACGAAGGCTACCAGGCCCTGCTCGACGACACCTCGATCGACGCCGTCTACATCCCGCTACCCAACGCCCTGCATGTCCCCTGGGCGCTGCGCGCGATCGAGCGGGGCAAGCACGTGCTCTGCGAGAAGCCCCTCGCCATCACCGCGGAAGGCGTGGAAGAGGTGCGGGCAGCCGCCGACCGGGCTGGCGTCATGGCCATGGAGGCGATGATGTACCGCTTCCACCCCCAGACCCGGCGCGTCGTCCAGCTGGTCCGCTCGGGCTCCCTGGGCGAGGTCCAGCTCGTCTCCGCCACCTTCACCTACGGCCTGCACGCACCCGGCGACATCCGTCTGCGCCGCGACCTGGGCGGCGGCGTGCTCTGGGACGTGGGCAGCTACTGCGTCCACATCGCCCGCCTCGCCTTCGGCGAGGAGCCGGAGGAGGCGGCCGGCTGGGCACGCATCGGCCCTGACAGCGATGTCGACGAGGTCTTCGCCGGCAGCCTGCGCTTCGCTCGTGGCATGGCCACCTTCCAATGCAGCCTGCGTGGGCCGCGCACGCAGTCCTACACCATCACCGGCAGCGAGGCCAGCCTGCGCAGCATGCTGCCCTTCGCCCCCGGTGTCGACGACCGCACCCTGGTCATCCAGCGCGGCTGGCACCGGGACGCGCTGTCGGAAGAGAGCGAGATCGTCCCCGGCGTCGACCAGTACCAGCTCATGATCGAGCACTTCGTCCGCGAGGTGCGGTCCGGCCGGCCAGCCAGCAACGTCCACCTCGACGACACCCGCGCCAACGTGGCTGCGGTGCAAGCCTTGATGCGCAGCGCCGAAGAGGGCCGCATCGTCCGCCCCTGATGGAGGAGCCCATGTCCGCCCTGCCAGCCACCGACCCCGCCGACTTCCACGCCACCACCCTGGTCATCGACGGCCTGCAGGCGGCCCCGATGACGGCCGAGCACTTCGCCCGGCTGCGCGTCGCCGGCATTGACGCCGTCAACTACACCTCGGTCAACATCACCCACGACTTCTCCGGGGCCGCCCTCGACCTCATGCAGCTGCGCCGCACCATCGACCAGCACGCCTCCGAGGTGCTGTTGGTGGAGCGCGCCGACGACATCCTGCGAGCTCAGCGCGAAGGCAGGATCGGCCTGATCATGGGGCTGCAGAATGCCCGCCCGGTCATGGAGGACCTGGGCTTCGTCCAGGCCCTGCACCGCCTTGGCGTGCGCATCATCCAGCTCACCTACAACGAGCGCAACGTCCTTGGCGACGGCTGCGTCGAGCGTGCCAACGGTGGCCTCAGCCGCTTCGGCCACCGGGTGGTGGCCGAGATGAACCGTCTCGGCATGCTGGTCGACCTCTCGCACTGCGGCGAGCGCACCACCTTGGACGCCATCGAGGCCTCCAGCCTGCCGGTGGCCGTGACCCACAGCAACGCCAAGTCCTTGACCCCCAGCCCGCGCAACAAGGCACCCGAGGTGCTGCGCGCCCTGGCGGCACGCGACGGCGTCATCGGCGCCGCCTTCTGGGCGCCGATGTCCTACCGCGACCCGGCCGTCCGGCCGCGCTTCAGCGACTTCCTCGACCACGTCGACGCCCTGGTGGACCAGGCCGGCATCGACCACGTCGGCATCGGATCCGACTTGGGCGAGGGCGAGTCGCGCGCCTACTACGAGGCCATGTTCGCTCGCGGCGGCGGCCTCTACCCCGAGGTCACCGAGGTGCTTGGCGAGTGGTACGACTTCGACCGGCGCATGGTGGAGGGCCTGGAGTCAGCGGTGGCTTTCCCCCGCGTGACCGCCGGCCTCTTCGAGCGCGGCTACCAGCCCGAGGACGTGACGAAGCTCCTGGGCGGCAACTTCCTGCGCGTGCTGCGCGACGCCTGGGCGCCGGGCGACGCGACCCCAGCATGAGCCGGGCGCCTTCGCCGCCCGCATCGTGAAGACCCTGCTCATCGGCGGCAGCGGCTTCGTCGGTCGCGCCATGGCACGCGTGGCGCAGGTCGCCGGGCACGAGGTGACGGTGGTGGGCCGCGGCCAACGTACAGCGCCACCCGGCGTACGCATGCTCGCAGTCGACAGGCGCAGGCCCGGAGAGCTGGCTCGGGTGCTGCACGAACTGGGCGAGCGCTGGGACTTGGTGGTGGACTGCGCGGGCTACCAGGCCGAAGACGCCGAGCAGGACCTTGAGCTCTTCTGTGCCAGCGCCGGGCACTTGGTCTTCCTGTCGTCCGATGCGGTCTTCGACACCCTGCCAGGCCTGTTCCCACGCGACGAGAAGGCGGGCTACAAGTCGGCTGGCTACGGCGGCGACAAACGGGCCTGCGAGCTGGCCTTTGAGCAGGGCGACGCCGGCGCGCTGCGCTGGACCGTCCTGCGACCCACCCACATCTACGGTCCCGGCTCCGAGCTGGGCTGCCTGCCGTGGCACCTGCGCGATCCCGGGCTGCTGGCCCACCTGCGAGAGGGCAAGCCACTGCGGCTGGTGGCAGCCGGCTCGATTCTGCAGCAGCCCATCTACGTCGACGACCTTGCTCGGCTGGCGCTGAGCTGTGCAGGGCTGGCGTCGGTGCATCGGGGCAGCTACCTGGCGGTGGGGCCTGAGATGGTGGAGGCGCATCACTACTACCGGCTCGTGGCTCAGGCCCTGGGCGTGGGCCTGGAGGTGGAGGAGACCGACATGGGCAGCTACATCGGCGCGTTTCCAGAGATGAGGTCGGTGCTGACGCACCGGGCCTACGGGGAGCAAGGGCCGTTGCTGGCGTCGGTGGGGTTGGAGGCGCCTGCGACCGCGTTGGCGGTGGGGATCGGTCGGCATGTCCGCCACCTGCTGGCGCTGGAGGGCATGGCCTAGGCGTCGCCGCGCTGGTTGGTCACCGCTTGCCGGAGGGCAGCGCTCACTCGTC
>CAYXJZ010000004.1:10436-18421 GCA_964465355.1 uncultured bacterium | reverse complement strand
TCGTCGAGCTTGACCACGACCACCCCCGCGAAGATCAGCGCGCCGCCCAGCCCCTGCAGCGCGGTGGGCAGCTCGCTCAGCAGCAGCCAGGCCCACAGCACCGCGAACACCATCTCCGACAGCCCAAGAAAGGAAGCGAGCTTGGCGCCAAGGCGCCGCGCTGCCGTCACGCCGGCCACGTAGGGGAAGGCGGCGGCGACCAGGCCAAGCGCCAGGATGGCCAGCCACCAGGGCAGATGGACGCCGGCCAAGGCCACGTCGGCGGTGGACCAGCGCATGGGCAGCAGGCCGGTGGCGCCGGCCAGCAGCAGGATGACGGTCCCGACCACCAGGCCACCGGCCGCCAAGGCCAGCGGCGGCAGCCCATGGCTCTGGTCGGCGGCGATCACGAAGTAGGCGGCAAGGCCGATGGCGGCCGACAAGGCCCACAGCGAGCCGACGGGGTCGAGGCTCACGGCGCCGAAGACGTTCAGGACCAGCATCAGCCCGGCGACGGACAGCGCCGCACCCACCTGGGTTAGCGGCCGGGGGCGCTGGCCGCGGCGCCACCACAGCCACAGCACCACCAGGATGATGCCGAGGTACTCGAGGAGCAGCGCCATGGCCACGGGCATCCGCTCGACGGCCTGGAAGAAGGCCAACTGGCATCCGGCCACGGCCAAGACGCCGAAGAGCACGACGCTGGGCCAGCCTTTGCGCAGCAGCTGCCAGCGGCCGCGCATCTGCATGGCGGCGGGGATGGCGAGGGCCAAGGCGCCGATGGCGACCCGGAAGGTCACAGCAGCGGCCGGTGACCAGTCGGTGACCAGCAAGCCTTTGCCGAAGACGCCAGCGGTGCCGAAGGCGGCGCCGGAGAGCAGGGCGAGGATCCAGCCGGTGCTGAGGTTGGGTGGGATGGTTCGCTCCTAGAGGGTGCGTCTGCGGCTGCAGTTCCCAGGTCTTACCACCGCAGCTCAACCTCATACAGCCGCATGGCCTCATCACGCGAGATCAGGACGGCCTGTTCCTGCCGTGCTTGGGCCACGAGCATCCGGTCGAAGGGGTCGCGGTGGTGGAGAGGAAGCTCAGCCAAGCCAAGGACGTGAGCAGGTCGCAGGTCGAGCAGGGTGAAGCCTTCGGTGCCGGCTACCTCCTGGAAGATGGACTGGACGCTTCCCTCGATCCTCCCGAGGGCGCGCTTGATCTCGATCTCCCAGAGCGAGACGACGCTGACGGAGACCTCCTCGTTCTGGATCAGGTCTCGCGCCGTCCTGCTGAGCTTCCGGTCGTCTGTCAGCCACCAGACGAGTGCATGGGTGTCCAGCAAGACCCTCACCCGTCGTCGAGCCAGTACTCGTCGGGCAACGGCTCGTCGAAGTCCTCGGCCACCTTGATCTGCCCCTTCAGTCGACCAGGCACGCGCGCCGACCCCTTGGACAAGGAGACCAGGCGCGCGATCGGCTTGCCGTCCCTGGCGATGACGACCTCTTCTCCCGCCTCGACTTGCTGGAGGAGTCGGGAGAGGTGGGTCTTGGCCTCATGGACGTTGAAGGTCGCCACGGGGGCAGCCTAGTGGACGCCCATTGCTTAGTCAAGGTGGTGACTAACCTATCCGTCGTGAGCCCGGGTCCCCAGGCGGGTGGCGCTGCGGGGCGGCAGGGTGCATCATCGAGGCTTCGGGGTGATGGGATCGCTTCGTGATGGATGCTGCAGACTAAGGGCTCGGTGGTTGCAGGGTGAAGGGGTCGAGGATCAGGACGCCGTCGATGTTGGCGCCGGAGTCCATGTGCTGGGTCAGCAGGTAGGGGATCTGGTGAAGGCGTGCCATGGCCCACATCTGGGCGTCGTCGTAGGACATGCCATGGTCCCGCACGCCTCGCAGCGCTTCGTGCGCGACGGCGGCCGTGAGGGGCAACACGTCCATGGCCGCGGAGAGTCGCCCGAGGTGCTCGGCAACCTGCTGCGGGGTCCATCGGGGCCGCAGGCGAAGCAGGCAGACGTTGGCCAACTCGCTGAGGGCTTGGGTGGACAGCAGGCCTGCGTCTTGTTCAGTGAGGTAGGCGAGCCAGTCGCGGGCCCTGGCCCGTCGGTCGGGATCTCTGGCGTCCAGGGCGTAGACCAGGACATTGGTGTCGATCAGGTAGGTCAAGGGTTGCGCGGCTCAGCGCTGCGGGGTCAGGCGATCCAGGCGGTCTTGGTAGATGGCGTCCCGATCGAAGTCCTCGACGAGGACCGAGCTGGTCTCTGCCCACGTCCTCTGCAGCGCCGCCAGGGCCTCGGGGCGGCCGGGGCGCCAGCGGCGAGTTGACTTCTCGCTCAAGGCCTCGTCGAGCGCGCGCCGGACGATCTCGGCTTCGGAGATGCCCATCTCCTCGGCCTTGCGTTTCAGGGAGGCGTCCTGAGCCTCTGTGAGGTAGAGCTGCTTGCGGACCATGTACATCATTATACATCACTCCTTCGATGGGCCTTGAGATCGATGGCAGTTGTCGTACCGATGGTCGCAGCTCGAACGCGTCGTATGGAGGCCGACTTGGCCAAGGCCGGCGGGTTCTCGGCAGAAGCCCATGTCACCGTGGTCCGAGCCGGGACGCCTGCTGTGCGTTCTTCGCAGACGCATCTCAGCAACTCGCGTAGGCTCGACCTCATCCCCAAAGCCTGGACCGGCGGGTCTATGCGGCCCTAGTGTTCATAATCACTCGCGAATCTACCCGATGATGTCTAGAATAATGGCCACGATGGCACGCCCGACCGCAACCCCCCAACCCTCCGTAGAGCGCCTTCTCCGCGCCTTGGGCGAGAACATCCGCCTAGCCCGCCTGCGCCGCGGCCTGTCGATGATCCTGCTCGCGGAACGCGCCGGCATGTCGCGCACCACGCTGCAGGCCATCGAGCGGGGTTCCCCAGGCGTGACCATGGGGGCCTACGCCAACGTGCTGCACAGCCTGGGGTTGCACGACGACCTGGCGCTGTTGGCGCGGGACGACGAGCTGGGTAGGAAGCTGCAGGACGCCCAACTGGTCAGGTCCAAACGGCTGCGCCGGAAGTCGCCGGCATGAGCCGTTCCAAGGACAAGGACATCGAGGTCTGGGCGGACTGGCAGGGTTTGGGCGAGGCCAGGCCGATGGGGCACTTGAGGACGACGGTGGTGCGCGGCAAGGAGATCTTCTCCTTCGAGTACGAGCGGAACTGGCTCGAGAGCGCGCCTTCGATCGTGCTCGATCCTGCCATGCGGCTGCACCAAGGTCCGCAGTACGCGCCTTCTGGACGGGAGAACTTCGGTGTCTTCCTCGACTCGAGCCCCGACCGTTGGGGACGCATGCTGATGGAACGCCGGGCGGCGTACCTGGCGCGCCAGGCGGGTGAGACGCCGGAGCGGCTGCTCCCGTCGGACTACCTGCTCGGCGTCCACGATGGTCACCGGATGGGTGCCTTGCGTTTCCGCATGGGTGGCCCCTTCCTCGATGACCGCGAGGAGATGGCCGCGCCGCCCTTGACCTCGCTGCGCGAGCTTGAGCACGCGGCTCGCCAACTCGAACGCGACGACGCGGAGTTGGACGGCCAGTACGGCGCTTGGCTGCGGTTGCTCATCGCTCCAGGGGGATCGCTTGGCGGTGCGAGGCCCAAGGCGAGTGTGCAGGATGAAGCGCAGCACCTGTGGATCGCCAAGTTCCCCAGTGGTCGGGACGTCGTCGACAGTGGGGCCTGGGAAGCCGTGGTCCATGAGCTGGCGCGCCGCGCGGGTGTGGAGGTGCCCGAGGCCAGGTTGCTGAGGCTGGCGTCGACACACGCCACTTTCCTCAGTCGCCGCTTCGACCGCGCCGACGGGGGCCAGCGCATGCACATGGCCTCCGCCATGACCTTGCTGGAGCGCAGCGACGGAGACGGGGCCGCAGAGGGGGCCAGCTACCTGGAGATGGCCGATCTGCTCGTCCGTGTCGGGGCGCGTACAGCGCCCGACCTGGAACAGCTCTGGCGGCGGGTCGTCTTCTCCATATGCGTGTCCAACACCGACGATCACCTGCGCAACCACGCCTTCCTGCTGCGAGAAGGTGGCTGGGTGCTGGCCCCGGCCTATGACATGAACCCCGATCCCTACGGCGAAGGCCTCAGGTTGAACGTCGACGAGGCCGACAACGCCCAAGACCTCGACCTGGCACTGTCGACCGCGCGCTACTACCGCATCAAGCCGGAACGGGCCAAGGCGATCGTGGCGGAGGTGGTCGGGGCGGTGCAGGGGTGGCGCGAGGTGGCTGGTCGCCACGGGCTCTCGTCCTCGGAGCAGGAGAGGATGCGGCGGGCGTTCCGGTTGGTGGGGGTGCCGTGATCCCATTCAAGCCCTCGGAGGTGCTCAACTTGTTGACAGGGTGGCGACACACCCACGCTGGGAG
Source organism: uncultured bacterium (assembly GCA_964465355.1). GTDB lineage: Bacteria > Deinococcota > Deinococci > Deinococcales > Trueperaceae > JAABTL01. The sequence continues at coordinate 14,054 of CAYXJZ010000004.1, read as the reverse complement.
GCAGTCCGTGCGCACGACTTCGTGGAGTCCGACATGAGGATCCGTTGGTGGATCGCACCCGTCTTGGCTGCTGCGCTCGCACTGGCCGCGGCGCAGGAGGCTCCACCGCCCTACCTCGACGCCGAGCTGAGCGTCGAGGCGCGGGTGACCGACCTGCTCGCGCGGATGACGCTCGAGGAGAAGATCGGCCAGATGACGCTGATCGAGAACCGCAGCATCGATCCGGCCGGGGTGCGCCGCTACGCCATCGGCGGTGTACTGAGCGGCGGTGGCGGTTACCCCGAAGGCGGCAACACGGCGGAGGGATGGGCGGCGATGGTCCGTGCCTACCAGGAAGCCGCCATGGATACCCGCCTCGGGATCCCCGTCATCTACGGTGTGGACGCCGTCCATGGGCACGCCAACGTCGCAGGCACCGTCGTCTTCCCGCACAACATCGGCCTCGGCGCCGCCGCGAGCGCCGACCTGGTGGAGGAGATCTCCCGTATCACGGCGAGAGAGATGATCGCCACAGGTATCTACTGGAACTACGCGCCGGTCCTGGCGGTGCCGCGCGACATCCGCTGGGGACGCGCGTACGAGGGCTACGGCGAGGACACCGAACTCGTCACGCGCTTGGCGCTGGCCGCCATGCGCGGCCTCCAGGGCGATGATCTGGCCGCGCCCGACACAGTGCTGGCCACACCCAAGCACTTCGTCGGCGACGGTGGCACGATCTTCGGCAGCTCGCCGTTCAGCGACGGCTTTCTCGATCGCGGCGACACCGTCGGCGACGAGGCGATCCTGCGCGAGGTTCACCTTTCTCCCTACATCGCCGCCGTGCAGGCCGGAGCCCGTAGCGTGATGGTGTCCTTCTCGAGTTGGAACTTTGTTCCCATGCACGGCCACGCCCACCTGCTGCGCGACGTGCTGCGGGATGAGCTGGGCTTCACCGGCTTCGTCGTCTCCGACTGGGGAGGCGTCGACGACGTCGCGCCCAACTACCACGACGCCGTGGTGGCCAGCGTCAACGCGGGCGTCGACATGAACATGGTGCCCTACGACGGCCCGAACTTCATCCGGACGCTGCTGAACGCCGTGGACCGCGGCGAGGTCACGGTGGCGCGCATCGACGAGGCCGTGGCCGCCATCCTGCGCGTGAAGTTCGAGATGGGCCTGTTCGAGCGGCCATACGGCGACGACGCCCTGCTGGCGTCGGTGGGCTCGATGGAGCACCGCGCCGTGGCGCGCGAGGCGGTCGCCCAGTCGCTTCTGCTGCTCAAGAACGAGGGGGGCGCGCTGCCCTTGCGCACGGACACCGCTCAGACGGTGTTCGTGACGGGTTCCGGCGCGGACAGCGTCGGTGTCCAGTCCGGCGGCTGGACGATCGAGTGGCAGGGGTCGACCGCCTCCCTGACGCCCGGCACCACCATCCTGATGGCGCTCGAGGCCGGCTTCGGCGAGGCCGCCACGGTGATCCACAGCCCAAGGGGCCGCTTCGTCGGTGCCGGCGGTGCTCCGCTGAGGGCCGACGTCGGGATCGCCGTCGTCGCCGAGCCGCCGTACGCCGAGTGGTTCGGCGACACCGCTACCCTGCGCCTGGGGAACCAGGACGCTACAGCGATCCTGCGGCTGCGCGAGCAGGTGGACCGCCTGGTCGTCGTGCTCCTGTCGGGCAGGCCCATGGTGATCGACGCCGAGCTCGGTCTCGCGGACGCCATGGTGGCTGCCTGGCTGCCCGGCTCCGAGGGCGACGGTGTCGCCGACGTGCTGTTCGGCGGGCGCGACTTCGTTGGCACGCTGCCCTACACCTGGCCGCGCACCGTGGCCCAGTTGCCCTTCGATTGGGGCGACCTCCCTACCGAGGGTTGCGAGGCGCCACTGTTCCCCCGCGGGTACGGGCTGAGCTACGCGGATGCCAGCCCTGGCATGCGCTGGCTAGCGCTCGCCGAGGCCTGCGGGGGTGCGGGTGCGGAGGCCCGATGATCATCGAGCGGGGAGACCAGGGAGCCGGGTTGCCGGAGATGAAGGCGGTGGGGGAAGGGCTGGGTAAGGGAGCTGGCTCGGCCGAGCCAACTCCGGGGCGCCGCAGGCATGGCTGAACCTGGGTGGGGCTAGGCGAATGCCTACTCGGCGACGCGCATTCGTGTACTTACGGCTAGAGTGAGGTCGTGGCAGTGACGACGAAGGCCAACCAGGTCGCTCTTGCGCGCATCCCCGCGTACCCCTTCGCCGAGGTGGCGCGGTACCTTCGGGTGCCCTACAGCACCGTGCGGTCGTGGGCCAAGGGGGGCAGTGGTTCCGCCTCGGGCTTCCGTCCTGTGCTGGATCAGGCGCAAGGGAACCAGCTCACCTTCGCCGAGCTCACAGAGATGATGATCGTCAGGGAGTTGCGCCAGACCTTCTTCGTGCCCCTGCAGCAGATCCGCAACGCGAAGGCCTACGTCGCCAAGGCCCTCGATCGGCCCTGGTACCTGTACGATCTCGGCGTCGCCGGTCGCGACATCTTCATCCGAGGCATCTCCAACAGCCCCGTGGCCGCATCGAGGGGTGGCCAGCTTGCCTTGGAAGGCTTCCTCGACCAGGTCATCCAGCGTGTCAGCTTCGACACCGCTCTGGAGCCAAGCGCGATCTTCCCGGTCGTGCCATACGCCTTGGATGACAAGCCGGTGCAGATCCGGCCGTCCGTGGCCTTCGGCCTGCCGACGGTGACCGGGACGGGTGTGCGCACGGAGATCATCTTCGCCCGCGTGAACGCGGGGGAAGAGGTGCGGGATGTGGCCGAGGACTATGACCTGACCACCGGCCAGATCGAGGACGCCGTTCGCTTCCACGCCTTGGCTGCGTGATGGCGTGCGCTTCTTCATCGATGAGGTTCTCGATGGGGACAGGTTCGTCGACGTCCTGCTGACGGCAGGGGTCGAACTCGTCCGACATCGGCATCGCTTCCAGAAAGGCGAGGAGGATGCCGTCTGGATACCGATCGTCTCCGAAGAAGGACTCGTCATCCTCTCCGCAGACGTCCGGGTGCGCTACACACCCTTGGAGAAGGCCTCGCTGCTCGGTTCCCAGGCCCGCATCCTGTTCCTACTGCAGGGCAAGTCCTCCACGCATCCGCAGATGGCCGAGTTGTTCGTCCGTTCCTTGAAGCGGGTCGAGGCGTACTTCAGTCGCGAGCACCCTCCTGTGGCGGGGGTTCTTCGGCCGCTGCCCAGCTCTAAGGATCCCTTGGGGCGTAGGTCTGGTGTCGTTCACACGTTGTCCATGGAGCGCGGTGCGGATGGGTCGAGTCGGGCGGAGATCCGTGAGCAGAAGGTGGCTGTGCTTCGTCAGGCGCTGATCGATGGTAAGAACAGCGGGGACGCAGGCTAGTTGGACATGGAAGAGGTCAAACAAGAGGCGCGCTGAGGTGCTGCATCGGGCTTGCCATCAGCCACCACCGAACCCGAAGGCCTCCCGATGATGTTGCAGGTATCTCCGATGTTGATCGTGCACATGAGCCAGGCTGTGATCGGAGCGGAAGCCGAGTCTTTCGATGTCCTTCCTCGAGGCCTGCGGTGAGATCAACACCAGGCCAGTGTCCGAGAAAGTGACGATGCCTCGGTCAAAGGCGGCGTCGTAGTTGGGTGACAAGGCCAG
>CAYXJZ010000004.1:0-10336 GCA_964465355.1 uncultured bacterium | reverse complement strand
AGAAAGTGACGATGCCTCGGTCAAAGGCGGCGTCGTAGTTGGGTGACAAGGCCAGGCCGTTCAGGGGATCGAGTCGTTCCACATGGTTTGCCACGCGCCAAGGCTTGATATGTGAAGCCCGCAGTAGTTCTCGGATGGCCATACCTGTGACGGCGCAGCGCTGGCCCCAGGTCTGCAGCACCTGCTCACGGAATAGCCCTTGACCCACGCGGGCCTCGATGACGGTGTCGCGGGTGGTGAGGTCGGGGATGGCGATCACCATGTGGTCTTCGACCACCCGCTCCACCACGCCCAGTCCCAGGGCGTTGACGAGAAGCGCCTCGGCCTTCGGTGGCAGGTAGTAGGCGTAACCCTGCGCGCCGGTGCCATCGCGGTTCAAGGGACCGTGCTGGGAAGGCAGAACAGCCAGAAGTCGGTCGGTCAACGGTGGGATGGGTAGAGGCTTGGCCAACTCGGTGAAGTGCACACGCACCAGCCAGCCATCCTCTTGCCACAGTTCAGCGTCATCCAGGTCTTTGGGCTTGGGGGCATGAACGGGTTGGTCCAGCACATAGCCGACGGCGATGATGAGGCGCCCTACATAGCTCAACACCAGGTCGCCAGTACGCATGTCCGCCAAGATGACGTGCGATCGCCGCTCAGCACCGGCCCGGTCCCGTAGCGGTGCCCAGAGATAGCTGCCGGCAGATTCTACGGCGAAGGTCTTGTTCTGGGTGACCCAGTAGGCAGCCACCAGGCATGGTACCGGTCCAGCGTTGTGCGTTCTTCGCAGACGCCACCGCAGGTATCCCATAGCCTGAGCAACCTCTCGTGGATGGAACTGGCTGCGTCGTGCTGCTGATCAGGAGTTGTGGGCCATGGTGATCAAACCCTACGTCGTTCGAGAAGCCCGTGATCCTCGACTGAAGGCCGGCATCGTGGCCGAAGAGAAGATGGCGCACTACCTCGACCGGCAGTTCCGGGAGAGCGAGCGTTTCCATGTGCTGCACAGCCTGGAGCTGCAGCACGAAGGGGACCCAGCGCAGATCGACCACCTGGTCGTCCACCCCTTCGGGGTCGCCATCGTGGAGAGCAAGAGCGTCAGCGAAACCGTGCGCGTCACCCAGGCCGGCGAGTGGGAGCGGCAGTTCCACGGGCGCTGGCAGGGGATACCTGACCCCACCCTGCAGGCCGACCGGCAAGGGATGGTGCTCAAACGGCTCCTGCAGTCGCGGGAGAGCGAGCTGCTGGACAAGGTGCTGTTGGGCATGCTGCAAGGCACCTTCAGCTTCATGGCAGTCGACGTGTTCGCAGCCATCAGCGTTGAAGGCAGGATCGAGCGGGCACGGCCGGAGCAGGCCATGAACGTGTTGAAGGCGGACCGGGTGCCGGGAGCCATCGAGGCGGTGGTGGCGGGTTACCGGAAGGACACGGCCTTCCTCAACCCGAACCTGGTGGCTTTGGCCAAGGCCCCTAGGGACTTCAACAAGGCGGAGCGGCTGAGGATCGCGCGGTTCCTGGAGGCGGCGGATCGGGGTGGGAGAAGCGAGGTGGTGTACGGGGGAGGCGTGGCCAAGGGGTGGCGGCCGGGTTCGGCTGCTGGGACGGTCGGGCACCCCTCCGCGGGCACTGCGCCTTTGGCGACAGCGGAATCGGCGGAGGTGGAGCCACAACTCTTCTGCAAGTCCTGTGGGAGTGCTGACCTGGAGCTGAGGTCGGGGTTTGGGGCTTACGGTCGCTGCCGGGCTTGTGGGACGAACTCCGGTGTCAAGAAGCGCTGCTCCTGTGGGGGTTCGATGAAGTCGTCCATCGCGGGGCAGGGAATCGAGAACGTCTGTGGGCAGTGTGGGATGGTGCAACGGGTGCGGGTGGGCGCCGGGTCTGATTGAGGACGGGATCTTGGTCGCCAGCTTCTAGGCCCCCTTGAGCCAGTGCAAGACGCAACGAAGGTGCGCAGAATTCACCGCGCCTAAGGACTGCATCCCGGTAAATTCCTCCATGCCCGACCCCTGGACCAGCGACGCCCTCCAGCTCCCGCGCCTGGCCCTGGCCGCCTCCGACCTCCACCAGCAACTCCACCTCGCCGCCATCGAGTACGCCCTGGCCAGCCCCATCACCATCCGCGGCCGGGACGACATCCAGTCCGCCCGCCACTGGTCCGAGACCCTGGAACCCTTCGAGCACCAGGTGCGCAACCTGGTCACCTTCTGCCGCAACGCGCCGGTCATGCTGATCGCCGACGAGGTGGGCCTGGGCAAGACGATCAGCGCCGGCCTGGTGCTCAGCGAGCTGATGACGCGCAGGATGGTGCGCCGGGCGCTGGTGCTGGCACCCAGGATCCTGCTGCCGCAGTGGAAGGAGGAGCTGCGGTCGAAGTTCGGGATCGACGCGGTGTTTGAAACCGGCAGGAACGTCCTCTGGATGGCCGAGGGCTCGGCGCCCATCGTCATGACCACCTACGAGACGATGCGCAACCACGCCGAGCGCATCAAGGCGGCCGGCTTCGACATGGTCATCATGGACGAGGCCCACAAGCTGCGGAACCTGCACGGCACGGCCACCCCGCCCAAGCTGGCCACCGTCGTGCGAGATGCGCTGGGCGAGGGCGCCTTCCGCTTCGTGCTCATGCTCACCGCCACCCCCATCCAGAACCGGCTCTGGGACCTCTACTCGCTGGTCGACTGCCTGGCGGCGGCCAGGCGGCACGACAACCCCTTCGGCAGCCGCGAGCGCTTCGCCGCCGAGTACATCGGCGACGAGGCCAGCAGGGCCCTTGTCCTGCGGCCGGACAAGCGCGACGAGTTCAGGCGGCGCCTCGGTGACTACATGGTGCGCACCACCCGGCGGCTCTCGGGCTTGGTGTTCCCCTCGCGGGAGGTGGCGCTGCTGCCCTGCGCCGGCGGTGAGGTGGAGACGCGGATGCTGCGGCTGGTGCGCGGCCTTGGCGTGGACGGGCTGGCGCAGATCAGCCTGGCCGAGGCCATGATGTCCAGCCCGGCGGCGCTGGCGCAGCAACTCGAGAACATGGCGGCGAACGGCACGGTGCCCCCGGAGGCGGCGGCGACGGCGCGCGGGATCGCCGAGGCCTCGCCCACCGGCGCGAAGATGCCGGCGCTGCTCGACCTGGTGCGGCGACTGCGCGAGGAGCGCGGCCCGGGGTACCGCCTGGTGGTCTTCACCCGCCGGAGGGCCACGCAGGCGGCCATCGGCGAGGCGCTGGAGCGCGAGGGGGCCAAGGTCGGCTACATCGGCGGCGGCCAGGGTGCCGAGGCCCAGGCTGGCGTCCTGCGAGGCTTCTGGCGCGAGGACCCCGGCGGGGACGCCGTGGTGAACGTGCTGGTGAGCACCGACGCCGGCGCCGAGGGCATCAACCTGCAGATCGCCAACGTGGTCGTCAACTACGACTTGCCATGGAACCCCATGGTGGTCGAGCAGCGCATCGGGCGCGTCCAGCGCCTGGCCTCGCCGCATCGGCACGTCGCCGTCATGAACCTGGTGGTGGCCGGCTCCATCGAGGAGACGGTGGTCGGCCGGCTGCTGGGCCGCCTGCAGGTGATCAGCGAGACCATCGGCGACGTGGAGGGCATCCTCGAGGCGGCGGGCCGCGGCGACGATCCAGAGGGGCAGTTCGAGGCGGACCTGCGCAACCTGGTGCTCAAGGCCCTGCAGGGGCAGGACGTGACGGCGGCCACTGCAGCGATGGAGGAGACCATCGAGCGCGCGCGGGCGATGTACGCCGAGGAGAAGGACCTGGTGGAGGAGAACCTCGGCCACCTGGACGCCATGCACCACGACGGCCCGCCGCTGCCAAGGTTCGAGCCTGTGCGGCCGCGCATGGACGCGCGAACCTTCGTGCGCCGGGCCTTCGAGGCGGACGGCGCCGCCGTGGAGGAGCAGGAGGAGCGGCTGCGCATCCAGCGGCCGGGCCAGGCGGCGCTGCTGGCGACCTTCGACGAGGCCGATCCCCTGCTGGCGGCGGGGCCAGGCGGCGCCGGAGCTGAGCTCTTCGCCGAGGGGCGGCCCGCCTTCGAGCGGCTGGTGGGCGACTGGTCAACCCGCCGCAGCCACCGGGTGCGCGACCGCAGCCGGCGGCTGGGCACCGACCCGCGGGCGGTCGCCCGGGCATGGGTCGAGGCCATGGGGGAGGGGGTCGAGTTCCTTGCGGCCACGGAAGAGGAACGGCGCCATGACTTCGTCGGCGAGGCCACCTTCCGGGCCACCATCGGCGTCGCGCACGACCGCATCCAGCGCCTGGTGAGCGTGCAGGTCGGCGAGGCGGGTGCCCGGGCGCGGGAGGCCGCACCGGCCTTCGACGACGACCTGCACCTGCCGTCCATGCTCTGCCACGACCCAGAGCGCATCCGCCGAACCGTGGCGGCGCAGCCCGACTTCCGCGAGTTCGAGGCCTTCTACCTGCGGCGGCGCGACCTGGAGGCGCGGCGTGCCAAGTCCGATGAGCTGCGCCAGCACGTCGAGCGGCAGTTCACGCCCCAGTTCGCCGCCGAGCTGCACGCGGCCGATGGTCAGGTCTTCGAGGTCGTGCGGGTGCGGGCGCAGTTCAGGGCGGCGGACGGCGGGCCCTACGAGGCCACGTTGCAGGTCGCCGATGGCGAGGTCGGCCAGGCCCCGCCCAAGGCGCGCTGCGCCGTCTCCGGCCTGGAGCTCCCCGCCGAGGTCATGGAGGCCTGCGCCGTGAGCGGGGCGCCGGCGCTGCCCCACCTGCTGGTCCGCTCGGCCTCCTCCGGGCGCCGCGCCCTGCCGGAGCGCACCGTCCGCTGCCAGGTCACCCAGCGGCTGCTGCTCGACGACGAGGTCGCCGCCTGCGCCGTCACCGGCCGGGTGGCCGACCTTGCGCTGTTCGAGACCTGCGCGGTGACCGGCCGCAAGGCCCTGCGCGACGCGCTGCTGCGCTCCGAGCTGAGCGGCCGCTGGGCCCTGCCGGAGCAGACCCACCGCTGCGAGGAGACCCAGGCCGTCCTCCTCCCGGGCGAGTCCGACGTCTGCGCCCGCACCGGCCAGCGGGTGCGCATCGACCGCCTGGCCCGCTGCGAGGTCTCGGGCGCGCTGGTGCTGGAGAGGCTGCTGACGGCCTGCCAGGAGTCGGGGCGGCGGGCGCTGCCTGATGTGCTGGTGGAATGCGAGGTGAGCGGGTACCGGGTGGACCCCAGCCTGCTGGTGGTGTGCTCGCAGACGAGGAAGCGGGTGCTGGGGAGGTTGACGGAGGTCTGCCCGGCCTGCGGGGAGCCGTTGCTGCGGAGCGAGGCGGGGCAGGACAGCGCCGGGCGCTACGGGCACCACGAGCATCTGGGCGCCTGCGCCTGGCGGCAGCAGACCTACTTCGTGAACGAGTTGGGGGTCTGTGCGGTCACCGGGGTGTCGTTGCACAAGGAGGTGATGGTGCCGGAGGTTCGGGTCTCACGGGCTCACCTGAGTCTGTTGGCGCGCAGGCGGGCGAGGGAGAAGCCGGAGCAGGGAATGCTAGCGGTGGTGCGGGCGGCGTTCGAGGGGGCGGGGATCAGGGTGCAGCGGGTGTGGGTGCAGCCGTCGGAGCGGGGGGAGGTGTTGGCGGTGGTGGGGGAGCAGGTGGGGTTCTTGGGGATAGGGAGGGTGGTGGGGTTGGGGTTCGTGATGAGGCGGGGCGGGGAAGTGATGGGGAGGGTGGGGAGGTGGAGGGGGTGAGAGTTCAGCATGTGTCTCGTTCAGTTCATGAACAAGGATCAATCGCCGAGCCCGAAATCTAGATAGACGGCGATCGGGAACAAATGATGCCCCCCGCGTACTCGAAAGAACCGATCTAGTGCTTCAAGCGACCGGTTGACTTTGATGATCTGGCTAGCCATCTGCCCGAGGCGTTGGATCGGGGCAATCTGCTCTGCCAGTTCCAAAAAGGGTAGCTCTCCGTCGGTTTCTGCCGAGGGGTATGTCTCACCGACGTGGAGTCCGAACACGGTTAAGTCAACCTGAGTGAACCGGCCGTAGTTGTCGACAATGGCGCTAGCAGGTACGGTCAGATGGGCTTCTTGAAGGTACGCGGTAACTGTGCTTGCGCCACCATGAACAACGAGACCGAGTCGTCCGCCATAGAACTGCCCGATGAGGTCACCAAGCTCCCTTGGGTTCTTCATCGAGGCCGCAAAGTTCTCTTGCCCCGTGAGGGTGGCGAAGTTAGAGCCAAACTTTTTCCAGTCCCTGACGGCTCCTGCTAGATGCGAAAAGTCGAGTAGATCGGCAGGCCCAGTTACTGTATGGAAAGGCAAAGTCGAGTCTATCTTGGTGTCGTGACCAACAAGACCGTTGGCAATGAGATGGCCTTCAACAAGGTTGAAGATCTCGTGATGTAGTTCTTTGGTCGCGACCTGGAAGTGAGCGTCTGACATCTCGAACTCGTCACCACCTTGAACGGTTCGTTGGCTAAGTTTGGTGTCGATACTGGCGAGTAGGCCGAGGAGCTTGGGAATAGAGAACTCCAGTCCGGTCCCTTCCCCTGCCGAAACCCTCGCGCTCCCAGAAACCGAAGTTTCTTTCGTAGGATCTTTCGTGAGGTCCCGGGTAGTGAGCCCTTGCATCACTCTTTTCTCAAGAGTGTTGCCGTCGCTCAGTTGGGCTAGATAGGAGGTGAGCTTGGGGAAGTCTAGGTAGAGAAACTCCCTGATCCTTGGCGCACTTGCTTCAGAAGATCTCTCGGGTCTCATCGTCAACCTCCAGGACCGAACACCTGGACCGGCCCTTGGCAAAGGATACTTGTTGACCTTGTCTCAACAAGTTGGTGGGACGTCCCCTAGGCGGTGGTCAGTCGTTGGCGCATGTGAGGAGGACCTGATGCCTGTCCTTGATGATCTTGCTATGCGTGCAATTGCTAATGCGTTGTGGCCCATGCTGAAGTTGGCTAAGTGGCGCTCACACCGTCAGACTCGCGATCTCTCCGATATCGGTACACGTTCTACCTACAAGGCGAGAGCAGCGAGGGTGACTCCTCACCCGTCTAGACTATTGGACCACGTCGTGTACTACGAGGAGTCTTACATGAGAACTCTCCTCTTGAGTGACGAGTGGCCTGGTGGCGTTGCGTGCGCTGTGGAACTGCAGAAGGATGCATGTGAGGATGCTCTGCGCAAAGCGCGCATGGGTAGCCTTGCTTCGTTCCACCGTGTGGCAAGTCTGACCAAGTGTCGACAGCCATTCGTGCTGGCTAAGAACCGTCATGGAACTACCGTACTTAGACGGAATCCCCGTGATCCTAGACTAACGACCGCCCTCCTGAGGTCGCTTCTGGTCATTGCCGGAGCTTCGGAAGTCCGAGTGGTGCACCCTCGCTCCTTGGAGCAGGCCTTTGGAGAGCAAGGCGGGATTCATCTTGGAGAGGTTGAAGCTGCGATCAAGTGCGGTGGTTCTTGAATCGAGTGCTCGCTTGTGTTCCGGAGGGCTGAAAGGAGCGATCATGTCAGCAAGCACACACCTAGAGTGATTAAGCCTTGAGCGCTCGAGCCCACCACTGTAGTTAATGGCCGGGTGTGATAGCGATCGACCGACATGTCCCCCAATAGGGTCGGACAGGAGTACAGGCTTGACCAAGCGCGACAATCGCCTCGTAGCCTGGCCCGCCACTACGCGTACGACGCCTCTAGGAGAGCTTCCATGTGCCGGTGCGACCCCATGATATGCGTGTTCGTACGGCGGTGCTCCGCCACTACCTCACCACGCAGGGTGTAAGTACAGTGGTCAACAGCCTGGGACGCTTTACCCCCCGAGCGGTCTGAGTAGGACAGGCTAATGCTTCCTTCAGCCCAGAACTCCCATCGATTGACTCGGAACACGTATGGCTGATTTGGATCCTCCTGCGGTTGCTGCAGCAAGTCCGCCTGTGCCCCCCTTGGGTAACGAGTTTGGAGTCGGGCCGCGATGAAATGCAGGAGGTCCTCGGGAACCAGGCTGCCGTCAACACTCTGTCCTGGTGCAACGGCCGCAACCGAAGCGGAGCCAGCAATGGCATTGGCATCATCACCTTGTACGAGGTTTGAGGCGGGCTCCTGGAACTTCTGGACTTGCGGATGCCACAGGCCAGAGATCGAGTACCTGATCAGGATCTGGGTGGCAGGCCCCAAGCCGACGTTAAACAGTTGTTCTGGACGATGCGGCGTGTACCCAAACCGCAGGGCGTTTGAGAACATGTCACGTACATAGACTGTGCCGCCGGCTAGGCGCAGCTGCGGACGATCACGAGCCCGGCGATCCTCTAGGTTTAGGCGCAATGCCCGCCATGCCAAGGCAGCGGCCATTGCGGCCGCCAGACCGGCGAGGATTTCGATCCAGGAGGATTGCCCGGGTTCGGGGAAAAGGCTCCACCCGCTAAGGAACGCGTTCAAGAGCGACTCCACAAACGCAATCCTCTGAGGGCCGTGGAGCCGTAAGTCTCCGACTGCGATCAATCCGTAGAACGTGAACGGTGCAACCCAGGCTGCCTTCTCTAGAATCGTCCAGTCGTCCCGCATCAGTCTAGGCTAGGACGTGACTGATCTATCCACTTCGCATGCATCACTTCATCACAGGCTATCTGAGGACCGGTTGGAGCGCCGCAAGCCTATCAGCCTGATGCGACTCTGAGGGTTGCATCCATGAGGGCACAATCTGAACTCGCTGACTGCACCTGTCCCGAGTTCACCGTTCGGATTGCAGGTCCTTATCCCACGTTCCAGCAGCTCCGAGTCTCGGACTGACTGACTCGCTGATCTCCACCCGCTTAACAGGAAATGGCCTCAGGTAGTGGAGGTGCATCATGCCTGTAGTAGTGGACGGCTTCTAGGACTAGATGGTTGAGGCCCTACAAAATCTCGGGAGCGTGCATGCGCATCAATCGGAAGAACGGATAATCTCGAACGATGAAGCGACTCCGCAAGCTTTATGGCCGACTGCCTGCAGGTGCCAGAACTGCGATTCGCTGGACCTGGATGGTGCTTGTTGTCGGAATGGTAATCCTCTGGAGCTTGATGGCCCTTGCCCCTATCGTTTCGTTAGTCGTCGTCACTTTCCACGTCCTTGCGGGTGCCTGGTTCCGGTATCTGACCACAGAGATCTACCAACAGTTGATCGTGGGCATTGGCACGTCCGCGGCGCTAGGAGGCGTGTGCTTCGGATACGCGCGGGCAGCTAAGGATGGCACTCCCGATGCGCATCTAGGATTCAACTGTGGTCGGTTACTGCTGTTCGGGAGCGCGATGCTCTTTATGGCCCTCGTGTCCGAGTTCGCGCGTCGTGACCTTCTGCTCGATGCGATTCGTGGTCAGCCTAGCTGGCTGCGAAGCATCTGTGTGAACGGGCTTGCGTTCGCTACGGGATCAGCAGCAATTTGCGCGACGATATTCATTGCCATAGCTATCATCCTGCTCTATGTCGGAGGCCTTCGCCTCATCGTGAGGACTGTCAGAACTTGAGACAAGCGCTAAAGGGTGACGCTGATGCCCTGTTGAGATAGGCAGCCTGAAGAGACTCCGGCCAGGTGTGTTCTGGACACGTAGCTAACGGTCTGGCACGAGGTTTCCGGGTATCCAGCGAGTCTCATGCAAGAGCACCTATGGATTGTTCGGGGAATGTATGGAATAACGCGTACTAGTGACTCCTGGAGTGGTTGCATATGGGATATGTTCGTACTTCACATCGACGATGCAAAGGTATAACTGGAGGCGTTGGTCAGGTACCATACTGGATTGCCCTGGCGCCAGTCCGTACCATACAGCCTTTCGCTGAACGAAGCATTGGCGATGGGGGACAAGGAACTCAGGGATATGCATGCCACGATTCTTGCTGGCTTTGTGGCCGAGTTGGGGGCTGTGACACAAGTCTCTACCCCGACGATGGTCGCGATATCCCCACTATCGGCTAACTTCACCAAGAACCCTCAGTTGTCCGCGATAGTGGGGTGGAGGGCCGGACTAACTGTCGCATCCATGCTGAAAGCGGCCGATATCGAGTTCTCTTGGTCGGACGGACCCGACTTCAGAATAGGGATACCCGCCGACGGTGTAGAGGTCGAGGTTGTATCCATGACGTGGATCGACCTTGGCGGGCCAAGGCACAAGCCATCAAGACGCGGAGACGGTCTTGAAGAGACTAGGGCGCTCTATCCGACGCAAGCATAAGAAGAGTTACGCAAACCGTCAGGCTGTCCTTTTCGTAGATGCGACAGCGGCAATGAGTGTCATGGCCCGCGTGCACAAACACCAGAGCGGCGAAGTGTCACTCAATAGGTTCAACCAAACGATCGCTTCTGCGATCGGGCATCCCTGCTATGGAGCTGTAGTCGTACATTGAACCGCCCTGGCTTCGGTGGAGGCTCTTCTCTCGCTCGATTGGGGAGAATGAG